>DCQM01000189.1 GCA_002323895.1 Akkermansiaceae bacterium UBA1518
CAGTTGTTGTGACTGGGTCACGTTACCAAGAATATTTAAAGAACACTCCAGTGCGAACCGAGATCATTGACCGTGAAATATTACAAAATCGTGGCATCCGATCCCTAGCAGAAGCGGTAGAGTATTCACCTGGAATTCGGGTAGAAACGACCTGCCAAAACTGCAATCAACAAGCAATCCAAATGCTAGGATTACCCCAGCAATACATCGGGATTTTGAACGATAGCCTTCCTAATTTTTCCGCTCTCGCTGGAGTCTACGGCATTGAACAAATCCCAGCTGGTTTGATCGGACAAATCGAAATCGTGAAAGGTGGCGGCTCTGTTCTTTATGGCCCTGGTGCAGTTGCGGGAGTTATCAATCTCATCCCCCGTGATCCGCAGAAGACTGGAGGACAGTTTTCGCTCGATTTAAAAACCATGCCCGGAAATACCTTCAAACAAGACCCCGGAGGAAGCTTCTTCGGCCTTTATGATCACGTTAGCAAAGATGGTTCGTTCAAGGCGACCTTCTTTGGTGGGTTTGACCGTATTCAACCGACTGATTTAGCAGGAGATGATTTTACGGACATCTCAGAACGGAACCTTTTAAACGGCGGGCTCCGCCTCGTTTGGAACGCCAACCCCGCCCATAAATTTAGCCTCGATTACTTTACCTCGGACGAGGAACGACTTGGTGGCGACATTAAGATTTTTGGAAGACCCACTAATACCGGTCTAATTGCCGAAGAAATATTTTCGCAGCGTCATGTCGCAACCGCAAAGTGGATCGCAAATTGGAACGAGCTCTTTGACACCAGTTTCGCATACTCATATTCCAGAACAAATCGTAACTCTTATTATGGAGGCACCGTAGCTCTTGGCTCACCCGATCCAAATTCCCCCTATTTTGATCCTACTTGGACAAATGATCGAGGTTACGGAAGCACCATTGATAATCTCCATTTTATCGAAACCACTGCCAACTGGACCTTAAACGAGCGTCATCGTATCACTTTCGGTAGCCAGTGGAAATATGAAGACATTCGTGATGTTCAGCTTTCCGCTAATCGTGCGATTGACAGCTCTTTCAACAACTTGGGCTTACTCGCACAGCACCGCTATACTCCGAACGAAAAAATCACTTTTGAATACGGGGCTCGTTTCGACGTGCACTCCGAGGTCGATAATCCAATCTTCTCACCCCGGGCCGCCTTACTTTATTCGGCGACTGACCAATTTCGCCTTCGGACAGCGATTTCTACTGGCTTTAGGGCCCCAGAAGTTTTTGACGAAGATTTGCACATCTCGAATGTTGGAGGAGAACTTTTCACAACCTTCAACGATCCCAACCTGCAAGAGGAAAGCTCTCTCACTGCCTCTATTTCCCCAGAGTGGGACTTAAACGATAATTGGCGTCTTGAATTGAATGGTTTTCACACCTGGCTCGACAACACTTTAGTGGTTGAACCAGATGATCTCGCTAGCACTGCCAACGTTCGGGAATTCCTTCGCACCAATGGTGAATCTTCCCATATTTTTGGCGCCGAATTGAATCTCGCGTATGACCAATCGTCATGGAGGCTAGAATTCTCATGGGTAGAGCAGCGTTTAGAGTATGACAATTTCCAACTTCTTCTTGGCGATGATACCCTCTCTGATTCCGCCGATAATCCAATCATCACAGACCGGTATGCAAAAACACCCAATTCTCTCGGCCTAATACGCTTCACCAATAAAGCTCCTTGGTTTGATTGGTTCGTAACAGCTAAGCTCACCGGACCAATGGATCTCCCGAGAGTTATATCAGATCCTGCGAACGGTGACCTTATAGAAAATCGTCTTGAAAGGAGTGATTGGTTTTTCAACGTCGACCTCGGGCTCTCTAAAACCTTTGAGCTTTCAAATGGTAAACTCACCGGATCCTTGGGAATTCGTAATCTTTTAGATGAGTTCCAGAACGATCTTGAGACTGGAGCCTTCCGAGACTCTGATTACGTTGCTGGTCCAGCTTTCCCACGCAGCTTTTACACTGGATTTAAATACGAATTCTAATCCCCCTGGTCCCCCAGAGAATCTCGCGGAAAAGTTTACCCAACCGCGCCTAAACCTGCACTGTTAACAGCCTCACTAAATCGCCTGAGACATCAAGTTTGGGTAGCCAACCACAAAAAAACAGAGCTCCGAATTCGGAGCTCTGTTTTGGAAAGATAAAGGAACTTCCTATTAGCGACGTCTGCGGAGCAAGAAAAGCGCCGCAAGACTACCTAGTAGAGCGGAAGAAACTTCAGGCACAGCTGCTACTGCCTCCAGCCGAACGTTATCAAAGTGAGAACGTCCGGTTGGGCTGTTGTCGCCGAGAAGAACTACAAGGTTCTCATTCGGAACTGTAGCACCTGTAGTAAAGACTAGGGCATCGCCATCACCGAAAGAGCTTGCAGCGAAAGTCGATGCGTCAACCGAACCAGATGCGAGAGTAAGATTTGCATCACCTATGACTGCAGCCGTATTCGCAAAGTTAGCTGCACCGAGGTTAGTCCCACCAGCGAGGATCGCGTAGGTCGAAGCGTTGCCCACCCCAGAAAAGTTCGCATTGCGATTCCCGGCAGCAACAGTAAGGGTGTAAGTTGTGTTAGGCGCAAATGCGACACCGGTGTCCTGCCAAACATAGTAGCCAGTCCCCATACCAATGTGATCAGTTCCATCAGCAACAAAGCCACCAATATATTCCTCAAAAGCACCACCAGCGCTGCCACCATCTCTTCCGTTCCAGTCAGGACCGATGCCATTGTTCCAGCCCCCTGGATTCATGTCACCGCCATCGTTAATCTCAAAGCTATTATCAGCTACAGAAATTGAGGCAGCCTGTGCACCAATCATGGACAAACCTAGCGTTAATATTGTTAGAATCTTCATATACGTTATTTCAGGCGTGTAAATATAGAGGCTGCGATCGCTCTGCAAGCCCAAAAGTATATAATTAAAGGTTTTTTCCAAAAAAAATCTATTCCTCCCGGAAAGCGCGATTCCTCAGATAAAGCGCTTTTGCTTTCAACAAGCTAGCTTTCGTCAGCGAATCACCAGACACTTCCGCCTTTTCTAGCCCCATGTCTACCATTCTTAGGGCCTTAGCAAACATGCCTTTTTCAGCATACCCAGCAGCTAGAGTGTCAAAATAAGTGGCCTGATTACCTTTTGTGAGCTGAAGCGCTTTCTGAGCCCACTTCAATGCCAGATCACCATTCCGTATCCTCTGATCTTTATTCGTCGCCAGCTGCCAAGCAGCGTTATTCATAACGATCGGATTAAGATGTCCCTTATTCAGCGCATTAAGATAAAAGTTTAGACCCTCTGCAATCTTCCCTGCTTTGAAATAACGATCCCCAATAGCCACGAGTAAGTCATTAATCTTTCGGTGCCTTGAGAGATGTTCCCATGCACGGCGCACATAAACAGCTGCTAATTCCAATTGTCCCTTCTCAAGCAAAATTTCAGGCACAAATAATAAATTCTCCCTTTCAACTGGAGCGAGCCACAGTCCCTTACCATAGACCCGGTTCACTCGCTCGACCGGAGTTTCAGCTGAAACAGGGATCGCAGCCACGCCCGCGACGATGTCGTCTACCGACACTTTATCTAGCGAGAACGCAACAAGTTCACCTCTACCGTTTATCAAAAAGCTCGCAGGTGCTTTGAACTCCTCCCGCGTTTGAAAAATTCTTTGAAGAAATTTTGCTAGTAGAAAAGCTGAGTCACGGTCGATTTTTCCCCAAGAAAATGGGAGATCAAGGGCCTTTATAAATTCACCACCAGATCCAATTGAAATATTTGAATTAGCCAGCAAAGTCACAATTTCTAAATCACTTGGTAACTTGCTGCGCCCTTTTTTCCATTCCGCAAGCTCGACAGCACAATCTTTGCACTCAGGATCCCAAAGATTTATTAGCATAGCTCTACCATCACCAGAGGGTAAAACTGCCTTTTTCTTATCAGGTCTCTCAATGACTAAAGGCGGCATAGGAATTGTGAGAGGCATTTCTATCCAGGCAGGTCTTTTTTCACTAGCACTACCCAGGCTCTGCCCTTGTAGCTCTGATATTTTGTGTCGAGCTACGACCATAGGAATACCGGAACCCTTTTTAAGAAGGTAGCGCCTTCCTGGAGCAGCCACCGAAAAATCCTCCCACTCACCCTCTGGCCACCGAACCTTAATCGTTTTGATACTTTCCTCAGATAGACCGAAGTGGAGATATCGAGACGATTGCCCAAGAAACCCCTCTCCCGCCCTTAGGCTGCGCATCAGTTTGCGGCCATTACTTAGAACAAGTTCGATCCTCGCGCCCACTGGGTCTAAACTACGTTCTGTTTCCAAACCAAACTGAATCCACTCCCCATTTGAAACTACCCTATTTTGGAAAAATCTTACTCGCGGTGCGGTACGATTAGAAACCCAAACATCCATACGTCCATCACCATCCCAGTCGCTCAGGGCCATAGATCGAGAATCGTCTGGTAAATCAAAACCACTTACGCCCGAAATAGTCGCAAATTTTTTACCGTCAATATTGAGAAAGGCGCAGTTTCTCTCTCTTCCACTTAGTGATCCGCCTCTTTTTAAGCGATTATTCATTTCCCCCCAATGCCTGACATAAGCCAATTCGGAAGGATTCGATCTCTCAGAATCATCCTGTGTTGGGGAATTCGACAAGACCTGCCGCCACCAAAAACTTCACAAGTCATCTGGGTCCTTGCCCGTCACAAATCCATTAGCAACCAGAAGATCTTCCCGAGTATCATTATTTAAATCAACTGCAAGAGAAGCCCAACTCCACCGACCCATCGAAATTCCACTCGTGTCAGAAATATCCGAAAAAGTATCATTCCCCGAATTTCTCAGTAAGGTGTTTCCCCGGGCCATCCCAAGCAGGGCTGCTCGAATTTCGTTTTTCTTATCCTTATGAAACCATTCTTGACGTGCAATCCGGTTACCTGCACCCGAATACATATTGCTGATATGGATGTCATATAGACCATCTAAATCAAAATCAGATACAGTTACGCCCATTCCAAAACCACCACTTCTCAATCCTGGGGAATCGCTGCAATCCACAAAGCCACCTTGTCCGTTATTACGATAAAAATTGTTAGGCCCGAAATCATTTACGACGATGAGATCTTGATCTTTATCATTATCAAAATCTTCCCAAAGACAAGCGAAGCTATAACGTGAGTTGTATTGACCGATTCCTGCTTCTTCAGTTGCATCGACGAATTTCAAGCCTCCCTCGTTCCGCAACAAAACATTCGGCCCCCCGTTGGCAGCATTATGGATTGGAAAAGGAACCGGAAATGAGCCACGCAATGCTTCACCCTCTAGGCTACGTGACGAGTAATACTGACAGACAAAAACATCGAGATCTCCGTCCTGATCATAATCACAAGAGGCCATTCCAAATCCATAGGGCAGATCAGCAAATCTCTCTTTTTCTCTGAACCTCCCCTTTCCATCGTTAGCAAAAACGACGATACCTGCGGTGGTCGTCAAAATCGCATCGCGATCACCATCTGAATCAAAATCTAAAAATAAAGCTGCCGCGGTATTATCACGGATTTCTAAACCGGACGCTGGAGAAAGGACCAAGCCTCCCTTTTTGGTTCTCAGCCATAATTTATTCCGTAAACCTCCAATTTGGCATAGATACAGATCCTCCAATCCATCTCCATTAAGATCAGCAATTGAAATTCCAGTTTCTCCAAATTGGTCGGGCTCAAACGAGGCAGGAATTCTTTCACGCCAATAAAAATTTTCCTCAATTAGCTCAAGATCGGTCGAGCTATTTTCCGGAAGGATCCCACTTGTTTTCTCTTCAAAAATTAATCTCTCTGCTTCGACAACCTGCCCCTTTAAAATCTTACTACTGCTAAAAAGTAACTCCTCACCTTTGAGAATCCATTCTGTTCTCCAGCGACCATTATATTCCCAAATTTTTTCACCTTCGACGACCACTGCAACGAGCTCATTGGTAACAACCTGACCACCTGAGATCTCAATTCCTACTATCTTAAACTTGCTTTTTCTGACAACGCCGTCTGACCATTCAGAGGGCCAGTCCCGAAACTGTTTCAAAATATTATCTCGCCCTTGAATTTTCCTTTGTGATCCTGCGCGGTTTGCAAGTTGAAAAGAGCCGGCCAAGTTTACATCAATTGAGTCAGAAGCATCCAAATACAGAGAAGCATCTTCTGTAAAAAGATGCGAAAGCTCAGCTTCGCTTACCGATCTATCCCAGACGTTGGACCATTCTTTCCAAAAAGCAGAAGCGCTGGCTGAAATACTCTCTTCTTCTAGTCCTTGATTGGCGTCAGCTAACCCAGTAAGCAGGGAAAAAACACTGAGCCAAGAAAACGTGATG
>DCQM01000004.1:0-300 GCA_002323895.1 Akkermansiaceae bacterium UBA1518
CACTTTATTCTCGAAGAATTCAAGCTGTTCGGCATTTGGAGTTGCCGTGTCGACCGCAACTGCCAAAAAAACCCCAAAAAAGTTGGCGATTAAAACGATCGAACCCACTTTCATTAGAAAATTTTACGCTTAGAGGGCGTCAATCTTTCTGAAAGGGATATTTTTTAGAGCCAATTTCTCTTTTTGGAGGGGCTCAGAGCCCGAAATTCGGGGAGAAGGGTATTTCCAACAGCAACAAACTATCCTGCCCGCAAGGGGGTAGGGATGAGGAAAGTTTTTTTTAAATGCATCTTGTCAAAT
>DCQM01000004.1:707-13372 GCA_002323895.1 Akkermansiaceae bacterium UBA1518
GAACCCCTCATTAGTAATGATTAATAAAAAATCTGCTTTTTTTGCCCTTACCGCCCTCGGGCTCATGACCAACGCCAACGCCGCTACAATAGGATTTGGCACTGATTTACCTAATCCAGCTCAGGATACGCCGTCAAATGGCACGAACAACCAGATGCGCCAAAATATCAATACCACTGACACCGTGGTCCTCGGCGCGGGAACCTATCAAGCAGTGTCTTGGTCCTATAATGCTGCTGCCGATGCGACAAATGGAGCGACTCAGCCCGTTTTTCCATTTCTCACAATCGTCAATGGGGTCGGAGATCACACTGTTGTGGCATATGGCCTCA
Organism: Akkermansiaceae bacterium UBA1518; assembly: GCA_002323895.1. GTDB lineage: Bacteria > Verrucomicrobiota > Verrucomicrobiia > Verrucomicrobiales > Akkermansiaceae > SW10. The sequence goes on from DCQM01000004.1 coordinate 1,040, forward strand.
CAATCGACACCGACCCTGGTGTTAACACTGATGTTCCCTTCGGTGGAGCCAACAATACCTTCACTATCGGAGAAGGTGGTGCAACGATCGCCGCTGGGGTGCAAAACCCGAGTGCAAACGGCCACCAGAATAGCATCCTGACCGATACCTCCTTTGGAATTACAGATCATGCGAATTCGGGGAATTTCGATGACGCTGGCAGCGCCGGCGCAGCACTTGACAGCTTTGGGTTCGCAAATCTTCCCCGAACCTACGGGTTCTCGATTGAAGTGGAGGCTGTGCCCGAACCATCAACTTCCCTTCTCTCATTAATCGCGGTCGTTGGATTCTGCGGAATGCGCCGCCGCCGCTAAGATTCCAATCTTTTACTTTCAAGCAGAGCGCAGGTTCGGTTAATCCCAATCCTGCGTTTTTTTCACCCACTAAAATGGTATAAAAAGATTCAAATAGATTCATTAATATGAACATACAGACCAGCACCAGAAATTTACTGGCCGCCTCCATCAGTTTCGCTCTGATGGCAGGAGCAAGTGCCGCTACCATCGGCTTTGGGCCGGACCTATTGGGCGTTCAAGACACCCAATCCAATGGCACGAACAACCAGATGCGCCAGAACATCAACATCACCGATACCGTATTCCTCGCTGCAGGAATCTACCGGGCGACGACCTGGGACTATCAAGCCGGAGAAGATGCTTCAAACGGCGCTACCCAGCCAGTATTCCCTTTCGTAACCCTTGTGAACGGTCCTGGGAACCATACCGTCCTCGCCTTCGGGGCCACTATCGACACTGAACCAGGAATCCAGAACCTAGTTCCCTTCGGTGGAACCGACGACACTTTCGTTGTTCCCGAAGGAGGTGCTACCATCGCAGCGGGCATTCAAAATACGAATGCCGATGCGGTCCAGAACAGCATCCTGACCGATACAAGCTTCGGCACAACCGACCACGCGAACGGATTAAATTTTGACGAAGCGGGCAGCGTTGGAGCCTCACTCACCTCGTTCGGACATGCAAACCTTCCTCGCACCTATGCCTTTTCGGTCGAAGTGGAACCGGTCGAACTCTCTAACCCAACACCCCCGGTCGTCACCGGTATAAAACCTAGCCTCAACTCAACCGAAGTCGCGATTAGCAGTGACCTGGTAGCGACATTCGACGAAATGATCGTGGCCGGTAACGGCAACATTACAATCAAGAACCTGACCGACTCGACTCAGATCGCGATTCCGGTTAGCGACGCCCAAGTCACCATCAAGGGTGTTTTCTTGACCATCAAACCAACTGAATCTCTCGAAGGAGGCAAGGCATACGCCATCCAGATCGATGCTACCGCGATCGATGACACAACAGGAGATAACTTTACTGGAATCGAAGATGACGTGACGTGGGCCTTCAATACCGCTGCGCCCGACTTTGACGCCCCGAAAATAGAAGCCCTCTATCCCGCCATTGGCGGAATAGATGTCCCCCTTGTAAGTGATCTCGAAGCGACTTTTGACGAACGAATCGCGATCGGCAGTGGTGATATCGTTTTAAAGAATCTCACCGACGGAACAGAGGTTGCAATCCCGGTGGGCGATGCCCAGGTTTCAATCTCAGGTAGCGTCATAACAATCGACCCGACGGACGATCTCGAGCTTGGAAAAAACTATGCTGTCCAGATTGCTCCTACCGCAATCGATGACTTGGCAGGAAATAGCTTTGTGGGAATTAGCGATAACACAACTTGGAATTTTGCGACCCGGATTCCGGTGATTGGCGGTAGTATTATCGGTCCAGGTTCCGATATCACAGAAGCGATCCAATATGACACCGCCAATCAAGAGCGCCTCAACATTGATCGAACAGCCTTTACCACCCTTAATGCGGGCACCTACAATGTGACCGACTGGAAACTCAACGTCGTTAGGAGTAATGACGGCACCGGAGAAGTTACCCCAATGCTCCTGACCGGAACACCGCCATCCTATTCTATCTTGTGGCTCGGATCAGCATTCGATCCAGATCTCGATGGCATTCAAACCGTAATAGAGACAGGGAGCTTCACTCTCGAAGCTCCGACAGATATTTACGCTGGATTCTTCACAACCAACTTAGGTTCCGAAATCATTGGGACAGACATCGATAATTCAGGCTCCGGATTCAGTTCAACTGATCACACCAACAATTTTATCGAGCCCACCGAGGTTGGCGAAACGATCGACAATTTCAGCCACTCCGGACTCGGTAGAACCTACGCTTTTGAGATTAACGTGGTAGAAGGCTCACAAAAGGGTCTTCAGATTACTAGCATCAAATACCTCGACGAAGAAACCCCAAGAGTAGAGTTCACCTTTAATTCCACTCCTGGACGTATCTATTTGATTGAGGCTTCCACCTCCCTGAAGCCCAATGGAGAACCCGGAGGATGGATCGAACTCGATGACGGTTTTGAAGCCGAAGGGGACGAGAGCACATACGTAGATTTTCTTTCATTCGTCACTGGCCCACGCGTCTTCTACCGTGTTAAATTGATGCCGCGTTAATCTGGCCAGACAAAGTATGGCATTTAGTGGGACTCCCCTTGCTTTCACGCTAGCCCTTGGCTTCCTCGGATTGGTATGTCACCCCGTGTCGGCATCTTCCGATGGAGTTGTCGTATTTAATGAGGTGCAATACAACCCGGCGGGGTCCGATGAAAGTGGCGAATGGATCGAATTGTTTAACCAAATGGGAATCATCACCGACATCTCAGGGTGGCGGATCGATGGCATTGGGTATACTTTTCCAAAAGGTACCCTCGTAGACCCTGGCAGTTACATCGTGATCGCAAAGACGCCGAGTGCTGGCGAGTTTGGCCCGTTCACCGGGAATATCGATAATGGTGGTGAGCGCTTGAGACTTTATAACCAAAGCGACCGCCTCATGGACCAGCTCGACTTTGGAGATGATGGTCGATGGCCGGCCGCTGCAGACGGATCAGGAGCGACACTCGCCAAGCTTAAGGAGTATACCGCCAGTGGCAGATCAGACCTGTGGACTTATTCGGAGCAACTCGGAGGGACACGCCTAGCGGCCAACTTCCCTGATGCCGGAGGCTCTCCTCCCACGACGACCGTAGAGTTGATCTCTCTTGCTGACATTTGGAGATATAAGGACACTTCGGCTGATCCAGGCGCAGGCTGGGCTGCGATCGCGCATCCAATTGGGGGTGATTGGAAGTCAGGGGCAGGCGGAATCGGCTTCGAAAGCGGTACTACCATTCCTCTGGGGACAGTGCTGAGCCACCCGAATGCCAACCCAAGCTATGTGTCCACTTATTACTATGAACGCGAGTTCGACTTAAGTGCCGCGCAGTTGTCGGGATTGCAGTCTCTTAAATTGCGGCACGGCTTTGATGACGGCGCGGTGGTCTATCTCAATGGAACGGAAGTTCTACGGGTGAATATGCCTGCCGGAGTCATCGACGCTAGCACCTCAGCTCTCAGTGGTGTGGAAATCGACAACCTTTCAGCCGATATGACACTCGCGACCAGCTCACTGGTTTCGGGAAATAACCGGATTTCGGTTGAAGTCCACCAGGAAAGAATCGGCAGCAGTGACACCGTGTTCGGAGTCGAGCTGGATGTGGAATTTGCCGACGTGATTCCAAGTTCCGTTCCGATGCTTTCATTTAATGAAGTGCCGCCCGCGACTGAGGCCAGCTTTTGGGTAGAATTAATCAATCCCGGTCCAGCTAATATCGATCTCACGGGAATCGTCATCTCGGCTGGTAATGATCCATTGCGCCGGTATCAGCTCGAGGCCGGACAGCTCGCCCCGGGAGCCCTACTTTTGATTGATGAAGCTACTCTCGGCTTCAAGCCTGCTGATGGAGAGAAACTTTTTCTTTTTGATGCCAACGACACAGTGGTTCTCGACGCCCGCGAGGCGACTGGGAGGCTCCGCGGCCGTGCCGAAGAAAGGAAGGGAGCTTGGTGCTATCCGAACATTGCCACGCCAGGTTTGCCGAATGTTTTTGTGTTCAATCAAGACATCGTGATTAGTGAAATCGCCTACAACCCGCCAGGTCTTGGCGGCAGTCCTGGGGTGCCTCCAACATTCGAGGTCATTCCACTCGTAGCGATGGAAGACAGCTGGAGGTATAATAGTAACGACGTCGATTTGACATCTAGTTGGGTGACAGAAGAGCATCCGTCTGTCGGCGATTGGAAAACTGCGAGAGGGCCAATTGGTTTTGAGAGCGGTGCTTTGCCGGTGCCGCTTACGACGGTGCTTAGCAATTATACATCGTCGACCGTGACTTACTACTACGAGACGGATTTTGTTGTCTCAGCGGAGGTTTTCAACACCGCTGAATCGCTGGTAATGACCCATCAAATCGATGACGGGGCCGCGTTCTACATCAACGGGGTGCGCGTTGGCGAATTTAACTTATCATCGGGCGCACTTAACCCAGAAACGCTTGCGAGTTCGAGCGTTGGCAACGCGGCTATTGAGACTTTGCAGATCCCAGTGTCTAGTCTCATCCTCGGCGTAAATCGACTCTCGGTGGAGGTGCATCAGAGTAGCACGGGTAGTAGCGACACGGTATTCGGAGTTGGGCTTGATGCGCGTGTGCAAACTTCTCCCGGTATGGCGGCGTTGCCGTTTCGCAACTCCGACAACCAGTGGATTGAGATTGCCAACCGTGGAGCAAGCGCGGTCGACCTTGGCGGCTGGGACTTCGACCGTGGGATCGCCTTCAATTTCCCTGCAGGCACGATGCTTGCATCGGGGGAGCATGCTTGCGTTGCGCGCGATTCGGCTCTTTTTTCCGCCGCATTTCCCGGCGCTCGACTTCTCGGTGAGTTCTCTGGCTCTCTGTCACGGACCAGCGAAAATATCCTGCTTCGTGATTCTTACCGCAACCCGGTGGACGAACTCAGATACTTCGATGGAGGACGCTGGCCTAAGGCGACTGATGGCGGTGGTTCGACCTTGGAGCTGCGCGATTTAAACGCGGACAATGGCGATGCGGTGGCGTGGGCGGCGAGCGATGAGTCCAACCGAACGGAATGGAAGACTTACACTTATCGAGAGAGGGCAGCGAGTAGTCGTGGGCCGGACAATCAATGGCGCGAGTTCAACATGGGACTACTTTCCGATGGCGAAATACTGATTGATGATATCAGCGTGATCGAAAACCCCGACGGTGGTGCGGTGCAGAAGCTGAGTAATACGACCTTCAATAATCCCGCCGCCTGGAAACTTGTTGGCAATCACCGACATGGAGAAATCATCGATGATCCGGATACCCCGGGAAATAAGGTTTTGCGGATCGTTGCCACGGGCGCTACCGAGCACATGCATAACCAAATTTTCACGAAACTCTCCTCGCCCATCTCAAATGGCACCGAGTATGAGATTTCGTTTCGTGCTCGCTGGGTTTCAGGGTCTCGACAGCTGCACACACGGCTCTATTTTAACCGCTGTGCCAATGTGAACCTGATCGATCGTCCCCAAGATGTCGGAACCCCATCTGCTCCTAACTCGCGTGCTGAGGTAAACATCGGGCCAACCTACTCGGGGATGAAGCACTCTCCGGCAGTACCCTCGGCCGGCGAACCCACCACTGTTTCAGTCGTGGCAAACGATCCGGACGGTATTTCGAGCCTCACTTTATTCTACTCGGTCAACGGCGGGGGATTTCAAACTGTCGGAATGGGTGGTGGCGCGGATGGAATCTACAGCGGACAGGTTCCCGGGCAATCAGCCGGGGCACGCGTCCAGTTTTACCTGACTGGTGCCGACTCGGCCGGAGCCATGCAGACATTTCCGCAAGCGGGTCCGGATTCGCGTGCCATGTTTCAAGTAAGCGACGGGTCGGCGGCCACCAACGGTTGGCGAAATTTTCGCATCATTATGACTGCGGCGGACTCCACTTTCCAGCACAGGTCGATTGAAGTGATGAGCAATGACCGTCTCGGTGCCACCATCATCGATCGCGAGGGAGACATCTACTATGGCTGCGGCGTGCGATTGAAAAGTAGCCAGCGTGGACGTGCCAATCTTAACCGCGTCGGCTACAGCGTGCGTTTTCCATCGGATGGACTCTATCGCGGCGCACTCGACTCGGTGGCGATAGACCGATCGGAAAGCCAAAGGCCAGGGCAACGGGAATTGCTCTTCGATATCATGATTGCCAATTCCGGCGGCGCCATCAGCCGCTACTATGACTTCGTCAAAATACTCGCTCCGAATTCATCGCTGACTGGCGGCGGGCTGTTGCAGATGGCTCGCTATGGTGACGTCTTCCTTGATTCGCAATTTGACAAGGGTGGCGATGGTCAGCTCTACGAGTACGAACTTATTTATTATCCAACAAGTGAGGACGGCAACGGTTTCAAACGTCCACAACCCGACAGCGTGATCGGATCGGGCGTCTCGAATGCTAGTGACGATCCCGAATTTTATCGCTGGTTCTTCCTCAATAAAAACAACCGGGAAGCCGATAACTTTTCGCCGATCATGGCCTACAATCAACATTTCCGCAATTCGGGAGCCTCCTTTGATGCTGGGCTCGAGGATATTGTTGATGTCGACAGTTGGTTCCGGGGCATGGCCTACGCTGTCTTGAGCGGAGCGGGAGACAACGCCGGGTCTGGTAGCCAGCATAATGGGATGTATTACGCGCGTCCCGACGGACGTATCATGTTCCTACCGCACGATATGGACTTTGGTGCTGCCGGAGGAAACCCCACCGCATCGATCTTCGCCAACAGGGAATGTAGCAAGCTAGCAAACTCGAATTCGACGCCTGGCAACGCGCAGCGCCGGCGTATCTACTTCGGCATTCTTCACGACATTGTTACGACGACGTGGAACAGCGCTTATATGTCGGATTTTACCACCCACCTGCGATCGCTCGACTCGAGTCAGAACTGGGCCGGCAAGCTCTCCTCTTTTGACCAACGCCGCAATTATGTGCTTAGCCAGATCAATAACTCCATCGCTCCCACCAATTTTTCGATCACCACGCCTTCGCCATTAACAGTAGCATCGAGTACGGCAACGATCTCTGGTAAAGGATGGGTGAACGTACGGGAGATCCGCCTTGCCGGCAGTTCTGATCCGCGGGCGGTCGAATGGACGGATGGTAATTCTTGGGCGGTGAATATCCCGGTGGCACCAGGCTCACATGCTTACCAAATTGAGGCTTATGATTTTTCTGGGGAGCTCATCGAAACCGATACGATTAGGGTCGATAACAATGGAACGGTTGAACCGGCTTCTACCTTGAATCTCGCCGTCTCCGAGTTGATGTACAACCCATCCGCCCCGACGGCGGCAGAGCTAAATTCTGGATTTGCTGATGCTGACCTGTTCGAATTCATCGAGCTGACCAACATCGGAACTTTGGACGTCGATCTCACAGAGGTGAGCTTTACCGCTGGCATCAATTACGATCTGCCAGCAATAGTTATCCCATCGGGTGAGCGAGTCATCCTCGCCCGTAACCGTGCTGCTTTCCTCTTACGCCATCCGGGGATGGCCCCATTTTTGCTTACCGGCGAATACGGGATTGGTGACACAAACAAGCTCGCCAATGGCGGTGAGCTTATTGTAATTCAAGATGGATTGGGTGGCGATATCCGTCGTTTTACCTACGACGACAAATTTCCCTGGCCCAATGTTTCTGACGGTGATGGACCGAGCTTAGTGTTGATCGCGCCCGATACAAATCCTGATCATGCCCTCCCATCGAATTGGCGGGCTAGTGCTGTTTCCGGCGGTAACCCGGGTTCTTCAGACGCCAAGTCCTTCGTTGGGGATCCCAATGCTGACCTCGACAACAACGGCGTCCGCGACCTCGTCGATCATGCATTACTTGGCGATGGCTTGCAGATTCTGACCTTCAGTGGCTCGACGGTTGGTTTCGAATTTAATCGTGACCTGGCTGCGGACGACGTGGTAGTCGGACTTCAAGTCTCAACTGATTTGTCAAATTGGACGAATGGCTCTGAATTGTTCTCGGCGTTAGATCCGGTCTATCTTGGGACAGGGGGGCAGCGAATACGTTATGAAGCTCAGAGCTCAGAATTGCCGGCAGAGCGCTTTTTCATCAGACTGCAGGTGGTGCTGACCAAGTAAAGGGGGAGCTCGCCCCCTCAAAAGCTTTCAATCATATTGGATTTTTGACAAAACCAAAAGTGCGAGAGACCATGAAACAACCAATTCTCAAGATTTTCATGCTCGGCCTAGGCCTCGCCGGGCTAGCTGGCACAGTTTGGGTCATCACATCCATGATCAAAGAAGATCCGGATCGTTCTGGCTCAGGTCTTGCGCGCGGACCATTCAAGACGCGCCGCGCAAAGGATTATCAACGACCAACTCAGGTTGCAGTGGACGGAGACTCGACCAGTATTGATTTTTCCAGCGTAGGAGCGAAAACGGCTGCCGATTTACAATTAGAAAATCTTGATCCAGGCAAGGCCGGTTGGGACACCGAATTGCAAAGCGACTCTGCGGCCCGCGCGCTCACCCTTATTTTCGACAAAGATGGTGTCGATAAGCCGATCGCTGAGGACTTTCGGGGGACTCCGCTCAGGCCTGATTTGGTTGAAATCTATTCCAGTGATGGGATCCAAGTTCGGCGCTTGCAAGTCGGACAGTCTGGTGACGAAGTCCACGCTTTTGATAAGGTTACCTTTCTTAAGGCACTCCCAAAGCAACATGGCACTAGAAAGATTATTCGTATTTCCCGGAAGGGGAATGAGGGCAATTTCTCCACTCGGGTCATCGCTTCCACCCACGATGAATCTATCGAGGAAGAATGGCATCAAACAACCAGTGTATGGGATTGCAACTGGGAAGTCTCAGCTCTCGAATCTGACGGACTACCACGTCTAAAACGACTCACGCTGCTTTCCCACGAAGAGGTCACTCGCACTGGAAAAAAACCGCTATTTGAAGATATCGCAGGCAACGTGCTCCCAGAAGAAATCGGTCCGCACGATTCGCCTGTGACACACTGGGCTCGATCCTTGACCAAAATCGATGACATAGATTTTTTTGGGCACCACGGAATCGCGATCGGCGATGCGAATGGTGATGGACTGGACGATCTGTATGTTTGCGACTGCGGCGGTTTGCCCAACCGCCTTTATTTGCAGAACCCGGAAGGCACCACCCGCGATATTTCAGCGCAGGCTGGAGTCGATTGGCTCGAGTCTTCTACGGCGGCGCTGTTTCTTGATCTCGACAATGATGGTGATCAGGATCTGGTCGTCGCGACAGTGGCGCTGGTGCTCGTTTTGGAAAACGACGGGAAAGCAAATTTTTCGCGGCGCAGCGAAATCCTCGGCATATCGAACCCACATTCATTGTCCGCAGCTGACTACGATAGCGATGGTGATCTCGATCTCTTCGTCTGTAATTATCTCGCTAATTCAGCCGCTGGCGGTGTCAGTGGATCTATGGCCGGAGTACCATTGCCTTTCAACGATGCCGAAAATGGTGGTCGTAATGCGCTGCTGCGAAATGACGGCAGACTACAATTTTCAGATGTTACGAGCGCCGCTGGAATTGCTACGGGTAGCGACCGTTGGAGCTTCGCCGCTTCATGGGAAGACTACGACAATGACGGAGATCAAGACCTCTATGTTGCTAACGACTTCGGCCGTAATAATCTATTCCGCAATGACGCCGGTCGGTTCACGGATGTTGCTGCCGCTGCCGGCGTAGAGGACATTTCATCCGGGATGTCAGTGGCGTGGAGCGATGCCAATCGCGATGGTAGGATGGATGTCTACGTCAGCAATATGTTCTCGTCTGCCGGGGGGCGCGTTGCCTTTCAGCGACAGTTCGGCAAGGGCAATCCGGGCGCGACTGCCGATTTCCAACGGATGGCACGCGGCAACACCCTTTTCCTTGGGAGCGACAGGGGGAAATTTGATGATGTGAGCGAGTCTGCCGGAGTCAATGTTGGCCTCTGGGCATGGAGTTCTCAGTTCGCGGATCTCAACAACGATGGCTGGCAGGACCTGGTCGTCGCAAATGGTTACCTGACTAACCAGGTTGGCGGTCCCGACTTGTGAAGTTTCTTCTGGCGGCAGGTCGTATCGCCATCACCGACGGATTTCACCGACAAACAGGCAGTCGATGTGTATAAAAATTCTTGGGCGGCAATTATGCAATCGGCTCGCTCGGGAAGCTCGTGGAGCGGCTCGGAGACAAACCGTACTTTCCTAAATACTGGTGGGGGTCAATTTTCGGACGCCTCTTATATTTCGGGATTTGGGTTTGATGATGACGGAAGGGCCTTGGCCATCACTGACTGGGATGGAGATGGGGATCTGGACCTGTGGGCGCACAATCGCACGGCGCCTCGCTTACGTCTGCTACGCAATAGCTCGCCAAAGGCAAATCGTTCAGTGGCGTTCCGACTAAAGGGCGGGGAAAAGTCGAATCGCGATGCGATTGGGGCCCGGCTAAAGCTGACGCTCTCCAATGGTAGCGAACTCCTTCAGACGCTGCGTGCAGGTAGTGCGTTTCTTTCGCAATCATCAAAATGGGTCCACTTTGGAATCGATCCGGGGGCGGCGCCATCTTCGCTACATGTGATTTGGCCGGATGGATTTGAAGAATCGTTTTCCGAAATCGCGGCAGGTGAGCGCTACCACATCGCGGAAGGGGGAGTGCTGAAGAAGGCCTCTCCGCGCACGGCTCTTCGCTTAGGGCCGGCTCGGCAGCGACCGGTCGCGCCGCAATCTCCTGAGCAGATGGTTTTACCAGGGAGAATTCCGCTTCCGGAGTTCCGCTATATCCCAGCGGGGAAAATGGAAGCCGCCGGAATTTCCCGAGGTGAGAAGCCGCTCCTCATAACCCTTTTCTCAGGAACCTGTGAATCCTGCACCGAGGAGTTGCACCAGTTCGTACGCGACGAGGAGCGCATCCAAGCTGCCGGTCTCGAAATTCTTGCACTCTCGGTCGACAAATTGGTGGCTGGGTCCGATCATCTTGCAGCAGGCAAGCTAATCACTGCGAGCAAGTTTCCTTTCCCAAGCGGGACAATAACGCTTCTCAGCGCAGATTACCTGCGCTTCTTACTCAAGTCGCTTTACGATTTCCCGGCATCATTCTCAGTCCCCATCAGCCTCCTGTTAGATGAGGAACGACGCTTATTCGCAATATATCGAGGTCGAGTCTCGACCGATCTTATCCTCCACGATGTCGCTTTCTCGAAAGCCAGTGACAACCAGCTTCGTGATCTTTCGGTGCCCTTCCCCGGCAGTTGGTTCACGCTCCCGATTGCTCCATCCGAGCTTGCAGAGTCAATTTCGAACCCTTTCCTCAGCACCTTTCCTGATCAAGGGTTACGGTATCTCGAACACGCGCTGGCGAGCTCAAACTCGAAAACCCACAGAGAACGTTTAAAACGAAGAGTGAGTGGAGGCTATTACCGGCTCGCATTGCAGGAACATTCCAAGGGCAGCAAGAGCAAGGCGGCCGCTTATTACAAAAAAACGCTCGCTATAAACCCTAGTAATTCCGACGCGTGCACCGACTACGGTGCACTCCTTGGGAAGCAAGGGAAATTCAACGAGGCGGAAGCGCAATTCCGTATGGCCTTGGAGCTCGATCCCGACAACCAGGTTGCCAAGAAAAATCTAGAACTGGTGATTCAGAAGCAACGATAGCTAGGTGATTCTATTAGTTTCTTGCTAAAGGCTAAGCTCAGTCGCCACCCACGAAGGAGCAAAATTCCAAACATGATTCGCACTTCTTTGATTTTTAATAGTGGGATTCCCATTACAAAACTTCCTTAAAGTAACATTGGAAGCTGGAAGTTTTATCTACTATTCGATCGTGCGGGGTTCTGACTTAAGGGCGATCGCTTTTTATCACTGGCACGAAAGGCTGAGCCCTCCATTACTTACGTTTAAGCCCTTTAACGACCTTATCAATCTCGAGGAGCGATTCACCAAAATTTCCATCCTTAATCGCTAATTCTGATTCGCGGATGAAGTTTCCTTTGGGGTCATAACTTCGGACGGCACATTCGTGCAGCACGCCGACGGCCTCACTCTCGTCGGCCCGCGTGAGCGAGAGGAAGATCCTAGCTTCGCCGTCTTTTGCCGCACCCAGTTTTTCGAAGAGTGGAGTAAGATCGATCCCGACCTCGATTGGTGTTTTGTCTTTGGGACCAGCGATAGGAACATGCCCCGCGTTTCCCCCGCGGAAGAGAGGCCAACCATTGAAGGCTTCCGGTGCAAATTCATACTCAGGAGCGCTAGCATCCTTATCACTGGCGATACCAATAGTCATCCGGATATCCGTGCGGTCGCTACACGCGAGCTTCAACCTG
>DCQM01000005.1 GCA_002323895.1 Akkermansiaceae bacterium UBA1518
ATTTGAGCAGGGTGTGACTGCGCGAATTCCGATCGCTTCCTACCGAAAACGGCACCGCATCCCGGACGTGCATATGGACCTGTATCAGCCCATTTTGAATGCTTACCAATCCCGGTTTGCCCCCAATCTGTTCTCGGAGTACACACCTACCGACTTACTCGATGCCAAGCGATATCTGGACACCAAGAATCGCTGGCGTTAACCACTTTTTGGGATATCTGTCTGAATGACAGTCAGTGCTCGGTAGAAATAATGAGGGACACGGACAGGTTAGTTTTTATTTCTTAACCCAACTACTACCAAGGAATCTCGCTACCATCATAGTTGATGAAAGATCCGGTTTGAGAAATATCCAAATTGTTGATTACTTTAATAAGACGAGAAACTGCATCTTTTGCCGATACCGTCTCATACCCTCCGTAATCAAAATTTGTGGCTCTTCCAGCTTCTTCTAAAGACAACCCGAAAGCCTGTCTAAGAGCACGAGTATCTACTGCTCCAGGATTAAGTAAGGTGACTGTTATCTCTTTCTCTCTGAGGCGAAAGGCCACCGTGCGCATAGCCATGTTCAATGCTGCCTTACTGATAGATAACAGCGGAAGAGAGCTGGGTCTAGTCATGGATTCAATGGAGCCCGCTATACTTGAAATCGCGACAATTTTTTTCCCGCCACCTGCAATGAGGTTGTCGGAAAAAGCTTCTGATACCTTTAACGCACCAAAAACATTTGTAGCCATCAATAATTCAAATTCGTCTTTTTCTATTTGCCCCCAGGCTTGCCTGCTACGATCTCCACTAAGACCAGCATTATTGATAACCAGATCAATCGGATAATTGCGATATTCTTTTTCTAAAGAAGAGAGCTGATCGACGTTCGTTACATCCAGTGACTCAATCCGGATTCTAGAATTCGCTTTAGCAAGCTCTTGCAGTTCGATATCGTCACCTGGGGTTCTGCTCGTAGCGATGACATCCCACCCAAGATCAGCATATTGCTTAACGAACTCTAATCCCATGCCGCGATTAGAACCGGTAATTAGCACGGTCTCAGCTGACACAGAGAATGTAAATAGTAAAAGCAAAACGCAAGTGGCATACCTAAACATCGGTATATCTCCTTATTATAAAATAAAAACACATCTCAATAAGCCAACCTACCTTTATTAAAGGACTATTCAAAATGAGTCAGCTCGCTCTAGTGGCGTTAGTAATATTGTCCAGCGCCTTTTTAAGTAATACTCTAGAAGTGCCCACATTCATTCGCAGAAAATTTTCTCCTCCGGCTCCAAAACGATAGCCGCGATCTAGTTGAACTCCCGCTTCTTCTACCAAAATCCGCTCCATTATATCGCCGGCATGTATCTTGGGAGCATCCTTATCCTTATTCTTGTTCTCCGAAGCTGCTAACTGTGTGGCTCCAATCTTTTCCATCCAACCACTAAAATCAAGCCAAGCCAAGTAGGTACCTTCAGGTCGCTTAAACTTAATCAGTGGCGCATTTGTAGCCAAGTAATTCTCAAGATAGCGCATATTCTGATCTATATATGAAACGACAGCATCCAACCAGTCTCCACCTTCTTCATATGCCGCACGCGAGGCTACAACACCTAAAGTGTTTACTACCTGGCTGTGGCCTGACGCCACAATTTTATCTAGTAACTTCTTATTACGAGCGTATATATAACCTGTTTTAAAGGCTGAGAGGTTAAACGACTTTGTCGCTGAGTTAAAAGAAACAGCATTCCGTTCAGCAAATTCGCTTTCCAAGGAAAATATTGGGGTAAAATGTTGACCTTGCGCAATAAAGTCGCAATGAATTTCATCCGATAAAACCACGGTTCCATTTCGGGCGCACATCGAAACCAAAGTCTCTAGATCCTCTCGACTCCAGCAATTCCCTGTCGGATTGTGCGGATTACAGAGCAAAAAGGCTTTGGTATCGTTGCTTAATTGTCGTTCTAAATCTTCAAAATCAATTCGGTACCCGTCGCTTTCTTTTTTCAGCGGGCTTTCGACAGGAATACAACTCGCGGCCTTGATCGTGACATAAAGTTGCGTATACGCAGGCGCATGAAGTAAGACCTTGCTCTGCGGAGGACAAAATGCACGTATCGCGCTTAAAAGACCGGGCAGAACACCGGTCGCACCAAGGATCTGATCACGTTGAATTTCTTCTCCATAACGCAAAAGAGTCCAGTTCTGGATAGATTCATAATAAGACTCTGGCATCAACATGTACCCCCAGTTGTCATGCTTTATCCTATTGGCTAAGGCATGAGTAATGGCAGGTGCTGTTCTAAAATCCATATCGGCGATACCCATTGCCGCCGTAATTTTTCTCCCTGGGAATCGCCTTAACTGCAGATCCCACTTAGCCGAATCAGTCCCCCAACGACTATACACTTCATCTAAATTGAACTGATCAGAGGAGCCGTTGATCGAACTTTTAACATTAGATGCATGGGCGGAGTGACTTGCTAATGCGAAAGACAAACCCGCTGCAGATTTCATTAGCTGTCTTCGATACTCGTCAACGGGATTGGCCACACTATAACTCCCTGTGAAATTCCTTTATTAAAGAAAATAACTATGAGCTGAGCAAAAAAGCCTGTCGACTAAGGTTTGCGACTCATCTAGTTATTTGCGATAGAAAAAGCCAGTAAAACGTTCCCACCAAGCTTGCCATAGCGACCATAACCAGAGTTTAAATAGAGCATATCACCGGCAATTACCGGACCACTTCCATCGATGGTTCCTCCTTTACCGGTCAACTGATTGACAGATCTAAATTCCCTTCGAGTATTGAATTTCCATAATTTGGCACCGGTTGAAGATGAATACGCGTGAAAAACACCGTTTAACCCGCCAGCAAAGAGGATGTCAGAGGAGAGTGAAATTGGCGCGGAGAATCCTGCAAAACACTCAAAAGAATCTTGTGAACAAGTGCTCCCTTCCAAGTGACTCCATAAAACGTCTCCTGTCGCTATATCTAATGCATGTATGCCGGGCTGAGGGTCACCTGTGGCAAAGGGGTGTTCACCGATATCTGCAATAGGCACATACAAAACATTCTCATCCGCAGCCATACCCCAGTGAATTCCACCATTATGCCCACCTTTACCAATCTTTTTTCTCCACAGAATACGTCCTTCATTGCTGGGATCTAGAGCAAACACCATCCCCGATTTCTGTCCTGCCAATAAATAATCATTCCCTGATTTACCGTTAACAAGTATTGGGGGTGCACCGAAATCAAAATCTGGTCCTGGTGGCACAGGACAATTAGATCCGTTTGTTACACATGCTCCATTCCACATATCGCCACTTGTGGTCTGAGTATGCCAAACAACCCTGCCAGTGCTGATGTCCGCGGCAATAATGGCGTCGCTCGTAGCGGTGGCTGGAGGCGAATAATTCTGACCAGTCCCAAAATAGAGAAGCTTTCGCTCCTCATCAATAGTAGGTGAAGACCAGACTGGAACCCCAGAAGGACCCCAAAAAATTACATCGTTAGGATTAGAATCTTGTCTGTACGGCTCATCTACTAGGTGTAAACGCCAGTTTGTCTCACCCGAAGTTTTATCAACCGCAACAATCCCGCCCCTAAAAGTACAACACTCATAATCTGCATTTATTGCGGCCACTATCTCGGTGGACGATAACGGAATGAATAAATTCTCCTCATAGATTACTGGGGAGCCAGTGATCGTCGTCAAAGGATGTGGATCAACTCGCCTTCTCCAAACTAATTTTCCGGTTAAAGCTTCCAATTTATATATGTGACCCTGGAAATCCCCGAAATACAATGATTCTGGTAAATCTCCTTTGCCGAGCTCAACAGAAATCGATCCGCGAACTTCCGATAAAGCATTAAAAGTCCACCATACACAGCCTAGCTTTGCGTCTAGCGCGTAAACCGATCCACTCTGGCTTCCTATAAATACGACACCACCACCGACCGTTGGCTGAGAGCGCATCCGATCAGCTCCAGGAACTGCAAACGCCCAGGCTAGCTCTAATAATTCTGGGTTAGGCGTAGACGATTCGTTCAACTGGATCTTCTGAGCGCGGTCATTGGTTAGCGAATTTCCCCATCCCAGCCAACCTGGTTCTGCAGAAAATTCCTGCTCGCCATCGCAACTGACATCAGAGCTAGACTCTGTAACTAGCTCGATCGAAAGATACTCCGCAATCGCCTCTATCTCCAAATCAGACAGATTCTGAGCTTGAATTTTCATCAAGCCACTTTGCATTGCTCGATTAATGGCCTGACGAGACATCGTTCGCAAAGTAGCTTCACTGGGTACTTGATGAGAAATGGTTGCATGGCAGGAGTCACAGTGCTCAAGGTACAGTTCTTTTCCGCTTGGGGACTCATCAGCGGAGTTTTCACAAGAGGCATAACTTGAAAATACCGCCAGAAATAACACGACTACTATTCGGAAACTTTGACCTCCAATAACTTCGCAAAGAGTATGACTCACTGTGATACACACCTTTTCCATAGTGGAAAGTCTGAGTTTAAAGTATAAGAAGTATAAACGAGGTGTCGAGAAGCACTGATCGTCCAGAAAATGGTCGCGGAGCTTGAGGTCTTGGGTGCAGGTTCGCATGGAGCCTGCGGTCAGAGCTGGCCTTTTTGATCATTGTGAAATCAACCTTGATTTGGAGAGAGGCTGTAAACGTCATTTTCACGTTCGTAACTTGTGTTTTATAGAGAAACAATCAAGATCCGCTACGGAGTGGGAATAGAGTCTCACGCTGGTTGAGTAAAAACATGGGTTCCCGATCAAAACGTCATTTCGTGCCTAAGGACTTTGTTGTTCCAAGCGAGCTCAAGACAGCGAAGTTCAGGTTGCGGATGCTGTCGATCGACGATGCCGAGAAAGATTTCGAGGCGGTGGTGTCGAGCCCTGCGCGGCTAAGCCAAGTGTGGCCAGACAGTGGTTGGCCGGCTGGATTAACCCTCCGGCAGAATCTCATCGATCTTGGATGGCACGAAAAGGAGTTCCAGAATCGCAGTTCCTTTGCCTACACGATGGTGGCTCCCGACGAATCCCGAGTTCTGGGTTGTGTTTACTTTTATCCGACCGACAAGGCGGGGTATGACGCCGAAGTGTTTTTGTGGGTGCGGGAAAGTGAGGCTGCGACTGACCTGGATAGGGATCTTTTTGAGGTCGTGCAACGTTGGTTGGCGTCGGACTGGCCTTTTGAACACCCAGCTTATCCCGGCAGGACAATCAGTTGGGAGCTGTGGGACTCACTGCCTATCAAATAAGTCTGTTTCCGGCGTGTCCTAACCTGTATCGCATCAAGCGATCATCATTCAGTGCCCACCCAGCCCGCGTGAAAGCCGTAGGGCACTCTACAGGGCATGATAATGGTGGCGACGGGGCCTGCACTGATGTCTCGTGCATCGATAATCTGGCACTCACTCTGATTTTCCGCCTCGTCGTGGACAAAACACACCAGATAACCATCATCCTCTAAATCGCCGCCCACC
>DCQM01000208.1:0-4162 GCA_002323895.1 Akkermansiaceae bacterium UBA1518
TTGGAAAATTCCAAGTTCCATCCTTTCCCTGATGACCCCTAACAGCTAAACATCCGCCTCGCGAGATCGCATTCCTTCTGCAAATTAATGACCACTGAAAAAACTTCTCATCCCAAAACCGCCACCTATTTAGCGGATATCCGTGAACGTGTCGGACGAATCGTCGTTGGTCAAGATGTGGTCGTTGAGCGCACCCTTATTGCTCTCCTAACCTCCGGCCACCTCCTCCTGGAAGGAATGCCCGGCCTCGCCAAGACTCTCCTCGTCAACACAATCTCTAAGGCTCTCCACCTCGACTTCCGGCGAGTCCAATTCACGATTGACCTTCTCCCATCCGATATTCTGGGTACGGAAATTCTCGATGAAAAATCTGGCGAATTTCGCACTCATCAAGGCCCTATCTTCACGAATCTTCTTCTCACAGACGAGATCAACCGGGCCGCTCCCAAAGTCCAAGGTGCTCTTCTTGAATCCATGCAAGAGCGAAAAGTCACCCTTGGTGCAGAAACCTTTTCACTTCCCACACCATTCCTCGTGATCGCAACGCAGAACCCGATCGAGCAATCAGGAACTTTCGAACTTCCCGAAGCTCAGCTTGACCGCTTCATGCTCTGCCACCGACTCAGCTACCCCAAACCCGAAGAAGAAGAAGAAATCCTTCGTCGAAACCTCAAACTTGGCGTTGAAAAGAAAGGGGAAGGCGCTGTCGCTCGAACCGAATTCGACCTCGTCACCGACGATGCTGTCGGCACGCCGCAAGATCTCGTCAACGCCATGGAAGCGACCCACGATATTCATGTCAGCGAAGTCTTGCTAAAACACGTCGTAGATATCGTGGAGCGCACCCGGAATCACCCCGACCTTGAAATGGGCTGCTCGCCTCGTGCCGGCATTTCTCTTCTTAAGGCCTCGCGTGCTCGCGCTCTTATTCACGGCCGTGACTATGCCATCCCTGAAGATATTTTCGCTCTTGCCGAAGACGTCTGCCTCCATCGGATCCGCCTCTCCTATGAGGCCCTCGCTGAAGGGAAAACACCCCAAGCTGTCCTCCAACAGATCCTCAACGATTCCATCTCTTAATCAGGGATAAGGATTTTCAATCCGCTCCTCAACATGGCGTTCTACGTCCGGATTTCAAATGCCCCTCCTCACCGACCAGCAAACTAAGCCGCTCGATTCCCGCCAGTTCCTGCTCGCGGTGAAACGACTAGCCGATTCGTTGTCGTATGGCACAGATCGTTCTCCCTTCCTTGGCCAAGGCCTCGAATATATGCAATCGCGCCAGTATGTTCCTGGTGACCCGGTCAAATCCATCGATTGGCGCATCACCGCCCGCACTGGCAAGGTCCATGTTAAGGAATACGAATCACCTAAATCCCTTCCCGTGTGGTTCATCGTCGACACCTCAGCATCGATGGCTTTGTCATCGACCCAAATCTCTAAGTATCAAATTGCCACCCAAATCGCAGGTGGACTCGCGCTCGCCTCTATCGATCGCGTCTCACCCGTAGGCATTCTTGGCGCCGGCTCACGCGACCTCAATATCAAACCTTCGCTCTCCCGCGAAACCATCCTGCAATGGCTTCACGAACTCCGAACCTACCAATTTAATGAGCCTACTTATCTCGGTCAAAAGCTCCTCGCTCTTAATCCATCACTTGGCGAAAGTTCATTAATATTTGTGCTTTCTGACTTACACGATCCTAGCGCGATACCCGCACTTAAATTGCTAGGACATCGCCATGACATCGTCGTTATCCCACTTCGTGATCCAGCCGAAGACTCTATTCCGGGAGCAGGTATCGTTCGCGGACGCGAAGTCGAGACCGGACGCGAAGCCACCCTTTCGGCTAAGAAGCAATTCACCTCTCTGGAAGCTCTTACCTCCACCCTCAAAAAAGCCTCGCTCGATCATTTCCCTGTTCGTACTGACCAACCATTTTTGGCATCTCTCCGCCTCTTCCTTAAATCTCGAAACCTCCTCTCACGATGATGAAAGCGCTTTTATTCTTTCTCATCAGCAGCCTTTGTTCGTTCAGCCAAACCAAGGCCCCTCTTGGGCTTCCCGAAACCCTTGAAGACCTCTTCATTCCCGGTCCAAAGATTGAGGTCATCCCTCGAACCAACAACGAGTCATCACTCGTAATTCGGATCCTAAAAATCAAACCTGCAGCCGAGGGCTTCCGTTATGATTTCGAAATCTACGCGCTTGACCCTGGGATCCACCGAATCTCGCAATTTCTGCGCTACGCAACTGACCGCAGTCCAGTCCAATCTTTGGACGCCACCTTCGAGGTCACAACCACCCACCCTCTCGACACTCTTCCGAAACCTTCCGAGCCCGAACCTGTCGAACCCGAGAAACTCGGTGGCTATAAAAACCTCATCATCGTCCTCGGAATCTTTTGGCTGTTGATCTTTCTAGCCATCATCTTCTACCGCAAAAAACATCGAACCGACTTGGTCGTGGAAAAACCACTCCCGACCCTGCACGAAAAACTTCAAGTGCTTGTCTCCGAAGCATCGCAAGGCGAAATAAACGACCAACAACAAGCCACCCTTGAACGACTCATCCTTGGTCATTGGAAAGATCAGATCCCTGAAATCGCCTCCCTCACCCCCGCAAGAGCGCTCGTTGAACTCCGTAGTCATCCGGAAGCTTCACCTCTCATCTTGAAGCTTGAGGAATGGCTTCACGCTCCCAACACAAAACTTTCCCGCGAAGAATTCCTCCCCCTTCTCGCTCCCTACGCAGAGAAGTAATCGTTCAAGTCCCACCTTTAGGATTTCAAATTTTTAATGTCTTTCGCCCACCCCATAGTTCTTATCGCACTTGCCATTCCGATCATTTTGATCGTTTTTCAATGGATCACGCGAACACGAGCACTTCCACTCCCATTCGACCACCAAAAAATGGCAGAGCGTAGATGGCTAGGTATACTCCTGAATTTTGTTAACACTGTGCCTTATCTCATCTTGGCAACGCTCATTCTCATCGCTGCTGGCCCACGAGCCTTCGAGAGACCCAAGTCAGAACGCGAACTCACCAATATCCTCTTTTGCCTCGATGTCTCCGGTTCCATGGTCGCCAAATTTGGCGCAGGTGATCGTTATGATGCTGCCATGGAGTCACTTAATGAATTTCTTGACTATCGAGACGGCGATGCTTTTTCACTCATGGTCTTTGGGGGCGATAACCTCCGCTGGGTTCCGCTCACCACGGACGTCTCGGCCTTCCGAAACGCCCCTGCCTTCCTTCACCCCAACAAGCTTCCTCCATGGTTTAATGGTGGAACCTTCATTGGCAAAGCCCTCAAGCAGGGGCAGAAAGAGCTCCTTGCCTCGGAAAATGGTGACCGCATGATTATTTTACTTTCAGATGGCGCCAGCTTTGATCTCTCAAATGGTAACGACCTCAAAATCGCTCGTGAACTCGCAGAAAATAATATTACCGTTTATGCCATTCACATCGGAGGGGGAGCGCCTCCAGCCGAGATTTCCGTGGTTGCCTCGATCACTGGGGGGGAAACCTTTGCTGCCGGTGACCCTGATGCCTTAAAGGCCGTCTTCCAGCGGATCGATGAAATGGCACAGGCCTCCCTTGTTCGACTCACGCCTGATCCCGTCGACAATTATAAGCCTTACGTCATCACCGCGCTCTCTCTTGCCGGGTTTTACCTCCTTACTCTCTTCGGACTTCGCTACACTCCTTGGTAATGTTCTTTCCCATTCTTGTCGCAGCAACCACCGCCGTCCTCGCGACTGGAGCGGAGGTGCTTCACGCCATGCGAATCAGGAAAGTTCGTCACCTCGCCTTTGGACCCACTGGACGCTTCTCAACACCCACCATTCTTGCCCCTGTCCTAAAAGTCCTTTTCCTCGGCGGCCTAGCTTGGGCGCTCACCACACTCTACTTACTGGAACCAAAAGCACATCGTTCTGAAGTCAAAGAAATCGAGTCGAAGGAACGACGCCACCTTCTTCTTGTGCTCGATGTTTCTCCATCGATGAAACTAAAGGACTCTGGAGAAGATTCCGGCCTCACCCGAACTCAACGCAGCTCCAAACTCGTTCAGTCACTGCTGAAACGCACTACCGACGACAAACTCCACATCACCATGGTCGCGGTTTACAATGGCGCAAAACCAGTCGTCCAAGAAAG
>DCQM01000208.1:4558-11575 GCA_002323895.1 Akkermansiaceae bacterium UBA1518
GTAGGAAAAACTCGTCTCTTTGATGGACTTGAGGAAGCCGCCAAAATCGCACGCGAATGGCCATCAAATTCCGCCACCCTTCTTCTAGTCAGCGATGGCGATACCGTCCCCGCAACCGGTATGCCTAAAATGCCCCCTTCAATCGACGGTGTTCTTGTGATGGGTGTGGGAAACCCGACCAAAGGCTCTATGATCGACGGTCGGCAGTCGCGGCAGGACGTTGGTGCCCTACAGCAAATCGCTTCTCGTCTTGGGGGGCAATATCATGACGGCAATATGCGCCATGTGCCCAGCTCCGTGCTCAATGGTCTAGGCTCACTCAAGGCGGACGGGGACGGTCTTAAGCTCACTCTTCGCGAATATGCGCTTATCACTGGAGTGATCTCCGCACTTGGCCTAGCGATTCTCCCCTTTCTGCTCTACTTCTTTGCCTCTCCCTTTAAGCCTGGCAAGTCTTAGCCAACCTCAATTAGGAAACTGCACTTTTTGATTTGGCTTTAAAAGCCCCTCGGGCACTGGATGGTCTTTTCCAAAAACAAAGAGAGTGCTTGGGTCAATTAATTCGACTTTTGATTCGTCCGCCAACTTTCGGTTCAACTTAAACTGGTCTGCCACAAAGTCATAAAGAGCCATCCGCTTTGACTTCCCATAGTCATGCTTCTCCTCAGGGAGATGAATATTCTTCACCTTCTCTTCCTTCCCGTAAAGTTGGTAGATCTTCTGAAGAAATGGATATTCTAGAGTCGGAGTGTGTTTGGTCCAGTCATCACCATTTGAAATGAGCAACTGCGGCTTGGGAGCAAACAGTGCTGCGATCTCAGCATTATTTGTAACATGAGTGTCACGAACGTGAATCGGCAAACCACTCTCACATCGACACCCACCAAAAAAATGGCAGGACACCATGACACACGGCGCTGAAAGAGTGATCCGATCATCAAGGGCCGCAACCAAAAACGACTGCGTCCCACCACCCGAAGCTCCTGTCACACCCACTCGTTTCCGATCAGCATTCGGCAACTCGAGCACATAATCGAGGGCTCTCACCGAATTCCAAGTTTGTAATGCCATGACTTGAGGATCCCACCGGTGCTCCCATCCCATCCGTTTGGAGTCACCATATCCAACCATCTCATAAGCAAAGATCCCGCAACCCATGCGGGCAAGTGCACCACAGCGATATTGCATCTCATCGCGGTGTCTTCCATGATGATGAAGATCTTCCTTCGACCAATGTCCGTGGGGACAAAGAAAGACCGGCAACTTGTCGGCCGCAATTTTAGGCAGGTAAAGATTACCACACAAAAAGTATCCGGGAATCGTTTCAATCCCAACATTTTCGACGGTATATCCATCTCGCTCAACTCGAGAATGTCGAACAATCCGCATCTTGGTTTTTTGGGGCCATTTCTTGAAACCTATCCCATCCCGAATGCCACCTCGGACCAACTCTCGCCTCACCTTCCAACTCTCCTGATCCTTGGCGGTATCCCAAATATTTTCTAGCTCCTTCCGACTCTCGTCAAGAGTCCGGAACTGCCCCACCCGTAATTCGCCCCATAACAAACCAATTGAACAAAAAATAAAGCCAAGCCATTTCATACCGGGAATTCTAACTATTCATTCCCAACAACTCCAAATAGATTTTCACCTCAGGGGCAAACAGGACTCTGATTCCTAAATCCAATTCCGGCGCGATCGAGTCAAAAACCGGAGGTGAAACACTTTACGCCCTAACATTTTAAGTTTCCAAAGTAATCTCACACTTGCCACAAGGTGAATTGGCCCGAGAATCAAACGTGCTTATATCAACTCAGGAACTGAAAGCGATGGCCAAGCTGTCTCGCGTCCAACTTGCCACCTCTCTTCCTGGTCCAAAACCAGTCTGTCTCGTTGGCACCCGTTCCGCTGCTAGAGTCTCTAATCTCGCACCATTTTCAAGTATCACTCATCTTGGATCCAACCCGATTCTTCTTGGAATGGTGACCCGTCCCGACACTGTTGATCGGCACACTTTGAAAAATATTCTCGTGATGCGGGAATGGAGCCTCAACCACGTCACGAAAGAAATCTTGGAGAAAGCCCACCAATGCTCGGCCCGCTACCCCTCAGGAATCTCTGAGTTTGACGAAACTGGACTAACCGAAAGCTACCAGCCAAATTTTGAGGCCCCCTTTGTCAAAGAGAGCCCACTTCAGATCGGACTCACTCTCGAGGAAATCATCGATATCCCTTCAAACAACACCAAGCTTATCGTGGGACGAGTCAAATTCGTTAATCTGCCAGAGCATACCATCAGCGAAGATGGCTCCATAGACCTTCCCAATCTTGGCACCGTCGCTTCCACCGCCCTCGACACCTATTTTTCGATTAACGAAATTGGCCGACTCCCCTACGCCAAGCCAACTTCCTCCCCCTAAAAAGGGACCTTTTTCTGAGGGACGAAAAGTGCTATCTCTTCCCTTAGAAATTCGAACTCTATGAGAATTATCCTCGCTACCCTTTGGCTCCTCGTTCCCCTTGGCTTTGCCGCCTACCACTACGGCCCTGGACAAGAGCAAGTCAAACTTGATCACACCGAAGTGTTCCTTGCCCAAGCTAGATCCGCTGTCCAAGAAAAAAACTGGAACTCCGCCATTGAGTCCTATCAGAAGGCGCTCGCTAAACTACCTAAAGAGAACAAGGAAACTTCAATGCGGATTCAGCTAGAGATCGCCAAGGCTAAGATGCAGAACTCAGGACTTCCCGAGGCCCGCGAAGACCTAGCCGAGCTCGTTTCGCAACTTAACGAAGATACCACCATTTCATCCGAGCTTAAGGAAGAAACCCTCTCCACACTTGCCAACGCCCGCTACTACATGACCTACCTCATGAAGTTGGAGGGCCTTCCTGCCGAGGAATGGGAACCTGAAATCGAAGCCGCCAGACAGGAATATAAGCTCCTCGCACAGACCGGATCCGATAAGGAGAAGCACCTCTCTGATCTGGAGTCAGCAATCCGCTTAGCTCGTGCCGAACCAACCGAGCTTTACGGCCTACCAATCCCGAGCCAATGACAAGGCTGTAGTTCGGGCGGTCGCCCAAACCCAAAAGCTAAGCCAGGGAAAAAACCCCAAGATTCTCGCGGCGCTGGTCAGGGACCACCGGCGGATGGCTCCGGCTCATAATTCACGCATTTACTTCACGATCCTACCATCATGAAATTTAGGCATATCCTACTGCTTTTGCTTACCCTGATCTCAGCGTCAGCTCAGAAACCTACCACTCTCTCGTTTACAACAAAAATCACCCCAGAAACGATCCAAACTTTAGAGGTGCGAGGTGGCCAAGCTCTCACTACTAACCCTTCACGGGTAGCCCGTCCATCCAAAGCACCTCTAACACCGGAACAGCAGCGAACTAAAATGTTACAGGGGCTGAAAATCGACCGCACCACCTCTGGGATTCTCGCCAACCGGCTCGCAGAGAAAAATGAGGAAGGAAAAACGACTACACTCATCCCAGCCCCTCCCAAAGATCCTGAGGCCAAGCCTTCAGCAAACCCTCAAGTCAAAAAGCAGCGAGAAGACCAAGCAAAAATCGCTACCTTCAGAAAGGACTTCAACCAATTTACCCGCGATATCACCTTGGGACGATGGCTCAAAGTCAAAGATTACCTCGCAAGCCTCCCTTCCGGCGATGCCACCTTGGCGTTCCGTCAAATGGTCACCCAACTCAACGCGCCAGTCACCGTCCGTCCGCGCAAAGAACTTACCAGCCTTGGCGCTAAACAACACCAACAACAACAATATCTCCGACCCGAAGAGTTTCTCGCCTTAACCGACGCCTCACAGAAGGCTCCAGACAACGCTGTTCTCCCCCAGCTCGCCAGCTTAATCAAAGGTGAACGAAAGCCTCCACGCGACTTCTTTGCAATCCTCGCAAAAGGAACTCGTTATTTTGGCCTTCGCGACGAAGAGACAAGAGCTCGTACCGCTCGACTCTTAATTGAGGCCGGACATCTCGACGAAACCATAACATTTCTTCCTTCACTCAAAGTGGCCAAGGAGAAGAAAAACCACGCGGCCCTTAACCTTCTTGGTCGCTACTATGCCGAATCTTACTCCGCGGGTCGCGATGGCGAGCATCTTGAAAACGCTTGGCAAATTTCGCTCGGAATCATCAGCGAAAAAAAAGCCCCACTCAACGAACGAGCTGAGGCCCTTTACCGCGCCCTCGCTCTCGTCCCTGATCTCGAAGACGGCACCGGAAGCGACTGGCTAACCAAAACATTCTCCAACGCTTCTACTGAGGGATTTGAAATCCTCGCAACCGTCGGAACTATGACCGCCCAAGTTCGCGAGCATCGCTCGCCGGACTTCCGGCTCGAACAACTCAAGCTCCAAACCGCGGCAGTCGCAGCGCTTACTTCCAATGAGGAAATCGACCTCAAGCCATGGCAAGAAATCCTAACTCTTTACGTTCGTAACTGGAATGCCGAAGCCAAACGCTCCTACCAACTCGACACCTCAAACTCGATGCGCCCGCAGGCCCAAGTCGATGCCTATGGAAATCTTTTCTACTCCCGCTACAAGCCACCGGTTCAGCAAAGTAGTTCCCGCACCATCCCAGCTATTCCTTCTGGCGACCTACTTCGCACCCGTCCAAACGAGCAATGGCTCACCCAGGTCGATTCTGCAGTACGACTCGAAAATATCGTTCTCTCCGCTAAGCTCTTCCTTAAAGTAAAAGAAGAAGAGAAGGCATTCCCAATCCTCAAAAAACTTGCAAAAATAAAGCCTGACGAAAGTAAGGAATTGGTTCGAGAAATGATCCGAGTCTGGGCCGAGAACAACAACCCAAACCAAAAAAGTCGCTACCGATCAAGCTACTCTTATTACTACGGGTACAACCAAAGAGCCGAGACCATCCCACTCACCCGATCGAAACAGGAACGGAATCTTGAACTTTTAGCTAAGATGGTTTCGGAAGTGAAAGCACTTGGACTTGATGAAAATTTTCAAGAGGAATTTGCCGATGCCTTCATTCAAGCTCACTCTCAAGCCGAAGTCTGGCGAATTGAAGCTCTTACCTCTGTCTTTGGAGAAACCTCCAAGCTCGACGCCGGCACGATCACCTCGCTCCTCCGTCGCATGCGACAAAACCTTGCTCTTCTCTGGCCCAATCCCAAGCTACAAGAGCAGGCTAAAACCAACCGGAAAGACAAGGAACTCATTGCTCAAATCTTCGAAGGCTACGCCGCTGCCAAAAACCTATGCCTCGACGCGCTTAATCAGCACCCCGACGACTGGGCACTGAAGTTACAACTTGCTTCAATTAAATATGAAGAGTCTAACTACAAGGCGGGACTCGCCTCACACCCCGAACATTCGACCACCAAGGGCTTCGCGCTTGAAGAACTTGCCACCGCCACTTTAGATTACATTTCCTCCCTTCCTCGCGATGACGAAGATGAGGAATCCACCGAAGCCTTCACCACTTGGTTCTATGCCGCACTGGGTTCCCCTGATCTTGCCGCCCTCAAGGCTGAGCACCAACCTATACAAGCAGAGTTCGTAAAAATAAAAGCGGCACTCGAAAGCATCCCTGAATCTTCCCGTCAACGTCACCTTGACGAGTTTGCAAACACGCTCAATTCACGCCTCGCTAACGTTAAAGCAGATCTCAAATACCGCTTTTTAGAAGCCGCCCTTCAAATCACCGGTAAGCACGAACGCATCGAGGAAGCCGCGCGCGTCTTTGAATACTACCAAGATCTTGTCACCGAAATCGAGCTCGATGTGCACCTCGATGGTCCTGACCAGATTGACGCTGATCAACCTTTTGGTCTTTTCGTCAATCTCCGCCACACCAAGGAAATCGAGCGTGAGTCTGGCGGGTTCCAACGCTACCTTATCAACCAAAACAACTCGCCGTACTCATACAACTACGGCCGTCCTACCGAGGACTATCGGGACAAGTTTGAAAAAGGCGCTCGCAGCGTTCTTGAGGAACATTTTGAGATCCTCTCCCTCACCTTCCATAACTCAAAGGTCACATCTCGGACTGATGTCCAAGACGGCTGGACCATTACACCTTACGCTTACTTTCTCCTCAAGCCAAAGGGCCCCGGAATCGATGCCGTTCCACCACTCAAGATTGATCTCGATTTCCTAGACACCTCGGGCTACGTTGTTCTCCCTATCGCTTCCGCCGCAATCCCGATCGATGCCAGTGGCGAAACTCCAGCACGTCCTTACCGAGACCTTTCGCTCGCTATGATTCTCGACCAACGCGAGACGGAGAAGGAGGGAACCGTGACCCTTGAAATCCGGGCCTCTGGACACGGACTTGTTCCTGCAATCGGAGAATTGATCAAGCTTCCTATCGAGGGCTTTGAGGTCACCTCTACCGACGACCGCGAATTGCAAGTCGATGAACTCGACGCCCGGACTGATGATGGCGCCCCCATCTCGACTCACGAATGGCGCATCGTCCTCGAGCCAAAATCTGAAAATCTGCCTGAAAACTTCACCTTCCCTGAGGTATTGGCCAACCTTTCGACAAAAGAAGATGAAGGTCTCACTCTTCAAAAATACGAGGATGTTGATCTTGTTGCAGTGGAGCAAACAACTCCAATTCAGGGTGGCTCCTCAAAATCTCCACCCTATCTCTTACTTTTAACTCCATTGCTCCTCGTATTCAGCATTTCCGCCTACCTCCTCTTCTTTAAAAAAAGGGCAGAAATTGTCATTCAGAATGGGCCGGAGCTTCCAGCCACCCTCACCCCAGTCAGCTTGTTAGCCTTTCTCGAAGGTCTGCACCGTGATACTCAGCTATCAAAAGAAGCGCGGGTAAAAATCCAACAATCCATCAAATCCCTCAAAGATCGCTCCTTTGGACCGGAGAGCGATGTTCCGACCATCGACGAATTGAGAGAAATTGCTGACGGTTTGATCAATCCACTCCAACAAGCTGGTTAGAAGCCGTTCAAAAACGATTGTTAGACCCTGCTCGCCTTTTACGTAATTAGGGCTA
>DCQM01000208.1:11965-14149 GCA_002323895.1 Akkermansiaceae bacterium UBA1518
GTGGGATACTTTTCGTTTCATCAACTCGCTGACGAGAAAGAAATGCCGCCTCCTCGCCCTCGTGAAAGAAGGCTCATTGAGGCCCAAGCCAACCTCCTCCAAAGAGAGGACTACCAGGTCGTCCTTCAATCTCAGGGTTTGGTACAACCCCACAATAAAACTTCTTTAACGCCAAGGGTTGGTGGCCGGGTTCGTGAAATCTCGCCAAATTTTGAGAGTGGATCATTTTTCAAAAAAGGGGAGACCCTCCTAATTCTAGACCCCACTGATTTCCAGACTGCTAAAACGGCGGCTCTTGCCCGCCTTGCGAGAGCAGAAGCGAGTCTTGCTCAGGAAGACGCACGTGCCAAGCAAGCTCTGCTCGATTGGAATGATCTTGGCTACACTGAACCACCCACCGACCTTGTCCTTCGGAAGCCTCAACTCAAAGAAGCAAAAGCAAATGTAAAGGCAGCTCAAGCAGATCTCGATGACGCTATTCGTAATCTAGAACGCACCGAAGTAATTGCTCCGTATGCTGGTCGAGTAAGGCAACGACTGGTCGGCTTAGGACAATCCGTAAGCTCTGGGACAATCCTGGGCGAAATTTTTTCCACCGACTTCGCGGAAGTCCGCCTATCTCTTTCCGCGAGGGAACTGATCCACGTTAAGCTCCCCGATAACCCAGAAGACCCACCTGTCGATGTCACCTTAGTCGATGCCTTGACCGAAGGATCCGTGCAAACTTGGGAAGGTGAAATAGTCCGCACAGAAGGGATTCTCGACGCTAAATCACGCAAACTCTTTGTGATCGCCCGGGTCAACGATCCCTTTGGCTTGGAGAGATCTCTGAACAACAGCAATAACGAACCCCTTCGAATTGGCCAGCCAGTGCGCGCCATCCTTGAAGGTGCCACTATTCCGGATGTTTTTGTCATACCTCGTAATACCTTATATCGGCCTAATGAAATTCTCACGATTCACCCGACTGAGTTCACCCTGAAGCGGCAGAAGATTACTCCTATCTGGACAGACCCTGAGAATCTTGTCGTCAGCAAGAATCTTATCGAAGGCTGGCATCTGGTTACCAATAGGCTACCAGCGGCTCCGGAAGGAGCCAAAGTTGAGATTATTGAGCCAAAAGCAGCTCTCAAGAAGGAGGATCCAAAGCCAGCGGCTTAAGAATGGCTAGATCAAGCCCGGAACTGAAAACGTTTTTTGTCTCGCCATGACCTTTGATCTTGAAGCCATTCCTCCTGGTGATCGCTATCGAATTCTCGCCTCCTTGATCACACCCCGGCCTATCGCTTGGGTCACAACTCAGGATCGCGAAGGCAAGATCAACGCCGCCCCCTTTTCTTTTTTTAATGTCTTTGGATCTAACCCACCACTTGTTGCTTTTGCTCCAGGAAACAAAGACCGAAAGACTCCAAAAGACACCGCTCGGAATATTCGTGAAACCCGAGAATTTGTCATTCATATGGTTGACGAACCGCTTGGCAAAGTGATGGTCGCTACCTCCGCAAGCCTTCCCCATGGCGAAAGTGAGATCGATCTCAACGATCTAACCACTCTACCCTCTCAACAAATCTCGGTTCCACGAATCGCCGATGCTCCGGTTGCTCTCGAATGCACCGAACACTCAACAATCGAAATTGGAAGCAACCGGCTGGTTGTCGGAATTGTGCATTACATTCACGTTCGTGACGGTCTAATGGATGAAAAAGGCTACCTCCTGCACGGAAAATATCACCCACTCGCTCGCATGGCCTCACCTGATTGGTATTCCCGCACCAACGATCAATTCGAAATCCCTCGCCCCGACTAAGCTCCGGATTCGCGGGCGCCGCCGGTTCTATTTAATCGGCAGGACGGTCTGCATCCCGAATCTATTGCTTACGCGATTGCCAACACCCTTCCAAACTCTCAACTTACCCCTGTCACGGCGAGCCATCATTTTCCGCAAACTGACCAAAATTCTCTCAATCAAAACATCAACTAATTCTTAAATTCATGATCACCAAACGCATCACCACTGAGCAAATTCTAGCCAACCTGAAAGCCAAGGTTGACGCCCGTATTCCCATCATGATCTCTTCGGCGGGATCAGGCCTCGTCGCAAAACTCCAAGAAGTGGCCGGTTCCGACTGCATTAATACTTTCTCCGGAGCCCGCCTTCGGGCCAACGGCATGGGCACCATGTCC
>DCQM01000208.1:14462-14624 GCA_002323895.1 Akkermansiaceae bacterium UBA1518
GCCAACGGCATGGGCACCATGTCCATGATGTGGCCCATCCTCGATTCCAATAAGCAAACCCTCGACTATACCCGCGAAGATATTATGCCAGCTCTCAGCGGTAAATCCTTCGTCTGCGCCTGCCTTAATGCCAACGATCCCCTCAAGGATATGCGCATGGTT
>DCQM01000165.1 GCA_002323895.1 Akkermansiaceae bacterium UBA1518
ATGCCACTCTAGGCCTTTCGAAGTGCGGTGCAGAAAGGAGTCGATGCAGACTGGGCCTTGGTAATTGTGGGATTCTAGTAAAGTGCGAAGGGCGTTCTGGACCTCTTTTTTGGAGGCGGAAAGGACTTCGTTGGCGACGAGGCGGGCGCAATCTGTAGGAAGGCCATTGGCTGGTTTGGCGACCGAGGTCGACGAGATCCATTGTCCGTTATTGCTGACCTCTTGGTGGCAGATGCCTAAGAAACGCAGGCCGCCTTGGTCGATTGGATTTGATTGGTAAAGAAGAGAGAATTCCTGCTCTTTGTTCAGCCAAGGCTCGATTAGGTGGGCTTCTTTGATAGAGGGTATCTGGTCAGAAGAAAATTTAATGAGGCCGCGGCCTGCTGAGCCGAGAAGAGGCTTAGCAAGCCAGTTACGGTGTGGGTTTGCCTCGATGAAGGTTTGGGTTTCCTTTTGGTTGCAGCAAATTTGAGCGGAGATCGAATTGTCGAGCAGGCCACGGATTTCGAGACCGAGTTTTTTTGAGAGGAGTGTGGGGTTCGGAATTCCCCAAGGCCGCTCATGTCTTATTTTTCGAGTTTTACGGATGTGATGGAGTTCAGAAATCGGTGAAACTTCAGGGAAAGTGAGGTTGTGGTGAGCGAGGGCTTCACGGTGTCTATCGCTGGGTTGATTGCGGAGGAGGATGAGATCATCTGAGGAGGGTGCCGCGAGGGCGAAGGCGTATTCTAGGTCGGCTGCGAGTTTCTCGAGGCGTTGGGGTGGAGTCCAGTTGCTGTCGTTGGCAGCAAGTTCAACATCTGGATTGAACCAGTAAAGGTCAGGGCTGCGACCGCGGGAGGCTTGGTAGCGTTTGACCGAGGCGATAAAGTGCTCGTCCATTCCAGCTTTGCGGCGGCCTTCTTCGTTGTAGGGTGCCAGGCCCTTGGCGCGGATGGGAGAGAGAGGGAAGTGGAGTTGTTTATGCCAAGCGTCCCAATCGGATTGAGCTTTTTGCTTCCAACGGCGCAACCATTTGAGGCCGTAACCGACGTGAGCAATTTCGTCCTTGTAGATTTTAGAAAGAAGGTCAGCGGACTTTTGGTCACCGGCTCGGGCAAGGACCTGGGAGTAGTGCTTCGCGTAGTCGAGGTTGGCTTGCTCGAAGGTGAGCGAGAGGCGTGAGACGTAATCGAGTGGACTTTCCATGGAGGAAATATGCGACCAGATCATGGGACTGAGATGGTAGTCTCCAAATTTGAGTCCGCAGTCCTTCATTCGCTCAAGATACCAAAGGGTATGGTTTTGTTCTTCTTGCAAGGTTCGAAGTATTCCCTTGCGAAAAGAATCGGGAGCGTCTGGGAATTTGAGCAAAGCGAGTGCCATGAGCTCGACGGCGAGAAGTTCGTGGTTGGCAAAAAAGTGGAGTAGAATACCACGCTGCTCTTCATCGTGGATTTGATCAGCCGAGGGAAAAGGCGATTTTCCATCATTAGGCCGCGGCTTGAGGTGATGAGGACGCCCGGGAAGAGAGGGGGCGATAAAATTGCCCCGTTTTGGTGGATCAAGAGTCAAAGAGACTGGGGCGTGGGAAAGTTTGTCCTGTAGCGTAGTGGACATCAGCACGCGTTCGGCAAATTCGGAGACGTTTTGTGGTTCAGCCATTCGGCTTGGCAAGACTTCGTTGGAATCGGCTTTCATGCAAAGAAAAATCCATTGTGACGGTTGAGCTGGAATAAAATTTCTTCTGTGTCATAATTTCACCGGCGATATGAAAATTCGATTGATCATTCTTGGAGCGGTCGCAAGTTGGGCCATAGTGTCAGGACTTGCAGAACCACTCCCCAAAGCCGATGGCAAGGTTTCGGCTACGACCCTTCCTCTGGATGCTAAGACGTCAAAGGTGAAATTTGAAACTGCGACCTTTGGTTTAGGCTGATTTTGGGGACCTGATTCCGAGTTCGGAAGTCTCAAAGGTGTTCTCCGCACGCGTGTTGGTTATGCGGGTGGCGAAAAAGCGGATCCTACCTACTACAGTTTGGGAAAACATACCGAGGTGATTTCAATTGATTACGATCCTGAGGTTTTGAAATACGAAGATCTTCTAGAGATCTTTTGGGCGGCTCACCGATGTGACCAAATTAATACGTCACGACAGTATATGAATGCTGTTTTTTATCATGACGAGTCACAGAAAATAGCAGCCGAGAATTCTCGGGCTGGTGCTGCGGTAAAGCAGGGGCTTGACGCCGATGAGGTGCAAACAACGATCGCTGCGGTTGGAAAGTTCACTTATGCCGAAGGCTACCACCAAAAATATTACCTAACCCGGTTTGGGGAAATTCGGGATATTCTTACCAAATCCTATAAGACGGAAAAGGAATTGGCTGATTCGACGGTGGCGACCCGTCTGAATGCCTATCTGGGATCTGGAATGAAGCGCGATTGGGCAGTTTTCATCAAGGAGCTTCCCGACTATGGGATGCCGGAGGAACTCGAGAAGGCACTTTCGAAGGCAGCCGTGCGGATGCTCGAAGGGGCAAAATAGCTTTTTCGTGTATTTTTTTTGTTAGATTAGTTCCTGACCTCTTGCAGAGAATATCGATTCAGGCATACTTGAGTTATGAAGATCTCGGTCATTTTTGCTATCCCAACGCTCGTGTTTTCTAGTCTGGTTTCTTGTGAGTCTGGAACCAGCCGGCGCGCTGGCGGGGCTGCTTTCGACGATTCTGAGCTCGGTCGAAAGCTCGACGCGAATTCTCACCTTCCCGACCCCGAGAATCCAAGTGGGCAGTCTTTTGCAGAGTGGCGTCAAAGAACTCGTTGATTGCTTGAGATAAAACATTTTGAGTCGCGGCGTCTTTTCTAGTTGTCCAACTCTTCTTAGCACGGTTTGTTTCAGCCATGGATCCAAGGTATATTCAACTTGCACAGCAACTTGTTCGCTATTCCACCGCTCTGAAGAAGGGTGAGAAAATTCTCCTCGACCTCGTTGATACGCCAGAAGATATGGCAGTGGCTTTGGTTCGCGAAGTTCGTTTGCGAAAAGGGGTGCCGTTTTTGCGTCTT
Source organism: Akkermansiaceae bacterium UBA1518 (assembly GCA_002323895.1). GTDB lineage: Bacteria > Verrucomicrobiota > Verrucomicrobiia > Verrucomicrobiales > Akkermansiaceae > SW10. Next base: position 3,049 of record DCQM01000165.1, read on the forward strand.
GGATCAAACCGTCTGAGTCGAGAAATGCTTATTGGTGCGACCGATGATCAATATCAAGCGACTTCCAAGCATCTCCTCAGTGAAATGAAGGATATGGATGCTTATATTGCGATCCGCGGATCTCATAATATTACCGAAACTAGCGATGTTCCCGCTAAGAAGATGGGCACTGCAATGAAATATCTTCGAAAGGTTTTGGATCACCGAGTTAAAAAAACGAAATGGTGTGTTCTGCGTTGGCCGCATCCCGCAATGGCGCAGCAGGCAGGAATGAGCACCGAAGCGTTTGAGAACTTTTACTTCGATGCCTGCCTGCTCGATTACAAGAGCTACCTTCCGTCGATGAATGCCTTGAAGCGGTTCATGGAAAAGGCTAATGATGTTCATATCTTAGGAAATGGAACTGACCTTCGTTTCTCAATCAAGGATATGTCGGCAATTGCTTGTGGGGGGCAGAACAATATTCCAGATGGTGAAGTTTTCACGGCACCAATTAAGGACTCGGTGGAAGGGGTGATCTGTTACAATACACCCACGATTTACCGTGGGATTAGTTTCGATGGTATCAGGCTGACTTTTGAAAAAGGCAAGATTATCAAGGCTGAGGCTGACGGGGGTATGACCCGTGAGTTGAACAAGATTCTCGATAGTGATCTGGGTGCACGCTATATCGGTGAGTTTGCGATCGGTTTTCATCCAATAGTTCGCGAGCCCATGCGGGATATACTCTTCGACGAAAAGATTGCGGGAAGCTTCCATTTCACGCCTGGTCAGGCATACGAAGAAGCTGACAATGGAAATCGCTCTACAGTGCATTGGGACATGGTCAATATTCAGCGTAAGGATTACGGAGGAGGGGAAATTTACTTTGACGGAAAGCTTTTCCGCAAAGATGGGCAATTTCTGGCTAAGAGCCTTGAGAAGCTAAACGGTTGATCCAACAGCTTGTTCTTTTGTTTATCCAAGCTTAGTAATCGCCATGAAGATTCTTACCCACAAGGATAAAACCTACCCTGCCTTCGTCAAAAAATTGTATCGCCGAGCAATTCCAAGCGGTGCTGTTTCGGATGCGGTAGCCGAGATTGTTTCCGAAGTGGCTAAAAAAGGAGATCGCGCTTTGGTCGCTTTTGCAAAGAAGTTTGATGGGGCGAGGCTCACCACAAAGTCGTTGAGGGTCACTGGTGCCGAACTAGAATTCGCACGTAACTCGGTGAGCCGGGAAACGAAAGCGGCCATCAAATCTTCGTTGAAAAATATTCATGCTTTTGCGGCGAAGAGTCTTCGTAAGAACTGGAAGGTGAAGAATCCGCAAGGAGTAGAAGTGGGTGAACGATTCGTGCCTTTCGATCGGGTGGGGGTTTATGTGCCAGGTGGCAAGGCCCCTTTGGTTTCTACCTCTCTAATGACTGCGGGATTTGCCCAAGCTGCAGGTGTGCCTGAAATTGTGGCGGCGACGCCACCAGGACGAGATGGTTCAGTTAATCCTGACCTATTATATGCGCTCGAATCGGCAGGCGCGACCGAGATTTACAAAGCCGGGGGGGCTCACGGGATTGCAGCACTTTCGCTCGGGACGAAATCGATAGCGCCGGTCGATAAGGTTTTTGGGCCTGGCAATAGCTTTGTAGTGGAGGCGAAGCGTCAGATGGTGGGCGCAGTTTCGATCGACCTTCTTCCCGGGCCAAGTGAGGTTTTAATTGCGTCTGATGCGACTGGGAATGCGCGATTCTTGGCATCTGATCTTTTGGCCCAAGCGGAGCACGGTCCTGATTCTGTCGTTGGGGTGGTCACACACTCCAAGAAGCTTTTCAGAGAAATTCAGCGTGAGCTGGAGATCCAGCTTAGTGAAACTCCCCGTCGTGAAATCGCAAGCAAGGCCCTTAAGAAAGCGGGCTTTCTTTTGCTGACGAAATCAATGAGTGAATCAATTTCGATCGTGAATGATTGGGCGCCAGAACATTTGATTTTGGTGGCAAAGAATGAAGAAAAATGGCTTGAGCAAGTTCGCACCGCGGGCGCAATTTACGTAGGGAATTACTCAGCAGTAGCGATTGGTGATTTCTTGGCTGGACCGAGTCACACCCTCCCTACCGAGGGGTCGGGGCGCTCGTTTTCCGGTTTACGAGCCGATCAATTTCAGCGGCGAGCAAGCGTGGTGAGGATGGACCAGAAAGCGGTTCGGAAGTCACAGAAAGTGGTCGAACATTTCGCTGAGATGGAAGGTTTGCATGCCCACGGTCGGTCTGTGACTTTGAGGGCTGATAGTTGAACAGCGTTGATATACTCAGATGTTAGAGTGCTAACAAAGACACGGTGTTGATTGATTTTTAAGCGCAATGACTTGTTTTAATTCCCATGCAAGTAGGGGAGAGCGATCGATACTCTTTACGAACGTAGGAGCCGATTTAGCTTTCGGGCTTGGCCTCAATTTCTAGGTAGCGCTCCCCAATTTTCAAAACTCCCGGCATTGTAGTTTTTCCTTCAGGTGAGAATTCAGACCGCGGAATCTTTAGAGTAATTGACCCATTTTTTTCTTCCACAAACTTTTGCTTTTGGTCGGAGGAGATTTGACCGTCACTGGAAAAGAAATAAGCCTCTTTTAGCGGTCTCTTAAATTCACCTTGAAAGCTGAGCGTGATCATTTTTTGGTCTGGGCTGCTTTGAATAATGCCCTCGATGTTGTGTTTTTTTGAGGGGAGTTCGCTGATTGCTTTTGATAGACGGGCCTTAGCGGACGGAATAGGTTTTGGCTCGTAAGTCACCGGAAGAGTGATCTCGAATGTCTCAAAGCCCGGGAAGCAGCCTTTTGCGCAGCACATCCACGCGGATTTTGCTTTGAATTTCACCTCTTTGGCCGTGATTTGTTCCGGTGGCGTAATGTCGACGATGAGTGTTACGTCCCGCTCGTATCCATGGCAGGGGTATTTTGACATAAAGGTGTTCTGTGGATAGGGCCAACGGATCTTGGAAGCGGTGAATCCTTCTGGGAGTGACCATTCGATTGAAGTGGCCATCCCCACAATTCCGGGGCTTTTCCAGTAGGTGTGAAAACCGGGAAGGTGATGGATATGCAGGCCAAGAGTTAGTGGCCTTCCAGGCGTTACCCCAGTTGATTCGGAGATAAGTCCAATTTCAAGACCTGGCCCGATGAGTTCAGGGTCTTCTTGGGCGCACGTAACATTGATGAATAAAAAAAGGCAGATTGAGAGGGGAAGGACTTTCATTTTTCCTTCTTTATACGTGGTTTCACGGCCTGAAATTTTCGGGAATGAGCTGCTATTTTGGAATCAGATAGGTTTTTCCTGCCCGAATGACATCGCCCCTGAGTCCATTTGCACTTTTGATCTTTGAGACAGTTGTTCCGTATTTTCGGGCTAACCCCCATAAGGTATCTCCCTTTCTAACCAAATGTCTGATTCTTTTAGGTTTAACCACAACAGGTCTAGGCTTCGGTCTTGCCGCGGGAACAGGGTTTGGTTTGTAAGCCGGTGTTGGTGTGCTCGCGATTTTAGGAGCCGGTTTAGGGTCCCGGCTGCTCAAGACTAAGCCTGGCTTTGGAGGGTTATCGGCCCACGCTTCAATGTAGTTACCGTCTTCATCAAATGGACCCATTTCCGGATTATAGGTCGTTCCGGATTTAGAACAGCTGGTCATGCCAACAATCACGAACAAGAAACAGGGGATGATACAAATGCGCAGGCTCATTGAAGGAGAATGTCTTTTTGGAGGTAATTGCAATCGTAGAAGATCGCTATAGTGAGGAAGATAACTTAAGGGTGGACCCTTGTCGATCTGTCATCCATGGAAAACGCGAAAAATTGTCTTAAGTAGAGATGCTCCAATGAGTCCAATATTCTCAGTTTGAACTCAGAGTCCAGGGGGCATCAAGGTGATGGGTCAGTCATAGAGATCCTGTATCAGTGTCATTTTAACTTTCATGAGCTGAACTGTGAGTTTATCTTCCGGCCGCCGGTGATTTGTTTGCCGGTGATTTTGGGAAGCCCGTCGCACGGGCAGGAAATTGATGGGGAATCCGGTGAAGTCGATCTCGACGTATTCCGGAGCGGTCCCGCCACTGTAAGTTCAATACTTCAAGAGATTGAGCGAGCCAGATCGCCAGCCTAAAGTCTTTTGACAACAAGGATCCTGCGGAGTTCAGGTTCCTGTCTTGAAGTAGTAAATGAACATAAAAAAATTCGCCCGTATTGGGCTGACGGGATTTATTGGTGTGGGAATATCATCCGGCCAAAAGATCGAAGAACTGGATCCATTAACCGTGCTTGCACGAAGAATTGAATCATCCAGTAATGAAAACGTTTCATCGGTGGGCATTATCACGGGCGATGAATTAATAAGGATGCAACGACATCGATTGCTGGAATCGCTTGATTTGATTCCGGGAACGCAGCTGCTTTCGACTGCCGGACTAATGGGAAATACCGGGTCAGTGATTATTCGTGGTCTTCCGAGCCGATACCAGCAGATCATGGTAGATGGAGTTCGGGTCTCCGATAATGCTAATCCTTTAGGGAATTTTCTCGGAAATGGACAGCTTGGGCAGATTACAAATATTGAAGTCTTGCGTGGGCCGCAAAGTGTTCTTTACGGAACGCGTGCTGGTGGGGGAGTAATCGGCTATGAAACTTCAGTGGGCAAGGGAGATCCCGAGCACCAGTTTTTTGCGGAGGGTGGCAGTTTCGAAACATTTCGTACGGCATTGGGCTCGCGCGGACAGCTTGAGGATTTCTCTTATGGGATCGAGGTGGGTTCCCAATTTTCTGGGAATGATACCTATGAGGCTCTCTCGCTTCATGATTATGATCAGGCTTCTATTAACTTGGCGCTTGAATGGCAGCTAGATCGTGACCTTCGCCTAAAGGTAAGTTATCGTGGGACTGACAACTTGCTCAAGACTCGTGCGTCTAACGTTTTTGGTGTTTCGAATTCGGAGATTGAAACTGAGACAGCCCTACTTTCAGCAAATCTTTCCTACCAGCCTAATCCCGGCTGGAAATCACTTCTGACCACGGGTGTTTACTACGAGAATTATCGGGGGGATTTTGGCTCAAGTCTTTATGGAACAGACCAGGAAAGATGGACCATTAATTGGAGTAATGAGTTTGTGCTTAGCGAGGAGACGACGATAGTTGGCGGGCTTGAGAGTTCAATAAGCAGCTTCGAGAATTCAAGTGACCGGATCGTCAATGAAGAGATCGTTGGAGCTTATGCCAATTTGTATTATCGGCCGATTGAAGCACTTCTCCTGGAGGCAGGAGGAAGACATGATGATAATAATGAATTTGGTGGTGATATCGCGTGGAATGTTGGGGCGGCATATACCCTCAATAAAATGGGGACCAGACTTCATGTCCGAGCAAGCGAAGCGTATCGTAATCCAAGTCGATTGGATTCTGAGTTCTTTCCTTCTATTTTTTCTAACCAGTTGGCGAATCCAGATCTTCAATCTGAGCAGATCCTCGGTTGGGAGTCGGGTGTTACCCACCAACTAGGTGATCACGAAATCTCCGCGACTTATTACCAACAGGAATTGGAGGATGCGATCGTTACGAGCTTTCCTGCTCCTGGAACATCCCAGCGCGTTAACCAGGATGGAATATCCTCGGTTAGTGGACTGGAAATTTCAGCAAGCGGTAAATTGATTGTCGATAGTTTGAGTTATCGCATGGCGTTCACCTCTCAATTTAATGAAGAGGTGATTGATCTTCCAAACCAGCTTGTTTCCTTCGATTTGAGCTATAATAAGGATAGCTGGATGGTTGGAGGAGGTATTTCTTATACAGGTGAAGCAGCCTATCTAGCTCCGGGGAGTAAAAAAACTGATTCTCGTTCACTAAGTAGAATCTACGGGCGCTATCAAATGAACGATTTGCTTTTACTTCATATCCGGATCGAAAACTTATTTGATCAGGACTACCAGTTGTTTCCTGATACTTTTGGAGAAGGAACTGGAATTGAAGGACCGGGGAGGGCGGTTTATGCGGGACTGACGCTCGCTTGGTAGATTGTTGGTTTGAACTATTCAAAAAGGTGGGGGAGATTTTTTCACAAATCTTCCTCACTCATTTTCGTCGCGGGACTACGATTCAATTACGGTATATTTTTGGAGGGCACCAGAACTTGGTGTGGAGTCAGCAGTGTTAAATGTTAACGGATTTCAGTACCTATTCCGGATTTGGTGAAAATTTCTAGCAGAAGAGTGTGTGGCATCCTTCCATCGATAAAATGGACCTTTTCGACACCGCTTTCCAAAGCTTCCAATGCCGAAGTGATTTTTGGGATCATTCCGCCGGAGATTGTTCCATTTGCTATGAGATCCCTTGCTTCGTCTCCAGTAACCGATTCGATGAGCGATGACTGGTCTGCTGGGTCGCTTAGAAGACCGGGGACATCGGAGAGATAAACTAATTTGGCGGGTTTGAGAGCACAGGCTAGGGCCGCGGCGGCAAGATCTGCATTAATGTTATGCGTTTTGCCGGTTTCCCTGTGTCGGCCAAGTGGGGAGACGACCGGAACCAGCCTGGAGGAAAGAGCATAAAGCACTTCTTCGGTGAGGCAGTGATGCACCTGACCGACCTGACCGATATCGACTTCCTCACCAGATTCATTCTTTCCGGCGAGTTGGGTAGCCTGAAAAACAGAGGTGCCGTGTATCGAGGTTGCACGCCCTCCAAACTTATTAATGGTTTCAACTAGTTCTTGATTGATTTCACCGTGGAGCGTTTGGTCTACAATCTCTATGGCCTGTGGCGTCGTGATACGTAAACCACCGACGAATTTTGCCTCTAGGCCAGACTTTTCCATCGCTGCAGAGATCGCTTTCCCACCTCCGTGGACAATCACCGGCTTAATTCCTGCAACCTCAAGGAAAACAATGTCACGCATCACTTCGCGAACTAAATCTGGGTTATCCATGGCAGAGCCCCCCATTTTAATCAGGAAAGTCTTTCCTCGGAAGCGCTGGAGATAAGGAAGAGCCTTAATGAGGACGGAAGCTTTTTCAGCTGCAGTTGACATAACAAACATCTTAAAGGTTTGGCGTCTGCTTGACCATCGCGAATGGGAGCTTATCACAGAGTCGTGAAACGGCAGCTGGCCCCTGAAATCCTCGATTCCCTCCCAGGAGACGATCCGGGAGCATTGAGGAGTCGTCGTGATCTTCGGCTTATCAATTTCCTAATGGGAAATGAACGTTGGATTCTAAAGCAAAATCATTGTGGTGGCGTGATTGAACTCGGCGCGGGAGAGGGGAAGTTAACCCAAAAACTCGCGGAGCGAGGGCAGGTGGTTGGCTTAGATTTTCAAGAGCGACCGAATAATCTTGAGACCCCATGGCTGGCAGGAGATCTCTTTCAAAACCTTCCCAAAGTAGAAGGGGAAACTATAGTCGCAAATCTTATTCTACATCATTTTAGAGATGATCAATTGGCCCAACTTGGAAAATTGATTCGAGAGCGTCGTTCCTTGATCGCAGTTGAGCCATGGCGCAGCCGAATCTCGCTTGCCGAAGGATATATGCTTTGGCCATTGATTAACCGTATCACCAAACACGATATGATTGTAAGTATTCGGGCGGGATTCCGGAATGGAGAATTGCGCAAACTTTTGGACTTGGGAGATGATTGGGAATGGAAAGAAGAGGTCTCATTGCTAGGGGGGCTTCGTGTGCTAGCGTGGCGAAAATGAAGTTAATCGAAATTGCGGGAGGTGGCCTTGCCGGGCTCTCTCTAGGTATTGCTTTGAGAGAGCGGGGTGTTCCTGTCACTCTTCGTGAAGCAAGTTGCTATCCCCGTCATCGAGTTTGTGGTGAGTTTATTAATGGGGTGACCGAAGATACTCTCAGAAATCTTGGGATTGCCAATATTTTTCACGATGCCCTTCGTCACCACTCTACCCGGTGGTGGATGGGGCCGAAACAGATCTTAGAAGCCCGGCTCACCCGCCCGGCTTTGGGGATGTCTCGTTGGGAAATGGATGAACGATTGCGCATTCGGTTCGAAAGTATTGGAGGAAGGTTAGTTACAAAAGATCGCGTTCAGCCCGAACTTAGAGAAGGTTTGGTGTGGGCTGCTGGCCGTCGCCTAGAAAAGGAAAGCCAACTTCTTGGGCTCAAAGCTCATTTTGAAGGCGTTGATCTCAATGGATTCCTAGAAATGCATATCGGAGTGGGAGCTTATGTTGGGCTCACCTCGATCACATCGGATGGGAGCAAGGTCAATGTGTGCGGACTTTTTAAAAAAGGGCCAAGAGCCAAGGGTGTGAATCCAATCGTTGATGCGCTACGAAACTGCGGTCTTGGTGCACTTTCTGATAGGCTTGAGGGAGCCCAGATGGATCCCGTTTCCCTCACCGGAATTAGTGGTTTCCAGTTAGGCGGGCAGCGGGTACTAGACCGTTTTTGCTCTCTGGGCGATGCCGAGCGAATGATACCCCCATTCACCGGAAATGGGATGTCAATGGCATTTGAATCAGCAGAGTGCGCGTTGCCGCATCTCTTGAGTTATTGCGAGGGTGTCGAGACATGGGAAAAAGTGACCGAACAGGTAAAAGATTCACTCAACGATCGATTTCATAAGAGAGTTAGGCTTGCGCTCCAACTCCATCGATGTCTCACGCATGAGGTGGGACGAAAGGTCTTAAGTTCGGCTGCTACTGCAGGCATCTTGCCATTTAGTTGGCTGCACCGGAAACTCTCGTAGTATTATTTACCGGTAAAAAGGTAGCTATGGTAAAGTAGGAATTCCCCGAGGAGAAATTTAGATTTTGCTTTAAGTGACTTGAATTTTGAAGAAGTGGTCGCGGAAACATAGACAATAAGATCTAAGTCATTTGCCATACGGCGCGCTCTTTTGAGATGCCAGGGATCACTGACAAGGAGGGCGGAGTTCCACTGTTCGGAAGTCATGATCTTTTTAGCTTCGCGTAAGTTATCAAAAGTGTTGCTCGATTCTTTTTCTACACGCAGAGCTGTTTCGGGAATACCCATTCGAAGACAATAATCTGACCCAACCTCGGACTCGGCATGTTTTGCTCCTTTGCCATATCCGCCGGTGAGTATGATGAATTTAGACTTCCCGTTTTTGTAGAGCTCAATGGCATGATTAAGTCGCTCCGTGAGGACGGGTGAAGGTTTGTCGTGCCAAGCTGCAGCCCCCAGAACAATGATGCAATCCGTATTGCGGTCACGGCTGAGATGTCCAACACGATGGATATCCCAAAGCTGTGCGCCAACGTAAGTGAATACTAAAAGAAGTATCGTGAAAAGGATGCGTCGGCGGCGTCGAGACATTACGGTGTTTCAACAAGAATTCGTAACAATGTCCCTTACTGTGATTAGGATTCAAGCTGCGATTTATAATATGTCAAAAACACCTCGTTATTCTGATGGATTTTCATTTCAGCCAGTTCGTAGTGTCGTGATGAGGGAAGAAAATCACCACAGAGTCCCGTAATGGTTGGTGCATCCTTCCCTCCCAAAAGAGTGTGGGGTGCCCAGGTCAGATTTATTTCGTCAACTAAATCAAGCTCGAAGAGTTTCCTCGCAAGGCTACCTCCTCCTTCACAGAGAAGGGTGGTGACATCGGGATTATCTTTTAGTTTCCTTAGAAAGCCAACCAGATCGGTGTGGTGAATTGTTGCTGGAAGTTTGGGCGTCTCGGTAGTGCTTGAAATAATGAGGTGGCGGGGTCCACCGTCTGTGTGAAAGAAGGGATGGCTTTTATCAAACCTACCCGCTTCGGAAATAACGCAACGCCATGGGGCTCTGCCGTCGACTGTCATAGTCATTTGATCAGCCTCCAAAGTAGCACGTCCAATAAGAATGGCGTCTGCTTGCTTTCTGATTTCAAGCAGTCGTTCAAGATCTGCTTTTGAAGTGAAGTGGGACGGGGATTTCCCAGTCGTAGAAATCTTCCCGTCGGCCGAGATAGCAAGATTAAGAATGACGCGTAATCTGGGCTGGAATGGCGAGATGACTTTTAATGTTTCCCAACATGCCCTTACGTTATGAACACGAAAAATATTGGCGCTCTCAAGGATGCCTTGGGTAAGAAGAGCAATTGTACCTGGATCCCTTTCACGCGGGTCGGGAAGATTAAGGACATCGCCAATGATTGTCTTGCGTGAAATAGGAAGAAGGACTGGACACCCGAAAGTTTGTATCTTTTTGAGCTCACGAAGGACGAGCAGGTTATCATTTTTTTGCTTTGCAAAATCCAGTCCGGGATCGATTACGATTTGGGTCAATTTCAAACCTGCTGATTTGGCTATTGCGATCTTTCCCTTGAAAAAATCGATCATCGATACCATAAGATTACGCCAACGTTCGTGAGTGTGGGATACCTTGGGCTGACCCACGGAATGCATAATAAGAAGGGGGACCTGGTGTTTTGCGCAAAGTCTCGCATTTCGGTCATCTGGAAGAGCCGACATATCGTTGAGTAAATCGATTTCGGGTCCAAGGATTTGTTCGACAACTTCGGGTCTCCATGTATTGACCGAAAGAAGAGCAGGTGAGATTTGTTCGTCATCGACGGCTTTCGTTTCGTCCCGAATTCGCGCCCAACCATCAAGAAAGGACCTCAGACGTCGAACTTCTTCTTTGACTGAAATGGCCTCGCGGTTGGTGCGCGCAGATTCGGCACCGATATCAATAATGTCCGCACCCCCTTGGATTTGTTTCCTTGCTTGTTCGAGAGCCTTTTTCGGGTCGAGGGTGCCATCTCCGGAGAACGAGTCGTCGTTGATGTTGACGATCCCCATCAGAAGGGGGCGGCGAGGAAATGAGATTTTGCGGGTTGGTGTTTCGAGAATCATGGCGCGGTTAGGGCCTGGCCGTTGTCCTTCGGCGTGAGCGAGGTCAGAAAAGGAGCAGCTGTTAGGGCCCAGGTTTCTGGGGTAGGGAAGCTTTCAGCTTCTTTACCCATACATTTGCGCAACATGTCAGTTGCGATGATGCCAGGGTTGAGTGCGATTGCAGCCATTCCTTGAGGCAATTCTTGGGAGAGCGATTGGGTGAGCCCTTCGATTGCCCATTTGCTCGCACAATAAGGGGCGACTTCTGGAGAGGTCGACCTACCCCAGCCCGATGAAAGATTGACGATAATGCCTGTTCCTTCTGATAGCATGACCGGGATGGCATGGCGAATGACGTTGGCGGTGCCGTTGATGTTTATGGCCGTGAGTTGATCGAAATCTTGAGGAGAGATTTCCCAGAGAGGCGCAGGTGAATTGATAATGGCTGCGTTATTAATGACTAGGTCAGGAGCTCCGGAAGCTTTGAGGGCTTTTTTGCAAAAATTAGAAACCATGAGGTCGCTTGCGACATCACAGGCAATGAAGTGGCCTTTCGGAAACTTATTTTTGAGATGTTCGAGCGCAATCTCGTTACGTCCGCAACCGACTAAAGTATGGCCCGCTTTAAGGAATTCAGGAACAAGAGCCCGACCTAGTCCCGAGGTGCATCCTGTAAGCCAGATTTTCATGAGATGGCACTCTATAATTGTTTGTGGAGAATGACAATCGTGCTTGCCACACTTCTTTGTGGCCCCTGGGTCTTGCGTAAATATCGGAAGTGAAAAATATTAGAACCTCGGCGAAAATTTCCCCTGCCGGACGGTGGGTCTTTTTGATCCTTCGATTGAAGAGTTTGTGAAGCGTTCGAGTCTATTTTTGCGCCAGACAAGTGAGGGCCTTACGTTCTGATCAGGTAGCTCGACTCAGAATAGCTCGTTAGGAGGAGTTGAATTCCAATCAGCTTCGTCTTCTTCGGTTTCTGCTACTGATGGGAGCGGGGTGACGAGTGGCGCGGAGAGCGGGAATTTACGCTCAAAAATTCCGGGTGCCGTCTCGTTAGCGTTAGCGTAGGCATCTTTCACCATTTCGAGCTTGGCATCAAGATTGTCGACGTAGTGGAGGGCATAGGCTTCCGGGGTGCGCGGTAGGGTAGGCGACCCAAAATCATACTGACCGTGATGGGACGCGATCAAGTGGAGCAGGTGCAACCGAACGTCTTCGTTTGTAGGCTCGATTTCACGCCAGCTTTCAAGAGGAAGATCGCGCCAGAGTTTGTTGACTAGTTCAAGCCCAAGAGGAATATGGCCTAGCATCTCGCCGTGTATCAGATGGAGCTGACTAAAACCGGCTTCAGGATAGGTGTTTTCCCAGAGCTTACCGCAATCATGAAAAAGAACCCCGGAGATCATAAGGTCGCGATTGAGATCAGGGTAAACACCGCAAATGGCGTTGGCGCTGCGCATCATCTGGGCCACGTGTTCGACTAATCCTCCGCGTCTTGCGTGATGGTTTTTGCGAGCGGCGGCGGTGCGCCGGAAGCGATCTTCAAATTGCTTTACGAATTCATTACAAAGGGTCTTGAGGCGTGGATCGTCTATTTGGGAAAGGAAAGCGACAACGTCAGCCCAGTCGGAATTTTGCTTTTCGCGTGTCGTGGGATCTCCGGCGAGGAATTCGCTTTTTTCTTCGTTGGTAAGAACTCGAAACTCCCATCCTTTCCCATCAACTCCGTATTTGTTTTGAGTCCATTGGCCCGAGAATTGAAGAAAGGTCTCAGGAGCTGTTTCAGCCGCAGAATGGAATTGCGGATGATTATTCCAGATTTTCAAGGTGATAACGCCGGTGGCATCGGCAAGATCCCACTCCAGATACGGTTTGCCGCTCTTTGTTTCTTTTTCGGTGCACTTCTGGACCTGCGCAGAGAAAGAGCCTTCGAGTAGGGTCTCGTTGGTGGTGGATAATAATTCGCTGATCGACATGGCTCAACAGAGCCGGATCATGTCCTTCACGGATTGAATCCAAAGGAAAAAAAGTCCCTTCGTCGAATACTGGAAGCAACCGTCCCCGGTCATCCTGATGAGTCCGCAAGCGAGATTATGATCGATCTGGCGCTTCATTTCAGATTCGACCTGTTCTAGAACCTCTTCTGGATCAGGCATGAGCAGCTCTTTAGAAGGAATATTTAACTTGTTGAGATGTCTTTGATGATCCGTATAGATTGACTCAAAGCAATTGCGCTCGCAGGGAAGATGATCCCAATGAACTTCCGGGGTGTGCTTGAGGGTTGGCGAAAATGGATAATTTGTGGTATGCACGGTGCGACCGTCTGGAGCACGAGCTGAAATTGTCACGAAAGCAAACGCGACTTGGTCGTGCTCGCAGAGGCAAACGGCTGCGATAGCTTTGGCTTCGGGATTCCAGAAAAACCGGAAGTACTGCTGCATGCCTGCCCAATTCCACCCACTGTCGGTGACGTGATCGAATTCTGCTTTTTCAATCTCGTGGATTAAACGCGAAGCATTTGGAAAGTGGTCCTCGGAAGGAGGAGTGCGTAGCTTGAGACGATTTTCAATCGGTAGCCGCATCAGTCGAGTCCTTGTGAGTAGGTCAAACCATGGGAGAAGGAACCAAAGAGCCGCTCCGAGGAGACCGGCGGCAATACTACCAAAAGCCAGCCAGAACGTCAGGAAGGAGGCAACTAGGAAGGTTAGGGCACCGAGCTTTCGTAAAATCAGAGTCCGACATGAGCGCAAGGCGAAGCCTATAACAACACAAGCCAAGACAGTAAGAAAATTTTGCATTCGGTTAAGGTATTATCGAAAACCCCTCTTCGATCCTCTATCATTGAACAGTTTTAGAAGATTGCGAGCGGTTTCGTCGCTTCTCTTGCGAAAACTTTAACTATTTTCTATGTTTTCGCCATGGCGATCGAACCTTTCCATGAAATTTGGCCCAAAATCTCCGATTCTGCCTTTGTTGCAGCGAGCGCTGACCTCGTTGGTAGGGTTTCACTAGGTGCGGAATCGAGCATTTGGTATAACACGACCCTCCGGGGCGATATTAATGAAATCGTGATTGGACCCCGCAGTAATGTTCAGGATAACGCTGTAATTCATCTTGCCGACGATTTTGGATGTTATGTCGGAGAATTGGTCACCGTAGGGCACTCAGCAATCTTGCATGCTTGCGAAGTGAAAGACGAGGTGCTTGTGGGAATGGGAGCGTGTGTTCTTGATGGAGCAGTGATCGGGTCACGTTCCATTATCGGTGCAAATTCCCTTGTTACTGGAGGAATGATTATCCCCGAAGGATCTCTTGTGCTGGGAAGTCCGGCTAGAGTGGTCAAGACGCTTGATCTTAAAGATCAACAGAACATCAAAAGTTGGGCCGAGAAATACGTTCGTAATTCTCGTATTTTTAAAGAGCGAGATTTTGAGCCGAAATAGCAGTTTATCCGCTCATTTCCAATTTTCCACACACGTGGCCGTTGAGGGGGGGAGAACTCGCACGATCGGGATGATTTTCAACTCTTTCCTTAATCCCACCAAAAAAGGAACCGCAAGCTACGACGTTGAGATTGAAGAATTGCCTCAAAAGTCAGAGAGGATGGCTTTTTCATAGTTTAGGCGTTTTTTGCAAAAAAGGTAAGAATAAGACACCAAAGGGCTAGGATGATGTTCATTAGAGGGAGTTGAAGAGGAAGTGGGAAAAGGTAGATGAGTGATACAGCTGGAATCCAAACAACCCAGTTTGCGATCATAAGTGGAATCACACGGTCAAAAAAGGGTTTTTGCTTTAGGGCGGCTTTAAATTCCTTCACTGATCCGTCTTTTTCGATAATCAAATATCCTAAGACCAATTGCCAAACCGCAAAAAAAGGCACCCAGATAAATTCATCGACTAAGGTCTTTTTTAGAATCGTTTGGAAATTAATTTCGTTACCAAACAGCTCCGCTTGGATCCGATAAAGCCAGTCCACCTGCCATCCGTGAAAACCCCAAAAAAGAAGGAGCCATGGAACATGACGAAAAGGTTGTTTCTCGCCGCCCTTTAAGAACAAATTTTGCACCAACCATGGGATGAGGCTACCAAAAAGCGCTGTCGAGAGAATGGCGAACCAGGGTGAAGATTTTAGTTTAAAATCTCCAAGTTGATCGAGAACCTCTGCGACCGTATGGATTTGATAGTAGGAAATTACTAGACCCAATCCAACCGCCCAGAGCACTGCGCCGGGTAGAATATTTGATTTTGCCCCGCCCCAACCCAATCGGACGACTTCGCGTAAATGACTTCGCACCCCTAAGTCATAAAGTGCTGGGCTTCAAAATTCTGTAAAAAAATTAGGTGTGCGTTAGCCTAGGCGCATGAACAAGTCGCTTGATGATCTCCTTGATAGCATGCCCGACGAAAATGCGCCGAAGGAAGAGATCAACGCCTTTGTTGAGAAGGTTTTATCCACTCCTGGAGGAGAAGAGTTGATTCGAGATTTCGCTGGAAAGATCACCGATGGAGGACTTCTTGATACCATGCTCAAGGAGGAGGAGGCAGAGCACGCAAATCTTAAACTAAAAAGCCCCGCCCGCTTAATTTTTAGGATCGAATTGCCACGGACCAAACCGTTGGTTTGGCGCCGGTTAAGCTTACCTGCCGATTGTGCCTATTTTCACCTTCATTGCGCCATTCAGGATTCTTTTGGATGGCAGAATTCGCATCTCCATCGTTTTGAGATCTGGGAGAATGGTCGTCGAGAACTGACCTTCAGTCTTGGTCGTGAAAACGAAGCCTTAGACGACGACTACTGTGAAATCGAAAATGGAGTTCTTGATCTCTTCCGTGAGACTATTTTGGAGTTTATCTATCTTTATGATTTCGAAGACAACTGGCGCCACAGGGTAATCATAGAAGATTTCGTGCAGGCTGGAATAAAAGGCACTTCGGAAAAAACGATTGCTCACCTTCACGGTGGCGAAGGGCACGGGCCGCCGGAAGGCTGCGGAGGTGTCGGTGGTTTCGCTGAATTTTTGGCAGGAAGACATCCGATGTGCGAAAATTTTGAGGCGTCGGTCCTAGAGAAATTTAAAAGGGAGCAGCCTGATTTTTCCAAAATCGTCTTGCGTGACCCGGCCGAGGTGTTGCGCTGGAAATAAGGTTTAATGTCTTTTCGAAAGGCAGGCCGCAGGTTTATTCGATGAGAGGGCCAGAGCACTCTTGATAGAAGCGATAATCTTGGCTCGTTCTGATTTGGATGAAAAGTGCCGCTCTTATTGTCACGTTATTTTTTTCGATTTGCAGTTTTTTGGTCGGCGAGGAGAAATTTTCACCTGAACTTTATGCCTTCTTCAATGGAACACCGAGGGTTCCTTTTGAAGAGGAGGCCGAGTTCTTTAAAGAAACTGGTTATGCGGGAATCAGTCAGGTCTATGCCAATGGAACGGGGAAGAAACTTGAGGAACGGGTTGCGGCTTATGAAAAATCGGGGGTTCGGGTTCTTAGTGTTTATCTATCTGCTACCAAAGACCCGATCAAGGAGGAGGCGGTCAAGGGGTTGGCCAATCGGGGTGGGATGATTGAGCTAACTGTAAAGACGATTACTCCGGAGGTGGTTGAGTCGATTCGAAGAACTGCGATGATGGCAGAGGGATTGAAGATTAAAGTGGCCCTGTATCCTCACGCTGGAAACGCGGTTGCGACGATGCCGGAGGCTATGAGTTTAATCGAAAAGGTTGATCATCCAAATCTGGGTGTGATGTTCAATTTATGTCACTTTTTAAAAAATGAGAAAGCGAAGGACCTCGAGAAGGTTTTGAGCGTAGCAGCGCATCGCTTGTTTGCGGTGAGCATTTGCGGAGCCGATATAGATGGAAAGAGCTGGGGCCACTTAATTCAGACTCTCGACCAAGGTAACTTTCCACAGATTCGTCTTTTAAAGGCTCTCAGGAAGATGAATTTCAAAGGTCCGGTGGGCCTTCAGTGTTATGCCATCAAAGGTGATCCTCGAGTTAATCTCACGGCTTCGATGAAAGCTTGGCGGAAATTGCTAGAGGAGCTTAACAATGGTGTTTAGTAAGTTTTTCTGTCGCTAATAGCTTATTATTACGAGCGGTTCTTGATTTACCAACAAAGTGAGTTGATTGTTGTGAGAGATACGGCCAATTCGATGACAGCTAATGATTTTGCCTTCTCTCCCGACAGTGAGCTCTGGTTGGTAAATCGGTATGCAAATGGTTTGCTGTTTGGACCAGCGGCAGTTTTGTTGCAAGTGGCGCATCCGCGAGTGGCACAAGGGGTGGCGGATCATTCAGATTTTCGAGAGGATGCACTGGGGCGGCTACGCCGAACACTTTCGACCGTGAATCGGATTGCTTTTGGGACGAAAGAGGTGGCGGAGAAAATGCGTGCTCGTTTGAGGGAAGTGCACGGAGGAGTGAATGGTGTGATATCGGATAGAATGGATGGACCGAAAAAGTACTCTGCCTTCGAGCCAGATTTATTGATGTGGGTTTTGGCGACCTTGATCGATGCCTCGATTAAAGGATATGAATTTGTGTGGGAGCCACTTTCGAGCGAGCGAAGAGAGAATTTCTACCGGGATTTTCGGAGGTTTGGGACTTATTTTGGTCTTGGGGAGGACGTAGGACCGCAGGACTATCTTGAATTTGTAAAATATTACGATGAGATGCTATCTTGCGATCTTCTGGGTAGTCATCCGCTGTGTGCGGAGATGGCGGCGGCGGTTGTTTCGCCCCAGAAACCGTGGCGGGACCGGATTCTTGGGAAGGCGGGAGATTTTTTGCCGATTGAGACGGTGCCGCAGTTGGTTCGTAAAAAGCTGGGGTTGGAGTCGACGAGTTGGAGTCGAGGTCGGATGAAGGTTTTGGAAAAAGTGGCGCCAGTGGCATTCCGGACTCTGCCAAAGTGGTTCACTTATTACCCGGAAAGTTATCGCGCTGAGAAGAGCATGAAAAATTAGCTGCTAAAAAAAGCAGGGCCCATTTCGGGTACTGCTTTTTGAAACTTTGTCTTAGCAGGCTCATACCCGGTGACTTGCTTAGGCGCTCATTGCCTCCACCGGTGGTGCAAAGGTGGTGAGTGGAATGCCTTGGACAGCTGTTTTATATTCTTCCATCGTGGGAGTCCTTCCTAAGATGGCAGAAAGCACAACAACTGGTGTAGAGGAGAGGAGTGATTCCCCTTTCTTACGATCCGAGTCTTCTACGACACGGCCTTGGAAGAGACGGGTTGAGGTCGCCATGACAGTGTCACCTTTTTCTGCCTTTTCTTGGTTGCCCATGCAGAGATTACAGCCGGGGCGTTCTAGATACATCATATTCTCGTAATCAGTACGGGCGGCACCTTTGGGAGCATTGTCGTCGAACTCAAATCCAGAGTATTTTTGAAGCATATCCCAGTCTCCTTCGGCCTTCAGTTCATCGATGATATTATAGGTTGGGGCAGTGACAACTAAAGGGGCGTTGAATTTCACTTCACCTTGGGTGTCTTCGAGATTTTTCAGCATCCTTGAAACGATTTTGAGGTCCCCTTTATGAACCATGCAGGAGCCGACGAAGCCCAGGTCGATATCCTTGGTGCCCTCGTAGTAGGAGAGCTCTCTTATGACGTCGTGAGTGTAGCGCTTAGAGATGTCGTCGTTGTGAACATCAGGATCGGCGATCATAGGCTCGTCGATGATATCTAGATCGACAACCATCTCTGCGTGATAACTAGCGTTGAGATCCGGGGTGAGCGGGGGGGTCTCTCCGGAGCGAATGCCGTCAATGCGTTTGTTGGCGATTTCGATCAGGCCATTGAGAACCTCTTTTTGGTTGTCCATTCCCTTGTCGATCATGATCTGGATACGGGACTTGGCGATTTCAAGCGACTCGATGAGTGTGTCGGGCTGTGAAATGCAGATTGAGGCTTTGGCCTTCATTTCAGCGGTCCAGTCGGTAAAAGTGAAGGCTTGGTCAGCAAGAAGCGATCCGAGGTGAACTTCGATGATACGGCCTTGGAAAACGTTGTCGCCCCCAAATTTATCAAGCATCTGCGCTTGTGTGGCATGAACGACATCTCGGAAATCCATGTGTTCTTTAAGAGCGCCTTTAAAGGTTACTTTGACTGATTCGGGAATTGGCATGGATGCTTCTCCGGTGGCGAGTGCGAGTGCGACCGTGCCGGAGTCAGCTCCGAAAGCGACGCCTTTTGACATTCGGGTGTGAGAGTCGCCACCGATGATGATAGACCAGTCGTCCACGGTAAGATCATTGAGGACTTTATGAATGACGTCCGTCATGGGATGATATTTTTCATCGGGGTCACGGCCAGTTATGAGACCAAAGTCATTCATGAATTTCATGAGTTTTGGAATATTGACCTGAGCTTTTTTATCCCAAACCGAGGCGGTGTGGCAGCCCGACTGGTAGGCGCCATCGACGACTGGTGAAATGGTGGTGGCAGCCATTGCTTCAAGCTCTTGCATCGTCATGAGCCCAGTGGTATCCTGTGAGCCGACAATATTAACTTTGACTCGGAGGTCAGATCCAGCATGTAGGGTGATACCGGGGGTTGTGCCGACAGCGTTTTTATTGAAGATTTTTTCTACTGCGGTAAGGCCTTGTCCTTCGTGTGAGATTTCTTGGGATGGTGAGAAGACAACGGGTGCTTCGATGCCGAGAGTTTTAGCCGCAAAGGTTTGGAGCTTTTTGCCAAAGACGATGGCGTAGGATCCACCAGCTTTCATAAATTCCATTTTCTGTGGCGTAAAAGCTTTTGAGATATCAATGAGTTCTGTTTCACCCTGGTAAAGCTTCTTCTCTTTGGTGTTGATGGTGAGGACGTTTCCTGTGTCAACCGAGTAGGCCTTCTCAAGGATGGGTTCGCCTTCCCCATCGAGGATGGGGTTGCCGTCATCGTCTTTCTTTTTGACCCAGTTCTGGAGATCGAGACCAATGCCTCCCGTGACATCAACGGTGGTCAGGAAGATGGGTGAAATACCATTTGTTCCTGCAACGATCGGAGCAAAATTCACAAAAGGAACATATTTGCTGGCTTGCTTGCCAGTCCAGAGGGCGACGTTGTTCACGCCGGACATGCGGGAGGACCCGACACCCATAGTGCCTTTTTCAGCGATGAGCATGACATTCTTGTCTGGGTGAAGACGTTGAAGGGATTCAATTTCTTGCTGGGCCTCGGGCGAGATTAGGCATTTTCCATGAAGTTCCCGGTCGGAGCGTGAGTGAGCTTGATTACCGGGTGAGAGAAGGTCGGTAGAGATATCTCCAGTTCCAGCGATATAAGTGACGACTTGGATTTCTTCTTGAATTTCAGGAAGCTTGGTGAAGAACTCGGCCTTGGCGTAGCTTTCAAGAAGATCTTTGGCTACTGCGTTGCCGGAATTGTAAGCGGTGGCGAGTTGATCCATATCAGCCTCGTAAAGGAAGACCTGCGTTTTGAGGACCTTGGCAGCTTCGGCGGCGATTTCAGGATCGTCGCCTAGAGCCAGATTTAGGAGGACTTCCATAGATTGGCCGCCCTTCATGTGAGAAAGGAGCTCGAACGCGAATGAGAGGGTGATTTCGGGAACAAGCTCTTTCCCGAGAATAATTTGCTTCAAGAAGTTTGCTTTCTCGACCGCTGCAGAGGTGGTGCCAGGGAGAGTGTTGTAGATGAAGAAGTTGAGAGAATCTTCCCGGTGCTGGTGGGAACGATCTTGGATTTGAGCGATGATTTCGGCGAGAAGCGGGCCCCCGTCAATGGGTTTTGGGTGTAGGCCATTCTTTTTGCGTTCTGCAATTTCCTTAAGATATTCTTGGTAGAGGCTCATTTATTAGGCGATAAGTTAAAGCTGTAAGGAATTCTGATTGCCAGCGAATGCGCTGAACATGAACCCCTGCGAGGGGGTTCTAGGTTGAAATAAGGGGAAGGTGAACCGCGAAAATTGGGAAATAGAGAATTTTTCATGGTTTAATTCTCACTATTTCTTTCAGTCTGTATGACATTTTCAAGCTGGGTTGGCAGAATTGAGCTTGAGTTGGTCTCTTGTCCTGGGTTCTCTTTTTTATCAAAAAACAATGTCGATTCAGTTTTTAGCGAATATGCAGATAACTTCAACTTTATGGAAGAGGATCGCTTAAATCTAGCTGATTGAGATATTTAGAGGCGATGGGTTACGCGCAAAAAAGCCCGGGCTTCACAGGAAGCACCGGGCTTTTATGAAGATTTTGTTCTTGCCTACTTGAAGCGGTAAAATCCATCGGGATTATGCATTAGATAAAGATCTTTAGGATTACGTCGTGGGAGAATCATATAGTGATTTCCGTTATCGTCGATTGCAGGAGTAAGGCCATTCTCAATAGCGGCACTGCGAGTCGTAGTTGGGGGAGCGCTTTTAGCGTCGGGGTTTTTAAGAAGAGCTGTTTCGTGAATGCGATTCACCACATGGTCGGCCCACTTTAGCTTTACGGCATCGTCGCCAAACTCGGTCCAGTCACCTGAGACAGTTTTTTTATACATCATTTCGATAAACTCGTCGGAGGTAATGCCCATTTTTTCAGCAATGGGATCTGCAAGGCGGGCCCACCATTTTTTCAAGTCTTCAACGTTCTCTTTTTGTTCGGTGAGGTTCATGCTGGAGAACATGAAGCTTTGGCTAATTTGGTGGTGCAGAATGATAGCATTTGGATAAACGAATGATTTTTCGGCAAGAGTTGTAATAGTAGCTGCCATGGAGGCCGCGAAAGATTTTACAACAACGTAAACTGGCGCCTCTGATCCTTCCATAGCCTTAAGGATACGATACCCCGCCATGACGGAACCACCTGGTGAATCATCAATCACAATGAAGATAGGCTTCTTCGAATCTTTGTTGTTGAAGTAGTTGATCCGTGTCGTTACGCGATCAGCGAGAACACTCGTAACGGCTCCATTAAAAGGGATTCGACGATCGGAAATGACAAGGGTGCCACCTTTTTTTAGGGGGTTGTCAAGGTAGAGAGGCTCAGCATTGGCGTAATTGTCGCGCTTATTCTGAGCTTCGATCTCGCTAATCTCCGCCATGAGTCCGGAAGTTTTCATGGATGAGTCAGCTTGAAGCACTTTCAATTCGGCACCTAGCTTCTCTGCTTCGAGTTTAGCAAGAGTAGAATCGCGGGTTAGATCCTCTTTTTCGGCCATAAACTTGGCGATCTGATCGATTTTATTTGAGCTTTGAGTCGCAGTGGCATGTGCCATTTTCTCGCTTAAAAGTTCCTTCTCAAGCTTGAGACGAGCAATCTCCGAACGAAGTTCGATCGTATCATGCTTCGATTTAGCTTCAGCGTAGGCGTTGAGAATAGAGAGGCGCTCGGTTTCGGATTTTGCTTTGGCGATTTCGTCGACTTTTTTACTTTTTGGGGCTGGCTTTGATTGGGTGGCTTTTTCGGTTTTATCCGTAGGTGTCTTATCAGCTTGATCCTTTTTAGGACGCTTCGCGCCTTTGCCTTTTTTCGGCTCCTTCTTGTTGTTATTTTTACCTTCCGTATGGGAGGGCCCTTCGGCGTGATTCTCGGCTT
>DCQM01000015.1 GCA_002323895.1 Akkermansiaceae bacterium UBA1518
TGCGCTGGATCGACAACGTAGCGCATGGAAAAGAAGATAAGAGACAAACCCTTACAAAAGCGAAGTTCATCGTGGGAGGAACGATAGGGGCGGCCCCTCCTACTCCATCGGCTTCAACTTAAAATATTTGATACTCACTCCCTTGTTTGGAGCCTTTTGCGTAAATGAGACTCGATTTGCTCCCGATTTCGATGGGTTCAGTGTCCATACAGTCGCCTTTAGTGTAGGGAATATTGACATCCATGAGCGTTCTCCGGTTGATGCGAAGGAGGAAGTCTCGCTTCATGGTCACTGAAATCGCGTGCCCGCAGAATCAGCATCCGTCGTATCTACCACTGCTCATTCGACAACTTCATTTCCTGCTACTGATTCATATTCACCATCTCGCGGGGGAGCGTGTATCTTTTTTAGCGACAAATCAAGGCCACCATCGCTTAACTCAGAGGCTATAAATACGTAGGTTTTTTAGTAGGAGGAATAGAGCAGACTCGTCCGGATCAAGGCCTTGAAACAAGAGCCTCAATTCTTTTGATTGATCCCGAGCCGGTGGAGGAAGCTGATGAAGAAATCAAGCCAACAAGAGTTAAGTAGAATTTATTTCCGTTTCTTACAAATCATACTGCGGGACCTTCATCCACTCGCCACCTTTGAGAGCCGACTGATGAGCAATAACGCCGGCCAAGGTCATATTTAGGGCATCGCCGACATCAACGATGGGCTTCTTATCGAGCAGAATCGACTCGATAAAGTTATTCGTCAGTTGTCCGTGCGAACCACCATGACCGCCTCCACTCACGCCAGGCGGTAAGGGCGGACGGCTCCCGTTGATCTTCTTATCATGGGGCTTTTGTCCGTAGACCCGACCTTGCTCTCCGTGGGCGTTTTTCATATCCCAACTCACCGCCATTCTGGACACCCCCCCTTCGCTGGTTTTGAACATGGCAACCTCGGAACCAAACGGATTCTTGTGCTGGTTATCGCCTTCCTTATAGACCGGATAAAGACTGTTCGTTCCCAAGCCGGACACCTCGGTCAGCCGCCCGCCCGTCACCGAAATATAATAGGCCGTCGCATGCGTGGGATACCACATCGGCGGAACGGAACGGCGCCAACCATACTTATCGATCTTGCCATTCTTCGGATTATAACTTCCGAGCACACCGACGCCATCGTGATAATACTCTCCTTCTGAATAGAGGATCTTTCCAAGCGCTCCGGCCTGATACTGCATCCGTTTTTCATAAAGCGCCGCATGGAAAGTCGAAGTCTCATTAAGCATATACTTCATGCCGCTCTTCTTGACGGCATTGAATAATTTCTCCGCCTCGTCTTCTGCCTCAAACCCAAAAACAGCCGGAACCGCGGAACAGGCGTGTTTACCATGCTCCAAAGCCATGATAGCAAGACGCGCATGACTCGGCGCATCGGTCGCGATATAAACCGCTTCAATGCTCTTGTCCTTAATCATCTCTTCGCAGGACGGATAGGTCTTCTTCGCACCGACCGCTTTGGCCAAAGCGGCACAGCGACCGGGGTCGAGATCGGTCGCGGCCACCACTTCGACATTGGGATGGTTTTGATAAAAGAATGCCGCCCCAAATTTGCAGAGCCCATATCCTGCAATGCCGACACGGACCTTACGATCCGAAACCGACTGCCAGCCTTTCGCAGCATTCGGGTCGTTCTTGTTCTTCTCAAAGCCCGGAATCACTTTCCCGCCAGCATCCTTCGGCGTGTCATCGGCCGCAGCCATCCCAGTCATTCCCAAAAGGGCTCCGGCGCTACCCATTCCATGCAAAAATCCCCGTCGGGACAAACCGGACTGCTCGTAATTTTGTTCTTCGTTGTTCATAACTCTTGCTCGCTTGATTCGATTTCCTCCCTTTATACTTCTAGTTTCGGCAAGTTCTTCCTCAATCTTTTGCGGGGAAATTCTAGGCGAACATGGCGCGAGAGATTTTCCGAGGGGATCCCAAAAAAATTCAGCAGCTGATAAACTCAGGCGAATGCGTCACGGAGAATCTTGGCCGGATGCAAAGCGGCTCGATCAACACCATCGGCAATCTGGTGGCGGCAACTGGTTCCAGCGGCAGCGACAAGAATCGATGGATCAAGTTCCTTCAGATGAGGAAAAAGAACCAACGAACCTATTTCCATCGAGACTTCATAATGCTCTTTCTCGTATCCGAAAGACCCAGCCATACCACAACACCCGGAAGGAATTTCGCTCACCGAATAATTCCCGGGTAATGAAAGCATTTTCAAGGTAGGATCCGTTGAAGCGAGGGCTTTCTGGTGGCAGTGGCCATGAACCTGAATGGTGCGGACCTCATCGGTAAAACACGCACTGTCGATTCGGCCAGCATCGGCCTCGCGGACAATGAACTCGTCGAGCAGTAGACAATGGGATGCGAGCTCTCGGGAAGTTTCGCGCAGCGCAGGATCGACCAGCGCAGGGTATTCATCGCGGAAACCGAGGAGCGCGGACGGCTCGATACCCAGGAGCGGCTCTTCCCCTGAAACAATCGAGGACAGCCGACGGACGTTCTCATTGGCGAAGCCCTGGGCTCGCCGGACAAGCCCCTTGGAAAGCGAAGCCCGTCCGCTTTCGACGTGATCGGGCAAGTTGACCTCGTAGCCCAAAAGCTCCAGCAGCTCGACAGTTGCGATGCCGGCATCCAGGTCATTATAATTGGTGAACTCGTCGCAGAAGAGGTGGACTCGACCGAGGCGCTTATCACGCGCGGGGACAAGTGGAGTGCGGCCGGCAAACCAGCGACGCAGCGTGATGCGGTTAAGCTTCGGAATGCTGCGCTCAGAGTGAAATCCGATAAGTGGGTTGGCGATACGGCGCAGAATGGGAGTCTGAAAAAATGCGTTGTAGAGCCGAGGTGCAAACGAGGCGAGGCGCGCACTGTCGGCAAAATGCGCAACCATCCGTGAGCGCAGCGGCACGCCATTCGCCTCATGATAGTGCTGCTGGAACTCGGCCTTAAGTTTGGTCATATCCACGCTCGACGGACACTCGGACTTGCAGGCTTTACAGGACAGACAAAGATCCATGACCTCCTTAACCTCCTCGCTATTGAAGGGGTGTTCGGCATCCGCCGGCTCAGTGAGAATTTGGCGCAGGATATTTGCGCGGGCACGGGTGGTGTGCTTTTCCTCACGAGTGGCCATGTAGCTCGGGCACATCGTGCCGCCGGCCTGCGGTCCTTTGCGGCAGTCGCCCGATCCGTTGCATTTCTCGGAAGCGCGAAGCACACCCATGGTGTCGCTAAAATCAAAGACCGTTTCGTAATCCGGCGTCCCCTGCCCCGGGCTGTGACGCAACGAGGTATCCATCGGCGGGGTGTCCACGATCTTTCCCGGGTTAAAGATATTTTCGGGATCAAATAACCCCTTCACCTCGCGCATCAGCTGGTAGCAAAGATCTCCGACCATCAGCGGAATGAACTCACCGCGCAGCCGTCCGTCACCATGTTCTCCGCTCAGGGACCCTCGGTATTTTTTCACGAGATGTGCGATATCGGTGGCGACATCACGAAACATTTTTTGTCCCTCCGGCGTCTTGAGATTGAAGAGTGGTCGGGTGTGAAGTTCACCTGAGCCCGCATGGGCATAGTAGACGCAATCAATGCTGTATTTACTCGAGAGCAACTCGTCAAATTCGGCAATGTAGTTGGGAAGATCTTTCACATCGACCGCCGTATCCTCAACATTCTCGCGAGGCTTCGTGTCGCCAACAACATTGCTCATCAAGCCCTGCCCCGCTTTGCGAAGTTCCCAGACTTTATGACCCTCCTCGCCCCAGAGCACGGGATAGGCGTATCCCTGCCCGGCGTCTTGCCAACTAGCGACAAGTTCCCGCACTGCAGCCTCGGTTTCTTCCCGGCTGTCCCGGCGAATCTCAACGACAAGGATCGCGCCAGGATCATCCACCACAAAATCCCGGTTTCGTTGCTGGGCAAGGTTCGATTTGGTGCAATCGAGGATGTGTCGATCGATTAGCTCACAAGCACTTGGCGTGTAAGGCAAAGCGAGCAGGTTGGCCTGCAGCGATTCGTTCACACTCTCGAAATGACCACAAACGAGGGCGGCATGTGATGAAGGGAGAGGTGAACACGCGAGTTCAATCTCGGTCGCAAAAAACAGCGTTCCTTCCGAACCGGCAATGAGCTTGCAAAGATTGAACGGTTTCTCGGATGCCGGATCAAAAACTTCGGCATCCATCAAAAGATCAAGGGCATAACCAGTGTTGCGACGGGGAATAGAGGCGAGCGGGAAATTTTTAGTAATTGCGCGACGGTTATCCGGATTACTTAACATCGTTCTTACTCCTTGGTAAATTTGCGTTTCCAGACTTTCGGGCCCATCACATTTTGCCAAGAACTCCTCGCTGCTGATTGCCTCAATCGTGACCTTGCTTCCATCACTCAGGAAGCCCTTGAGAGAAACAAGGTGATCGCGAGTGCTGCCATAGACAATCGAATTTGAGCCACACGAATTATTGCCCACCATCCCCCCCATCATGGCGCGATTAGCGGTGGAGGTTTCTGGGCCAAAGAGCATTTCGCGGGGCGCGAGAAATCGATTCAGTTCATCGCGAACCACGCCCGGCTGGACACGGACGCGGCGGGTCTTCTCATCCACCGAGAGGATACGGGTGAAGTGCTTCGAGATATCGACAACAAGACCGTCGCCAACACATTGACCAGCAAGAGAGGTGCCGGCAGCACGAGGAATTAGGCCAAGTCGATTACGGCGAGCGAAGCGGATAACTTCCCGCAGATCCTCCTCGCTCTCCGGGAACACAACACCGGCGGGTAACTCCTGATATTCCGAGGCATCGGTGGCATAGAGCCGACGCAGCGTTTCTCCAGTGTCGAGACGACCGGAGATACGCGAGACTAGTTGCCCGAAGGGAATCAGCTCCCCGTCATGGTGATAAGGCAAATCCGTCATATTAATCTGAGGGAGGCTAACTTATTGAATACTACCTTTAAAGGATTCTAATAAATCTTTAAGTGACGAAAATCATATCACCACACACGCCGAACGCCAATGAAATGGCGGAGGGTGTGGGATTCGAACCCACGGATACATCACTGCATCACTCGATTTCGAATCGAGCGCCTTAAACCGAGCTCAGCCAACCCTCCTTGATCTGCTCCAGCGGGCGGAACCTAACAAAGAAAGACTTCCGGTCAAGTGCTCACTGGCTCTTCCTGAAATCCGGGATACTTTGATTTCAATCTCGGACATATTGAAAGAGCTACACCCCAAAATTTCAAAATGGTTTGAAGCCAAAAACTGGAAGCCTTTTTCTTTTCAGACTGAGACATGGCGACACTATCTGGAGGGAAAGTCGGGTTTACTTCACGCTCCTACTGGATTCGGGAAGACCCT
>DCQM01000006.1:0-428 GCA_002323895.1 Akkermansiaceae bacterium UBA1518
TGCCTCGCGAAATCGTTTCATTTTGCCGGATGGCGCAGGATCACCGGACTAGTGGTTGGGATGGAATTTCAGCCAAAGCAGGCCGTTACGACCAGCACTCTCGATACGTGCTTTTGGTTGCGTTAGAGGGTAAGGGAAGTATGGGGGTGGAGACCAAAACTCGTCAGATTCATCAAGAGGAAGCTCATTTACTCTTCCCCCACCAGATCCATTATTACATCGATTTACCTGAAAAGTTTACGTGGCTATACGTCACCTTTGATCTTGAAGGTCCGGCACGGCAAATTCTCGAGCTTTGGCGTTCGGGTGGACGTAAGATAGATGATCATGCCAAGAGTTTGCTGATGGAATTCTTGGCAGAATTCCAAAATGGGGATGGATTGCAGAGCAGCATCGCCCTTGGTAAGATGTTCGAAGCGATGGAAACC
>DCQM01000006.1:613-12272 GCA_002323895.1 Akkermansiaceae bacterium UBA1518
CTCGAGCTTTGGCGTTCGGGTGGCCGTAAGATAGATGATCATGCCAAGAGTTTGCTGATGGAATTCTTGGCAGAATTTCAAAATGGGGATGGATTGCAGAGCAGCATCGCCCTTGGCAAGATGTTCGAAGCGATGGAAACCGCGGAGCCTGCGCAAAACAAAACTGAGCCGGATGCCGACCTTGTGGCACAGATCAAGAAATACGTCATGGAAAACCTCGAGGATGATCTCGCTATGCCAGCTCTTTCAAGAGCGATGGGGGTTTCCGAAAGCTACCTGCGCGCAGTTTTTCGCGACGGGGCCGGAGTGTCTCTGGGCAACTTCGTGCGGTCGGTCCGTCTCGTACGGGCTACTTATCTTCTAGAGCAAGGCGAGCTCGATCTCGGCGTGATTGCTGGGCGCACCGGCTTCGGCTCCCTCACCAGTTTTACCCGTGCCTTCCGGCGCATGTATGAAATGACTCCGAGTTCTTACCGCAAACGTTCGCGGGTTGAGGCTTGAAAATAAAATTCACTTATACTAAACACAACGATGACTCCTTCCAATTCTAGCACGACGGCCAAGTTGTCGATTATGATGTTTCTCCAATTCTTTGTTTGGGGAGCCTGGTTCGTGACCTTGTTCCTCGTTCTTGGAGGAAATGGATTGGGAGGTGTAATTGCAGATGCTTATTCGACTGCTCCGATCGCGGCGATTATAGCGCCACTTTTTTTGGGGCTGATTGCGGATCGTTTTTTCTCGTCGGAGAAAGTAATGGGCGTCTTGATGCTCGTTGGTGGAGTTTTGATGCTGTTGGTTCCCGGTGCGGTTGGGAATGGAAATGGCAGCTTGGTTTTTTGGCTCTTCATGGGCCACATGCTCTGCTACATGCCTACTTTAGGATTAGGTAATACGATCGCGTTTACTCACCTTCCACGAGATGTTTTTCCAAAGGTGCGCGTTTGGGGCACGGTCGGTTGGATTGTTGCGGGCTTGGTCACTGGATATTTAGGTTGGTCTGCAAGTACGAATCTTTTCTGGATGGCGGGCATTACCTCGGTTGCCCTAGGTGCTTTCTGTTTCTGTCTTCCGAATACGCCCCCTCCCTCTGCTGGTCAGCCGGTTAATGTGAGGGCGTTGTTTATGGTTGATGCGTTTAAGATGTTCGCTATTCCAGCTTTCGCGGTCTTTATGATTTGCTCTACCTTGATTTGTATTCCTCTTGCTTACTATTATTCGAATGCTTCTCCATTCCTTGCGAATATGGGATTTGAGCAACCCGCTTCGGCAATGTCTATTGGCCAGATGTCGGAGATTTTCTTTATGCTATTGATTCCATTCTTTTTCCGAAAATTGGGAGTAAAATGGATGATTATGATTGGCATGATGGCTTGGGTTCTGCGCTACATCTTGTTCGCTCTCGGCGCTCCTGATCAGGTCGCTTGGATGCTCTTCGCTGGTATCGCTCTCCACGGAATTTGTTACGACTTTTTCTTCGTTACCGGCTTCATGTATGCGGACCGGATTGCTCCCAAGAATATCAAGGGTCAGGTGCAAAGTATGTTGGTCTTCTTCACCCAAGGGGTGGGGATGTTCATCGGCTTTAAAGTTGCCGCCGCGAAGTTGGCACCAGTGAAGCCAACTTCGGATTCTCTTGGCTCTGCTATCGCGGCGGGTCGACCTGAAGAGAAGATTGGTTTTTTTGAGCAATTTGGGCAGATGTTCTCGGTTACGATGCCGAGTGGGGTTGATTCCGAGCTTCTCTCATCTACTAGTAACCTTTGGAAGGATTACTGGATGCTTCCCGCTTATATGGCTGTGGCGATCGCGGTAATTTTCTTTGTGGGTTTCTGGGATAAATCCAAGGACGACTCCGAAGAATGATTCTGGCCCTCCACGTCGGCGACTTTGCGGCTGTCGCAATCGTCGTCATTATCATCGGGTGTTCGATTGGCGGAATGGTGAAGTTTTTCAAAGCAATCAAAGTTTTAAAAAAGGGGCCTCCCAAGGGTGATCCCGAGATTGCAGCGGAGCAGGAACAAGAATTTCAAAATCATGAGCAAGACGATTAAAGTATTATGTGTTGGTGCGGGTCATATGGGGACTTCCCATGCCCGGGCATACCATGCGATCGATGGGTTTGAGATTTGCGGGATTGTCACCCGTTCGGAGGGCAGCCGTAGGGCGCTCAATGAAGATCTCGAAGCAAGCTATCCTGAGTTTGGTGATTATTATGAAGCCCTTGAGGCTACCAAACCGGATGCAGTCTCCATCTCAACCTACCCGGATACCCACGCTGATTTTGCTAACGCAGCGATGGAAGCTGGGGCTGATGTTTTTATCGAAAAGCCTCTTGCTGAAACGGTCGCGGAAGCCGAAGAGATCGTTGCCAAGGCCCGCGAGACTGGACGTAAGTTGGTAATCGGCTATATCCTCCGGCACCACCCGAGTTGGATCAAATTCATCGAGGTTTCTCACAGTCTTGGTAAGCCGCTTGTGATGCGGATGAACCTAAATCAGCAGTCGAGTGGCGCCAATTGGGAGACTCATAAAAACTTGATGTCTTCCATTTCTCCTATCGTGGATTGTGGAGTTCACTACGTCGATGTGATGTGCCAAATGACTCGAAGCAAGCCGGTCCGCGTCAGTGGGATTGGAGCCCGCCTGACTGATGAACTTCCAGAAGGAATGGTGAACTATGGCCAACTTCAAGTGACCTTTGAAGATGGAAGCGTTGGTTGGTATGAAGCTGGCTGGGGTCCCATGATGAGCGAAACCGCCTTTTTCGTTAAGGACGTCGTTGGCCCGAAAGGCTGTGTTACGATCTCCGCCAAAGATGCGAGTGGGGAGGGGGCTTCAGCGGATGTCGATTCCCACAGCAAGACCGAAGCGTTGAGACTCCATTACAGCGAACTTAATGACGAAGGTCAGTTTGTGAAAGAAGACGATTGGATTACCACCGATGATGAGCCGGATCACGACGGATTGTGCTATCGCGAGCAGGAATACTTCCTCAAAGCGATTTTAGAAGATACCGATCTTGGGGACCACATGGACGATGCTATCAGCTCTATGCGTATTGTTGCAGCGGCCGATGAAAGCTTTCGCACTGGTAAAACCGTAGAACTCTAAACCCCAAAACCTAAAAAATTATGAAAGCAATGCTACTGGCAATCGCCACCATCAGCTCCGCCTGCGCGGGGGAATTCGTTGATCTTTTTAACGGCAAGGATTTTGCCAATTGGGGTGCTGCCGGCAAGGCTGAGCAAGCTGGTTACGAGGTCAAAGATGGCACCATCACTTCGACTCGAAAGTGCCGCGTTCTGAAGACCGAAAAGCAGTATTCCAACTATGTCTTACACTTTGAGTTTAAGCTTACTCCAGGAGCAAACAACGGACTTGGGATTCATTACCCAGGTCAAGGCGATGCTGCTTACACTGGTATGGAGATCCAGATCCTCGACAACACCCACCCTAAGTATGCTAATCTTAAGGACTTCCAATTCCACGGTGGGCTTTATACCTTAGTCGCTGCCAAGAAAGGTCATCTCAAGCCGGTTGGTGAGTGGAATAAAGAGGTAGTGACCATCGATGGTGCTAACGTAAAAGTGGAGCTAAATGGCACGGTTATAATGGAGGCCAACCTCGATGATATCAATAAGACCAAGCCGAAGCATCAAGGAGCGAAGCGCCGTGAAGGCCATATCGCTTTTTGTGGTCACGGAGACATCGTGAGCTTCAAGAATATCAAGATTAAAGAGCTTGCTGCCAAAAAGGCGAAGTAGCTTTCATCTAGCTAATTTCAGATCCATCGTCA
Source organism: Akkermansiaceae bacterium UBA1518 (assembly GCA_002323895.1). GTDB lineage: Bacteria > Verrucomicrobiota > Verrucomicrobiia > Verrucomicrobiales > Akkermansiaceae > SW10. The sequence continues at coordinate 4,410 of DCQM01000006.1, forward strand.
CGAGTTGACGGTGGATTTTTTGTTTTCCTTGAACTTAGGAAACTGTGTTCACACGGTCTCGATTCCGTGGCAGCGCAACGACGGTGGAAGCGGCAATAAGAACGCAAATTGAGCTGGTCCACATGCACCCTGAAAGTCCGTGCCACTGATAGATGAGGCCTGAAAGCAAGGTGCCAAAAAGTCGGCCCCCAGCGTTTGCCATATAGTAAAAGCCAACGTTTAGGGCCGCTTTGTCCGAATCTGAGTAGGCTAGGATGAGGTAGGAATGAAGGGCCGAATTCATAGCGAAGATGATTCCGAAAAGAATGAGTCCTCCGAGGATAGTCTTTGTGAGATTCCATTCGAATTGCACCCCCACCGCGATAGCAACGGTGACCACGGTGAGGGCAATTCCCCAAGCAAGAGTAGTTGCGGCCGTGCGGCCAACATCGCCCTTTTTCTTGGCAATGGCGGGAGCGGAGGCTTGCACGATACCGTATCCGATAATCCAGATCGCCATGAAGGAACCGATGGCGGTGAAATCCCAACCGAGCTGGGCGCTGAGGAAAACGGGGAGGGCCACCACGAACCAAATGTCGCGGGAGGCAAAGAGGAAGAATCGCGCAAAGGACAGGATGTTAATTTCGCGTGATTTTGAGAAGAGTTCCTTGAATTTCGCCTTCTGTTTCGATCGGCCCAAGTCTCCTTGAAGTCCTAAGATTGAGGTGAGTAAAACGAGGCCTAGCGCGAATGCCATGACCCAGAGACTCCACTGAAATCCGAGGCTCGCGAGCAGGACTCCCCCAAGAAGAAATCCTACTCCTTTGAGGGCGTTTTTCGATCCGGTTAAAATGGCAACCCAGCGGAAGAGACCGGATTGAGTTGCGGAATCTTTTTTGGGAAGGAGCACACGGACTGCGCTCTTTGAGCTCATTTTTGTAAGATCTTTAGCCACACCGGAAAGGGCCTGGGTCCCCATGATGTAGCCTACCGCAGGCCAAAGCCCCCAGTCGGGGTTGATTAAGGAGAGTAATACCAGTGAGATGATTTGGAGAGAGAGCCCGGAGGTAAGCGTGATTTTGAGCCCCTTGGTCGAAGCTAACCAACCTCCGAAAAGGTTGGTTAGAATTCCGCAGAATTCATAAAGGAGGAAGAGAAAAGCGAGTTGGATCGGGTTAAGCCCCCTTTCATGAAAGTTTAAGAGAACAAGCATTCTCAAAGCGCCATCGGTGAGGGTGAATCCCCAGTAGGCGGCAGTGACAAGCACGTAATTCTTGACGTTCATCTCTTAAAGGGATGAGGCCACGATCTTTGTGAGGTCCATCATCCGATTGGAGTAGCCCCACTCATTATCATACCAGACCAGCAATTTAATCTGCGTTCCGTTCACCATCATAGTGGAAAGTGCATCGACGATTCCTGAACGGGGATCGTTGACGTAGTCGGCCGAAACCAGAGGTCGTTCCTCGTAGCCGAGAATTCCTTTGAGTTCGCCTTCCGATGCTGTCTTGAGCGCTGCGTTGACTTCTTCGACGGAGCTTTCTTTTTCCAATTCGAAGACACAGTCGGTTAGGGACGAGTTGAGCATAGGGACGCGAACAGCCACGCCGTTGAGGCGGCCCTTTAATTCGGGATAAACCATGGTAATAGCGGTAGCCGATCCAGTGGTTGTCGGGATAAGCGAGTTGATGGCAGAGCGAGCTCGTCTGAGATCTGGATGAGGAGCATCCACAATGATTTGAGTGTTGGTGAGATCGTGAAGGGTGGTAATCATACCGTGTTTAATTCCGAAGGTTTCGTTGATGACCTTGACTACTGGGCCGATGCAATTAGTGGTGCAGGAAGCGGCGGTAATGAGGTGGTGTTCGGTGGGCCGATAGAGATGTTCATTACACCCAACTACAATATTGAGGGCGCCTTCCTTGACTGGAGCTGCGACGATAACCTTTTTAATCCCCTGGTCAAAATAGGGTTGGAGAAGAGCCGGGGTTCTGAATTTTCCAGAGCATTCGAGAACGATCTCTACTCCTTTTTTAGCCCAATCAACGGCGCCTGGGGTGTCCTTTGATGAATAGCTGATGGTCTGTCCATCAATTGTGATCGATTGTTCATCTGTGGTGATTTCGTGATCCCAGCGACCGTGCACGGTATCGAACTCAAGAAGGTGTGCAGCAGCTTGCGCGCTGGCATGAGGTTCATTGATATGGACAAATTCGAGCTCTTTCGAATCGAAGGCTGCGCGGAGATCGAGTCGGCCGATCCGGCCAAATCCGTTAATTCCAATTTTTGTAGGCATAATTTTTTTGTGATGCTTGTTAAGAAATACTGGTTTTTGTTGGGCAGCAAAGTTCGGGCCGTCCCTGACAGCAGTCTTCGGTGAGGAACGCCATGAGCTGAGACATCCTCTTGCTTTGGAGCCGATACTTGATGGAGCGTCCGGTCTTCTCCGAATCGATCAGCCCCGCAGTGCTCAATTCCTTGAGGTGGAAAGACAAGGTGGGTTTGGGAATGCCTAAGGCCCGTGAAAGATCTCCGGCGCAAAGTCCATCTGGACTGTTCTTAGCGAGAAGACGAAACATTTCTAACCGGGATTCTTGCGCAAGTGCGGTCAAAGTAATGATGGCCTCCCTTAGTTTCATAATTCTAGAATAATCAAAATAAATAGAGAGGTCAAGTGACGCATTTTGTATCCTTAGCAACGAGCAGATACCATAGAGCTTGAGCGATAGTTCAAGCGGTCAGCTGGATCCTATTAAACCTGATTGGTGAAACGACGGCGGAGATGCTTGAGATAGGGTTTTGGATCGGTTTTGGATCCAGTGGCTTGTTCCATTAGATCTTGAGGAAAGAGAGTCGAGCCGTGCTGGTGGATATTCTTTTGCATCCAGCCGAGGAGAGGGAGGAAGTCGCCTTTCGAGAAAGCAGAGGAGGTGGGCTCATCTTTCATGGCGGCCTCGAAGAGTTGGGCGGAATTGATATTGCCCAGCGAGTAAGTGGCGAAGTATCCGAGTCCACCCATGGACCAGTGGATATCCTGAAGACAGCCTTCAGAATCAGTTTGGGGTCTGAAGCCGAAGAGTTTTTCGAACTCGTCATCCCATGCAGTGGGAACATCGGCGACTTCTAGTGCTCCTGCGAGAAGGGCGCGTTCGAGTTTAAAGCGGAGGAGAATGTGAAGGTCGTAAGTGGCTTCGTCGGCTTCGACGCGAATTGGGGAATAAGCGGCACGATTGACGGCGGGGAGGAATTCATCGAGCGAGATTTCGCGAAGATGAGGAAAGAGTTGTTGGGCGCGGGGATACCATTTTTCCCAAAAAGGGCGGGAGCGACCAACGTGGTTTTCCCAGAGACGTGATTGAGATTCGTGAATGCCAAGGGAGACGGCTTGGCCCGAAGGAAGGTGGAATTCGGAGGCGGGAAGGCCTTGTTCGTAAAGCCCGTGGCCGGTTTCGTGCATGACACCGAAGAGAGAAGAGGCGAAGTCTTTGTTTTCGTAGCGAGTGGTCAGGCGGACGTCGGCAGGTCCGAGGGTGGTGCAGAAGGGGTGGGCGGTGGTGTCGATCCGGCCTTGGGTAAAGTCAAAGCCTAGAGATTCAGCAATTTCGTGGTTTAAGCTTTGTTGGGCTTCGATCGGGGCGGGGCCGTAAAGAAAATCGGCAGGGATGACGGATGATTTTTCAACAGCGGCGGCGGCGATTTCGGCGAGCTCGGTATCAATGGAATCGAAGAGGGTGGCAATTTCGCGGGTTTTGGCTCCACGTTCGTATTCACAAAGAAGAGCATCATAGGGTTCATCTTCGAAGCCCCAGTGATGAGTCTTTTCACGGGCGATTTCGAGGAGTTTGGCGAGGTGGGGAGCGAAGGTTTGGAATTCGTTTTTTTCACGAGCTTCGGACCAGGCGGCTTTGGCAAGGGAGGATGTTTCGGAGTCGCGCTCTACGAGTTTCTGCGGCAGCTTGGTGGCGCGCTCGTAGCGGTGGGTGAGTTCGCGTTGGTTGGCGGGGTCGAGGGAGGCGAGACCATCACAGAATTCGTCTGAGGTTTGAAGTTTGTGGATTTTTCCTTGGAGGTAAGCGAGTTGTTTGGCTCGATGTGCAACTGATCGTGCGGGCGAATAAGTTTCTTGGTCCCAATCTAGGGTGGCGGAGGTTGATGAAAGAAGAGAGATTTCTTGCAGAAGATCTTGGATGTGAGCCATGGAAAGAGATTAACGGAAGGTGTGAAAAAGGCGAAGGTGATTTCTGGCCTGGAGATTCACTGGACGCGTTGTCTTTGGCTTGGTTAAATCGTGATCTCTTAAATCAATGACCGAAAAATTCCAGATTCAGAACCTTATCGAGCAGAGTCAGACTCGCACGGTTCACCGGGTTCGAGGGAGCGATGGAACTAACTTGAGGCTCACGCGGATTTTATTGGACGAAGATGAGCGTGAGCAGTTGAAGCGATCGCAAAACCTTCGAGGGGCGTTGGCTGAACTCAAGGCTCTACGGCACTCGTCGTTAACTGAAGTGCTGGATTGTGGTTTGGATGAAAAAGGAATTCCGTGGGTGATGTCGCAGTGGGAGAAGGGGAAATTGGTAAGTGAGATTAAGATTGAGGAGCAGGAAATACAGACGGTTTCGAAATATGCCAATCGATTGCTGAACGACTTTGGGCGAATTGCGGGGGTCGTGAATTTCGATACGGCTGAGATTTTCTTTTCCGGAGAGAATCGTGAAAGCTGTATCTTTCAGATCGATTATTTCAGGTGGTTTTCGGATATTGCCTCGGGAATCAGTCCGGGCATGAATTATGATGCCAAAGAGCAAGTTCGTCACTTGTTGGCGGGCCTAGCGATCAAACAACTGAAGTTGCCGAAGAAGAAGGAGATCAATCCGATTCCATTTGTTGATGAGCGAAGTCCTGCCTTGGGGATCAACGAACCGATCAGGGAACCATGGTTTGGCCGCCTGTTGATTTGGCTCTGTTTGCTAGGGGCTCTGACCACGATTGGTTGGCTAACAGTTGAGGGAATGGGAAGAGTAAGAGAGAATCCAAGGGCGGCGGACTGGAAGGCCGAAGAACGTCCGTAGGATTTTTATACAAGCTTCCGAAGAATCGTGGAGTCTTCAGACGTATTTGTTTTATGAGGTTTATTTTATTACTTGTCGTCGCCTGTTCCATGTCGTTTGCCGAGCAGCTAATTCCTGATGAGAAAAAGACTTATAAAAAGGTCGGGAAGGTTGAGCTTCAGCTGCATATTTTTAACCCTAAAGGTCACAAGGCGAGTGATCACAGGCCAGCGATTGTTTTTTTCTTCGGTGGTGGTTGGAGCGGTGGAACGCCTTCGCAGTTCTATCCACAATGCGAGTATCTTGCGAAGCGTGGGATGGTGGCGATTTCAGCAGAGTATCGAGTGAAGAGTCGTAATGGAACGTCGCCGCTCGAGTGTGTCAAAGATGGAAATTCAGCGGTTCGATGGATTCGTTCTCATGCGGAGGAGTTGGGAATTGATCCCAGCAAGCTAGCTGCTGGTGGTGGCTCGGCAGGAGGGCATGTGGCCGCGGCGACCGGCACAACGAAAGATATTTTGGAAAAGGGTGAGGATGTTTCAGTGTCCTCTAAGCCAGATGCATTGGTTCTTTTTAATCCGGTCTACGATAATGGCCCGAAAGGATATGGCCATAGCAGGGTGGAGAAGTATTGGAAACAGATCTCGCCAATGCATAACCTTGATAAAGAAACCCCACCCACGATTGTTTTTTTGGGCACTAAGGATAAGTTAATCCCGGTAGCGACAGCGGAAAAGTATCGCCTTCTCATGAAGGAGGCGGGGGTTCGCTCCGAGTTGTTTCTTTATGAGGAACAGCCGCATGGTTTCTTTAACACGGCGAAATATGATGAGACGGTGAAAGAGATGGATCGGTTTTTGGTTTCACTGGGATTCCTTGTCGAGAATTTGAAAGACTGATTGTAGAGATTGATTTGATTCAGCAGGATGACGTTCGTGAAAGCTGTGTGTTTTTTCTCCCTAGTTTGTTTCTCTATTCTTATGACAGCGTGCACGGTTTACGAGAATGTGGATCCACACATGAATGGTTGGCGGTCTCCAAAATTGTCAGCGCCGGATCAATTTGGCCAAGAGGTAAATATTGGGCATGCCACGTCTGGCCCGTGGGCGGTCGTTTTCTTTTATCCAAAGGCGGATACACCGGGATGAATTAAGCAGGTGAAATCGCTGCGGTCTGCATTTGCGATATTGACGGAAAATAAGATTCAAGTGGTAGGGGTTTCTATGGACACGATTGCCGAGCAACGAGCTTTCTCGGACAAGTTCGAAATTCCATTCCCCCTTCTTTGCGATACGACCGGAACAATTTGTGAGGCCTATCGAATCGAGCATCCCAAGAGTAAGCCGCGTCGTGAAACTTTTCTGTTTCGGAATGGAGTGTTGGTGCACCACGATCGCGCGGTGAATCCGATATCTCAGGCGCGCGATGTGATTACCAGTATCAATGAACTAGTTGGTGATCAGTCGGAGTAGGATCTGATCACTCTTTTCACAGGTGGCATCCTGATATACCTTGATGCCGCTGCCTCCTCTTAGTTTGAGTGGTCGTTCACTTTTGGGGAAGACAGGGGCTCACCCTAAACTTCTAAAATTGATAAGTCTCTGGTGGGATCACCTTGGGGGCTTTTTGGTTACGGTGGTCATTCTAGGGTAAGATCCGAAGGCGGATGTTTTTAAATTCGATGGGGGAACCTTCGGATTCAAGGCAGAGATAGCCTTCGGCGGGTTCGCAGTTCGTTCCGCCCGAAACTTCTTCGCCATTTACCCAAAGGCGCACCTCACCGTTGATAGCTCGGATATAGTAGTGGTTCCACTCGTTGATGCCTCTGGTGAGACGTTTGGTCGGGAAGCTACGTTTGCCGTTTGGAGCGACAGGTGGAAAGGGCTTCATTTTAGCTGGTCCGGTGGGGAAGACATCACCATGAGAGGTGAACCAATCAGAGGGCTCTCCTTTATTTTTTTCCCAGTTGGTCTCGTATCCAAGGTCTAGAACTTGGACTTCGATGCCATCGGGGAGGCGACCTTTCCCGGCGGCAAGTTTTTCGATGGAAGCGGGGCTGGCCCAAGCGAAGATCCCAGAGTTTCCCGCGTGTTTTTTGTGCATCCACTCGCAGACAAGTTCGAAGTTTTTTGTGGGCTTTTTCATGCGAATAACGCCTACGGGATTACCGGTGCAAGAGGCATGCCCGCCGTCCCAAGTCCAGGTTTTTGGGTTGCAATTCACATTCACAAAGTCCTCGCCGGTGAGTTCACGCCACCCTTGCCCGGTGCCGTCGATAAAGGCCTTTTTCACGTCGGAATTAGCTTTGGATTTCGTTTCTTTTTCGTCAGAGAAGCTCGGGGCGACAAAGATACCAAAGAAGATGGCTCCAAGAATCGAGTGGTTTTGGAAAGTTTTTAAAATCATGATCTTGCAATACGCGATCAAAATCGCAACCTTGTCGGAATCCCTAACAATTTCGATTTAAAGTTATGAATAAACAAATCTCAAATTTTAGCCGAAGAAAGTTTGTCGGCTTTGGTCTCGCTTCTGCTCTCGCTCCTTCGGTGGTACGAGGAAAGTCGCCAAACGGGAAACTCAATATGGGAATCATTGGCTCTGGTGGTCGTGGGGGAGCAAATTTGAACGGAGTTAAGGCAGAGAACATCCATACTCTCTGCGATATCAACCGGAAGACACTTGAAGCGGTGCAGAAAAGATTTAAGGGAGCAAAGACGACGACCGATTGGCGGGAAGTGGTGAGCAATCCAGACATTGATGCAGTGGTGATTAGCACGGCGGACCACCATCATGCACCGGCGGCGATTGCAGCGATGAGGGCTGGGAAACATGT
>DCQM01000009.1:0-8333 GCA_002323895.1 Akkermansiaceae bacterium UBA1518
GGATGATGCGCTAGTCCTCCGATATACTTCTAACTATTGACAATAGACTCGAGTCGCACCTTGTCGCTCTTGGGCTCGTTATAGCTTTTGCTTAGTCAACTGATTACGCCGAAACCATACCCACTGATGTTTGAGATCTGGATCCAGGAATAGGCCATGCACAATCGTGGTGTGGCTGCCCGGCACCATAAGACCTATAATCCCCGCGATACGTTAACGAAGGCAGCGAGCATGCTCAACATGGGCCCGACATTGATTTCGTTACCCTCCTGACAGTGTTTCATCACAGGTGTATCATATCTTTTTATCTCTGCCGAATATCTCCTAGACGTAAGCATTCAAATAACTTGACCAGCAGTATTTGCTGGGCATCTTTCCAACGAACCAAATCGTATCGTGGCTAGTCCAACCCCCTACCTAGTTTCAGCACTTCGCCAAACGGCAGAAAACCTCAAAAAACCCGATGTTACCTACAGGTGGTCGAGTTTTGCTAACTGTAACTGTGGCCATTTGATCCAAACAGTTACAGGCATGGAGGCTTCTGAGATTCAGAGCAAGGCAATGATGCAAGAGGGTGATTGGGGTAAGCAGGCTAGTGCTAACGTCCACCAGCCAAGGATTTCTCCACCTCGGCCAGATTTTGGAGATCGTCCGGCCTTGGACGAAGGCGCTTGGGAGCCCGAGGACGTTGGGGCATGCCAAGTATCGGGTGCTTCCATGGACTTTGTTTTCTATTCCCTCAACCGCATGGGCCTAAGTGCCACAGATGTCAGGCAGCTAGAGCGACTAAGTGATCCGGAAGTAAGGCGCCGTCTTGGAACCGAAAATGTTTATTTTCCTCACCATGTCCGGGAAAACGTCATTGCCTATCTTATCAAATGGGCAGATTTGCTCGAAGAAGATTTGTGCGATGAAGGGAAGGTCCCATCTTCAACTCAGAAGGCTGTTTTTAAGGACATAAATAATCTCCGTACAGTATCATGCTGATTCGGAATCCTTTCTTTGATTCAGGGGGAAGCCAACTAAAAATCCAATCGGAGTAACGCTCATATCGGGACAAAAGTCCCTCCACCCCATGCCATAGGGCCTGCGACGATTCTCCCTGGTGGTGGATGGTCTTTTTGGTTAAATCATTACTTAACTTACTTTAAACGGGCTCCATATTCGTTAGTGGGATCGCGATACATCGAATGAAGATGATTGTGAGGGTCCCCGCCTAAGTCCTGCCCTGCATATTCAATAATTATTGTGGGCCCTTGAATCCGGTAGGAAGAATCTCCATTTTTAAGAGTAGGTCCCCACCAAGAAAATGACATTTTATCAATTTCAGAACTTAGCTCATCTATACGATGCTTATGATATGATTTCGGTAGATCACCAACATACGCCTGGATAACATCAAGAAGGGCCTTGCGCTGTGCTTTATTAAAATTTTTACATGAAACGCCGATAGGCTCTGGAATAAAGCCATCTTTTCCTGCAGCAGTTATTAGGTTTGCACGTTTGCTTCCAATAAGAGCATCCTTTTTTTGAGCGTCGTTTAGGCTGTTGTAGAGTTTAAGGCCTAACGGAGCCTCATGTAGCATTGGAACTACCGTATCTTCACCAAGCTTGAACTCACGAGGTTGAGTTCCGATAAATGTTGGAGACATAGACATACGCTTGCCATGGAATGCGAGATTGATAGCGATATGGTGCCCATCAAATTGTAACCCCCAAGGTTTATTGGGAGAAGGCTTACCAAATATTGCGAGCCAGTAGTCTTCAGCACCAAATCCTGGACGGCGTTTGCCGTTATTAAGGAGCTGATCATCGGCTAGGGGAATATTACGGGCCTTGCTATAGCCTTGTTCACTTAAGACCGTGCTCAATAAATTGAGAGCGGCTTCTATTTGTGATTCATTTAAGTCGCCTAATCTTACGCCACCTTGAGGCCCACGCGGGGGAACATTAGTCCATTTTGCTTTTTCTGAACTGTCAAAAGGTAAGGCTGCTTGAGCCCTTAATTCTTTACTTAAAGAAGCTAGAAATAAATTGGCACTTTTGGCAAAAGATTTAGGTGTTTTCTTTGAGGTAATCTTTGGAGTGTAGTTGGATAGAATCTTACTAGGCAGAGAAGGATAGCTACCATTCGGCTCTGCAGATAGAGAAGCGGCAAGTAGTATTGGGCAAAGGATAAATAACTTAGCTTTCATGAGAAAGCAGACCGTACCTTGTTCATCAAAAATGTAAACTATGGCAAAGATTTTTTTAGCTATTGGAAAACCCTTAGTAGTCGTATTTGGTCCAACCTCTTAAAGGCCAATCAGAGTAACGCTCATCTCATTTTAGGGAGGAACGATTCAGCCATAGAGAGCTTTAACCTAAGCTCTAATTAGCCTTGGCAATGATACTTTTCTTCTTTTCCCACCTGAGAGATTTTCCAATCATACTTGTATGAGATATCTCCCAACAACTGTCGTCGCAATCATAGTAGGCCTTGTCGTTTACTTGGTGCAGGAAAGTCGACTCAAGTCTCTTCGGGGTGAACTCGCAAGAGCCGACGCTTCAACCAAGGATGAACCTGAGAAATCACGGCGGCTCTCTCTCTCAGCCCCTGTGGCCGATTCAAACTCGGTAATCTCAAGTCGAAAGGAGGTGACCGAAAGGCCCGGAAAAGAAAACGACGAAAAGGGCGATAAGCCATTGCGATCGATGTCCGAGGTGTTGCAAACCGACGCTGGGCGCGCCATGATTAAACAGGGAATCGAAGCTGGACTTCCCATGATTTACGGAGATTTTATCAACTCCCTTGGACTCAACGACGAGGAATTGAAATACTTCCAAGAACTTCTGACAAAGCGCATACTTGATCAGCAGCAACTGGGAATGAAGTGGGTGCAGGCAGACGAAGAGGGACGCGCATCTCTTGCTGTTGAAATGGAAAAATTAGCCGAGGATAGCAGCGTGAAAATTGATGAGTTCCTTCAGAACGAAGAGGATGCTGTATCCTTTAAAAGGTATGAGCAACAACTCCCGGAACGTCGGCAGATGCGAGGTATACGCAATACCCTTTCCGATGAACCGCTTACTCCTGAAGTCGAGGAACGCCTCGTCGACGCTCTTTACCAGGCACGGCTCAACTCGGGAGAAGGGAACGGCAGCGATGAAGAAAACTGGGAAAAATTGGTTGAAACCGGAGACTTCAGAGTAATCAAGGAACGCTGGAGAGCGACCGACGTGGAAATAGCCAAAAACATCCCCGATGTCCTCACCCCCACTCAAAGCGAGGCATTCCTTGATTATTGGAAAACTGCTCGAACAATGCAGGCGGCTGAATACAAAATGGGTATGCAAATGATGGGCATAGACAAGTAATCATCCGCTCTAAAAGCAAATCACAAAACAATCGAAGCAACACCCATATCAGGGACCGAAAAAACTCTCGCACCTTTTGAAGTAGGGTGTGCGCTAGATGTTCCCCCGGGTATGGTGGATTACCATAAAATGCTTAGGAAACACTTTCGCGCCCACAAGGCTAGGGAGGAGCCAGGTGCCACGCACCTTAGAAAGTATTCTTGGTTTCGCATAGTTGAATGAAATCAACGGGAACAAGTGTGACTCTACGGAAGCTCTTAGTCCAATGATCAATTTTTTCGTCTTGTGAATTTCACCTGCAGGAACTCGTATCCGATCATGCGAGTATAATCAGGTTCCCGTTCAATCAGTTCCTCGGCTTTTAGGATTTCGATTTGCGAAACATTGTTGGCTAGAGCTTGTATCAAAGCGCGTACGATGACGCGGGCGTGATGGGCGCCGAGACAGAGATGGGCTCCAAAACCGAAGGCAACGTGGGGGTTTGGTCTTCGGTCGAGCTTAGTGACGTTTGGGTCGTCGAAGGCTTCAGGGTCACGATTGGCAGACGACCAACAGAGAGAGACGCGACCTTCTGGCTTCACCTCGAAACCATGGACATTGGTGCCTACTGGACAGATCCTTCCTATGTGAGTGAGAGGGATGAAGAGTCGAAAGAATTCCTCCGAGGCGTGTTTGATTCGCTTTGGGTTTTCAAGGATCCAATCGAGGTCTAGGGGGCTTCGGGCGAAGTGGGATATAATGCGAGTAACGGTATGAATAATGGTGTCTCGTCCTCCGGCGAAAGCGATGTTCGCAAAGCCAAGTTTTTCTTCTAAATTGAGGAGTCGACCTTCGAATTCCGCTTCATTAAGAGCAGAGAAGAAATCTTCACCTGGATTTTTTGAAGCCGCTTCAAACATCTTCTTACAGTAATCTTCCATGAAAGGGCCCTTGGCTTTTCCATCACCATCCTTAAAGACATGGAGCCCCCAGCTGACCCAGAGTTCCGCCTCCTTTTCCGGGACATTTAGGAGATAAGTCAAAGCATAGGATTGTAGTGGGATTGCAATGTCTTTAACAGCATCGATGGAGTCCGCCTCAAATGCTCTCAAAAGGAGTGATTCAATTAGGATATTGATTTTTGCCTGTACTTCGGGCTGCTTCGGACGTAGGAAGAAGGGCTCTGCAATTTTGCGATATGCAGCGTGTGCGGGGGCGTCGACTTCTAGCGGATACTGGCGCACGGTGCGGACGTCCTCTTCAGAGGGGATGGGAATACGTCGGGGAGCATCAGAACTGTAGGTTTTAGTATCCTTTGCGGCATTGCGAACATCTTGGTGACGCAAAATCATAGGTATGCGCTCTCCCTGAAAAGTGCCGATGTGAATAGGGCATTTTGCTCGTGCTTCTTGAAATGGATCGTCGAAATTATTCATGGATGGATTCGAAAGAAGGGTGCTCGAGACATTCTTGCTGGCCTTGCCGTCCGTTACTCAAAAAGTAGTAGCGGTTACGCTTATTTTCTGAATACCGTTCGTTGTAACCGTAAATAGGTTACACGTTGATTATTTCAAAACCGAATAAAAAACTAATGTAGCTTGGTCCAATATTAGGCCTCGAAACTCTTCTTCCCTGCATTTTATTTAAAGGTCAATTCGCTTTTGGCGAGGAACTTGACGGTTGCTCTTGCTATTTTGGTTTTTCTGTTTGGGGCATATTTTAATATGTATACGGATTTTAAGTTGCTTGATGCACAAGACTCAGGCGCAGGATGAACTCCGCAATCATCGTGAAAAATTGATCCGCCAAGTCTCCCGGCAGCCTACCTATTCGAAGGCCCAGGAAGTCCGGCTCAAAAGCATCCTCACAGAGATGAACTCGGCTCAATAAGGATCACTCTTTCTTTGCAGGAGCAGGGGTATTTTCCGCACCGGAAACAGTGTGGATGTAGTGGCGGATCGCTTCGAATTGTTTCTCGGCATCGCCGCTGTAGAAGGTTTCGTTGATGGCCTTTTCTTTATCGATGGTGTATTGGTTTTTCTGAGCTTAATTATGCCGGTGCCATCTATGCATCCGAGGCGCTCTAGAATTACTCTGTCGCGGATAAGGGATGCACGCTGGGCTGTGATTTTTTGGTAGGCTTGGTCGGTTTGTATTGAATTGCACCGATATCCCAGTTGCCGGTCTTAGGCAATGGACTACCATCAAAGTCGGATTTATAGAACTCGCTTAAGTTGATCGCTTTGCCGCGTAATGGGCTATCTGGTTTGAGGTGGTAATCTTGTTTCTCAAGATCGACAAGGCCTGGATCGCCGCTGCCTGCCTGACTGCTATCCCCCATATATCTAGTGTTTGGAGATTTATACTTCGAGTACCAGTTTGCTGTTTTCAGTGCGCCACCAGATCGATTGCCGTTATAAGGAGAGGACGAATAGATAAAAAGATTGTTCCTGAAATGGGCCCCCGAAGGTTTGCCAATAGGACTGCCGCCTCGAACATCAATACGAGCGCAGGCATTTTGAGATCTCCCGAATCCATTGTATCGAGCTATCGTATTGTTATCGAAATAGATACCTGTGCATGGCGCTAACATGAACAGCCATGACTGTCCGTCGTAGCAAACATTGAAGGCCACTCTCCAGTTATAGATTTCTTGTCGATATCGTGGCCAATCGTAGTCCCAGCTGGATTCAATAAATCCAGCATTTCCTTCCGAATAGTTATGGTGAATGTAGATATTTTTCTTATGATATTTGCCGCAATCTATTTCGATAGCGCCGCCATCTGAGCCCCATGGACTGTCTTTAGTCCCAAAATTTTTTATGGTGTTGAATGACACTTCCTGGTTGCCGATATTTAAATGTATCCCCATCGGTCCCCAGCTACTTTTTGATGTTCGCCACAGTGCATAACTCGGCCCATCCAAATAATTCTTTGTTATCAAAGTGTGCTCGCCAGCTGACATAATGCCCTGACCAGTCTTGATGAATTCATTATTTCGAATAACACAATGATCCGAACCAAGTTCGATACGGAGCGCGGCCAGTCGCGTCATGATGAGCATCCCTGAAACGTGTTCCCCTGGGGTGTCGTGAAAATGTAAGTTTTCGACGATGATGTAGTCGCCTCCAAGGGTAATCGCGTTGCCGCTGGCATCGCGCGTAGTGGGATTGGTAAACTTGGGTAAATCGCCCTTCCCATAGGAAGTCAGCCGTATCGGCTTGGCCACCGTTCCAGATTCACCAATTCGAATATTGCCGGAGAAAGTAGATCCTCTCTTGAAGTGGACTACATCTCCTGCAGCCAATAAGGCTGACTCCGCTTTCATATGCGACTTCCAGGGCTTTCGTATCGAAAGGCCATTATTGTCATCTGATCCGTTCACTGAATCGATGTAATAATCAGCACCGCTACAATATGTGACCAGAGCAAAGAGAACGAAGGCAACAAGAGTTACGAATTGCTTCATTATAGATGATGGGATTTTTTCATAATTGGATTCATCCTGAGTCCCGCCTAGAGGAAATTGGAGTCCTGGGAAATTGCTTTTGGTGGGAGGGCTTTTGACGTCGCCTTCGGGCCGGGATGGTGGGCATAACATAAATTTCCCTTCTAACACCGCATAAAAAACCAATTCGAGTCGGCCCATACTAGGAACAAAAAACCTCACCGTATTACATTGAGCTTCCGCAAGGTGTTCTAACGGTAGGGTGGGGCAGGCTTCGATTTCTTTTTTTCAAGAGTGTGCTTCCAAACAGACTGCTTATGGCGGAGGGGTTTCATTTTATGGGGCCCTCTTCCCTTGTTATCATCGTCTATCAGGTTTCACTTGATTCCATCCATGGAGTTTTGTCCGTGGTTCTCCCATGAGTTGAGCCATTAACCCTAGGCGGTCTGCGGTGACTTCTTTGCCGTCGTGGTATAAGGAAACGAGGTTTAAGCTGCCATCGGACAGTGCTTTTTTGGCTACATTATCCGGGCTGATGGTGTAGCGGCCCAAGGCTTTTTCTGTTGGCCAAGGTATGTCGGTATAGACCGTGTAAACCAGTTCAGAACAGACAATTTTATCGGTAGTTTCGACATCAAAATTGAAGTCATAATCTTTGCCTACCTGCTTCAAAGCCAGCAGGATTCGGTTGGCTCGAACTTCTCTGGATGCGCTGGGACTGCGCAGCGCAGCTACATCATCAACATTGAGAAAATGCTGCAATGAATTCATTTGCACACCGGGGCGTAGTGCTTCAACAACAGAATGCCCTGTCCTGATTTTCTGGTGATATGGAACCACTGCCGGGTTCTCCCAAATACCCAGTTCTCTTAATTCAGTTTCGGTGCCAATCCAGATTGCGGCATGTCCCCAGAAACCGGGAATTAGTTTATCGGTTAGCCGGAACGGTGTTTTCTCCAGAAGGATATCACCTGCCTGCAATTGGGAGCGGAGGTTGCTGAAAGCTTTGGCATCTCCATGCAATTTACCTTTTCGCGACTCGACCAGGCCCATGGTGTTGCCGAATAAGCCGCTGAACAGATTTATGCCCTCATTTTTCAGTTCCAGCACATCGTCTTGTGTCACCGTATTCATAAAGGTCAATCGTTTGCCGATGCGTTCCAGACCGGAGCTATTCCTTGCCATATTGTAAGACTGGCTCTGCCTTATTAGCGTATTGAGATAAGCAAAATTTTCATCTTGGGTAAGCTCCGATGGCGCCTCTTCCAAGCGCAGCTCGTAAAATTTAATCACCCGTTTAATCAGCTTTCTTTTTACTTCCGAATTATAGGATTTTGCCAGTTTTTTCAGTTCGTTCCTACCTTTGGCATAAGCTGGGTCTTTCTGATTCAAGAAACGCCGCAACTTACGGCTCTCTTCAAATAATGAACTCATCATTAAATAATTATCATACAAAATCAAAGCGGCAGATAATGAGAGCATGGTGCCTTTGAGCTGATTGGCTTCGCTGATCGGTTCCATCTTCAATTGTTGATAAGTTTTTTCCGAG
>DCQM01000009.1:8684-10872 GCA_002323895.1 Akkermansiaceae bacterium UBA1518
CTTTGAACCAGCAACTCTGTGCATATGCCACTTCATACAGATTCTCACGTAGGCTGAGGTGATCCATTAAACCGGCATTTAGCATATCTAGATCAGCGCCGCTTAATGGCACTTTGCCATTAATCTTGCCTTCTTGCTTGAGCTGATTCATGACACGAATCGCGATTTCTCGATGCACCAAAGATCTTTCAACCAGCGTTTTATATGCATCAATGTTTTGATTTAACACGGGCGTCATTGAAGCCTGAGTAACACCAAAGCGGATCGGCGTCTGCTGCCAGCACTGTTTGTCGGAAGGCACGCTCTCTGTCTGCAGAACATATGGCGTCAGAGAGCAAGCGGGCATGAAAAGTAACGCCAGTAAAACGAGAAACATTTTTTTCATTCGTGCTAACTGATTACTAGGAAATTTCTTTTTGTGGAAGGGATTTGAAGCCGCCTTGAGAAGGGAGGCAATAGATGGATTGATTACCACTGCTGATTGTTCGGTCCTTATCCTCAAAATAGATAACAAACGTATTGCCAATCGAATAAAATAAACAACCGGATTAATCCTCTTTCTCGAGTTTTTGGACGTTGTGGTAAACGTTGGAACCAACAATACCGATGAAGGATGCCGTAAGGCCGACACCGATTACCATTAAGAACTCCGCAAACACCTTTCCCAAAGGCGTTACTGGATACATATCACCGTAACCTACAGTCATCAGAGTGACGACCGTCCACCAGATGCAATTAGCAAGACTGTTGAAATCCGGTTGCGCTTCCTTTTCAATCTCATGAATTCCAACTGCCCCAAAAAGCATTATAATAAAAACTATTAAAAGCATCCCTCCTAAATATTTCTTGGAACCAATGAGGGCCTGTAAAAAGACCCGCATTGCTTTGCTGTAGCGGTAAAGTTTAAGCAGCCGAAGCACCCTCATCGAACGAATGAGGCCAAGCCATACAGCGGGTAAAAAAAACCCAATCCAGAAAGGTAAAAACGCAATCAAATCAATAAATCCAGCTCTGCTTTTCAGGTAGCTAGTCCCGATCTGGCGGGCTCTCATTACGTATTCAATAGTAAAGATAGAGGCCACAATTCTCTCTATCCATAACCATAGATGATGCCCCTGCCTGCTATTATCAGTGCCCGCATATTCAACCTCAACAATGTACAAGGCAACACTTCCAACAATTACGAAGGCTATGAATCGCTCAATGACTGGAGGGAATCTTCCGTATTCCTCCTTTACGCTGAAATTAAAGTTTCCTGTTGGCATGATTATGGGGAAAAATCAGGCCTGGTCTGCGATTTCAGCAGCTTTCACTATCATCTCCATGAACTGCTCATAAAGATCATGTAAAGTCTCTTGGTCTGGGGCTGATTCAGATGTTCGTAATGCTTGGATCTTTTTCATTAAGGCCGAATCAAGCCCTATTGATTCAATCCCATCAAGAATTTCATTCTCTTTGCGGTAAACTTTTCCAGTTTTTAATTCTGCGAGAGCATCACCAGACTGGAGAAAGCTGTAATATGCTTTGAGTAAAACTTTTTGTAGGACCTTGCTGTCTTTACGAGAGCGCAAATACATAGAACGTAATTTCAACATCAAGTTTTTGACCTCTTGCTCGCATCGGATCCTTAAATGGTCTCTCCCGACTTCAAGATCTTTAACAAGATCTTCCCCATGAAGAATCTCGTAGTCTTGCTGCATATCTAGGAACTTGATAGGGAAAACGTCGGTGGAGCTACTGAGGTCTGCAGGAGTGAGGGTTAATAATTGAATTTGCTTGGCTCTTTTCGTCGATGAAAGAGCGTCACCAACCTTGTCTAGGCTGGGAATATTAGCATTCTTGACGACGATCATTATCTTTACGCGGTCAGTCTCTTTGATCATTTCGTTCTTAACTAATCCACCATAGAGAACAACTGATACAAGTGAATCTCCCAAATCGTTTTTAAGGCTAGAAGTAAATGAGTTGATGTCAGAGGCCAGATTTTCAGGGATAGCGGAATTCATTTTTTTAGTGGTCTAGAGTAAAAATAGATAAAATGTTAGATTGTGAATACGATAATAAGGCGGGATTTATAAGTCTATTACAAAGTCTCTAAGAATTTATAATTGTGTTATAAGAAAGCTCTGAACAGAATCTAGGTATTATTGACGAAGGTATGGAAGTTTTATTTATAATTTTTGTTTTT
>DCQM01000026.1 GCA_002323895.1 Akkermansiaceae bacterium UBA1518
CCCGAAAAAAATAGTCTCAGCTTTCACCTGCAGGGACACCAGTCAGATGGGCCTAAGATGGTTTTCCCCCTACCAATGGGAAACAAAAAGCGTTTTTTCAGAAAGAGCCCAGTCACTTTCAATAAGGAAATCGTGTCACTTAAGCACTTCATCACCGAAGATGGAACCTACGGGGCAACTTTCTCTTTTAGCAAGGCTGCAGCCGGGCGAATCGCCGCCATCACTACCAGCAACCAAGATAAATGGCTCGTCGCCATGCTTAACGGGCGCCCCGTAGACGCTGTCTATATAGACAAACCTGTTGGTGACGGAAGGCTCGTCATCTGGCGCGGAATCAAGCAGGTCGAAATCATCCGGTTTGAATACGCCATGCCCCTCACCGGAGAAACAAGCAAGCAGTGGAAAGAGAGAATCAAAGGTCACGAGAGACAACGCAAAGCCGCTCAAAAAGAAGCACAAGAAGCACAAAACGAACGGAACCGCCGCCGAAACAACTAACGATGAAATTTCTCGGGATTCTCCTACTCCTCCCTCTGGCTCTCACAGCAGCCGAACCACTCAAGCTGGTGCTTCCCACCGATAACCGAGCCATCTTTGATGGGAAACCCGAGGATTTCTATATGTATGTCCTCAGACCCTCAGGAAACAAAGCATCTCAACACTGGACTGCCGGCCAATACGGATTTGTTCGTACGATTATTGATACTGAAAAAGAAGGGCCCATCGCCACACAGTTTCACGAAGGACTCGACATCAAACCCACCAAACGAGATCGAAGCGGGAACCCTCTTGATGAGGTCCGTGCGATTGCAGATGGTGAGATCGTTTATATCAATAATAGCTCAGGCGGGAGCACCTATGGCCGATATATCGTAATTAAACACGACTGGGACTGCGGCCCCTTTTTCAGTCTTTATGCTCACCTTTCACGAGTTAATTCAAAGGTAGGTGACAAAGTCATCGGTGGATCTCCAATCGCTATAATGGGCTATACCGGAGCTGGTATCAGCCGAACTCGAGCACACCTCCACCTTGAACTCTGTATGCTTTCGACCAAAAACTTTAACGACTGGATTGGGACAAAAGCACCCCACGGAATCTACGACGGACGGAACCTCATTGGCATTGATCTCGCCTCTCTCTTTCTGGCAACAAAAGAAAGTGACAAGGTAACAATACCTAAGTTTCTTGAGAGTGCTTCTCCCTACTTTAAAGTAGCGATCCCACGGAAAGACGAACTGGAAATCACCAAACGCTATCCCTGGCTAAAAAAAGGAGATCATGACTCCGATAGTCCGTCTTTGGAAATTTCGTTTACAGATTCGGGCATCCCGCTTTCTGTTGTTCCAAGCCACCGTAAAGTCACAAAGGCCACTATCACTTTCGTTCGCACTACCCGCTCAAAGCATGAGTTTTATACAAGGGGACGTCTGACCGGGGTCGGCCGCAAGGCCAGCCTCACTCGCAACGGACGTAAATTTGTTGCGCTATTCACAAACGAATACACGAAGTAATAATTCAGATCCACTACCGAAAAAATTGATGACTCCTGAAGAAAAGCTAGCCTCACTTGGCCTCAAACTCCCCGATGTCGCTACGCCACTAGGCTCATACCTTAATGCCAGCCGGTCCGGAAACCTCCTGCATATCTCGGGAGGACTTCCGATCATGGGGGACGAGAAATATCTGGGAAAAGTCCCAACCGAATGCAGTGTCGAAGAGGCTAACAAGGCAGCCCGCTTGGCCGTCCTCACGCGCCTCGCCGTTATTAAATCAGAACTTGGTTCAATCAATCAAGTCGCACGTATTGTGTCGGTCTCAGGCTTTGTGAACGCTGCTCCCGATTTCACTGACCACCCTCAGGTTATCAATGGAGCGTCGGATCTCCTTGTCGAAGTCTTCGGTGAACTCGGAAAGCATTCCCGCACTGCAGTTGGTTGCTCCTCTTTGCCTCTTGGCGTTGCTGTTGAAGTCAGCCTTATTGTTGAGGTGAAACCCTAAATTTCATGGAACTTCCCGAGCGTGTCACTCTTCCATTTTCCCTCGAGGAGTTTCCGGAAATTATTGACGTTCGCTCGCCTGCTGAATTCGAGATCGACCATATCCCTGGCGCCATTAATTTGCCAGTTTTGGACGATCAAGAGCGTCATGAAATTGGACTCCTTCATGCTCAAAATCCCTATAAGGCACGAAGACTTGGTGCGACCTTGATCACAAAGAACATTCACCGCCACCTCGACGGATCCCTAAAGGATCATCCTAACTCATTCGCCCCGCTCGTCTATTGCTGGCGTGGCAATCTGCGGTCCAACTCGATGGCCCTCATTTTTCGAGCCATTGGTTGGAGATCCCGAGTTCTGACTGGAGGCTATCAGGCTTGGCGTAAGTTCCTGAGCGCAGACCTCGATCCACTGATCGGCGCAAGCAAGCCAAGATTCATCATTCTGGGCGGACTGACTGGCTGCGGAAAAACCCGCTTGCTTCATGAACTAAATCGCCAAGGGGCTCAGATTCTTGATCTTGAAGGACTTGCAAACCACAAAGGGTCAATTCTAGGCAACACTCCCGACAGTCCGCAACCGGGTCAGAAGTCCTTTGAATCCCGACTTTGGAAAGCATTCAAGAAGTTTGATCCAAACAAACCCATATTTACGGAAGCCGAGTCCAACCGAATTGGTCGCCTACAGTGTCCGCCACCTTTGTGGAAACGCCTCGCGGAAGGCAAAGTGGTATTGGTTGATCTTCCCCTACCAGAGCGAGGCAAATTACTCGCGCGCGAATACGATCATTTCATCTCAAATCCCCAGTCACTCAAGGACACCTTGGATGGCTTACGGAAGCTACGAGGTCACGAACAAGTCGACGAATGGCATCGTCAAATTGACGCCTGTGATTGGCCCACCTTCCTTGAGTCAATTCTTTTGAAGCACTACGACCTTTGTTATCGGCGACCTGGGTCCGAAGATTCTATTTATTCCGAACCCATTGCCACTCTCTCAGTCACTAGCGCTATCGATAGCGATTATGAAAAGGCGGCGGCTGACCTGATTTCTAATTACTCGTGATTGACGTCCACAATCACCTGCAAGATCAACGATTTCTCGGTAGGCAAAGCGAGATCATCAAAACCATGAAAGAGGTCGGTATCACTGGCTGCGTCGTGACGGGAACATCGGAAGCTGATTGGCCGGAAGTCGCCCGACTGGCTGATAAATTTCCGGATTTTATCCGCCCTGCCTTTGGGCTTCATCCTTGGAAGATCAACTCCCGCTCATCGAGTTGGCTAGTAACTCTAAAAAACTATCTCATTCGATTTCCCCATGCCACGCTCGGTGAGTGTGGCCTCGATCGCTGGATGAAATCTCCAAAACTAGATGATCAGCACCAAATCTTCCGTGAACAAATGAACCTTGCTCTTTCCCTAAATCGTTCGATCACCATCCACTGTCTAAAAGCCTGGGGGCCTCTGATGTCCGAACTTAGGGATTTTCCACGACTCCCCCGCTTTCTTCTCCACTCATTTGGCGGGTCACTAGAAACAGGGAAAGAAGCCGCTCGTATGGGCGCCTACTTTTCGTTTTCGGGATACTTTCTTCAAACCAGAAAAGCTAAGACGCGCGAGGTTTTTAGTCGCCTACCCATTGAGCGGATCCTTGTTGAAACCGACGCTCCTGAGATGGCACTACCCAATCCAAAGTTCCGCTTTAACGATGTCAATCATCCTGCAAATCTTGCGTTTATCTCCCACGAACTTGCGAAAATTTGCGATGCCGAACAAGAAACGTTCACCGCAAACACTTATGCCTTTTGGGGCGAAGATAAATAGCTTCAACAGCCTTAAAAAGGGCGCGGTTTCCCGTGCCCTTTGAAATCTAAATTTTCACCTATCTTCCCTAGTGAGATCGGCAGAACTCCTCGAAACGACCAATTCCCTCATTAAGAACATCCAGAGTGGTGCAATAACTAATACGGATACCCATGTCGTGACCAAAAGCCACACCAGGAACCGCCGCCACTTTGTAGCGGGTCAGAAGCTTGTCACAAAGATTGACCGACTT
This sequence comes from Akkermansiaceae bacterium UBA1518, assembly GCA_002323895.1. Lineage (GTDB taxonomy): Bacteria > Verrucomicrobiota > Verrucomicrobiia > Verrucomicrobiales > Akkermansiaceae > SW10. Next base: position 4,059 of record DCQM01000026.1, read on the forward strand.
AAGGCCAAGTCCACCGCAATTCACAAAAAAGTAAAATGCTCCCTTCGGATCAACGACACTCACATTCGGAATCGCCTTGAGTCGAGCCAGCATAAATTGGCGACGCACGTCATACTCACCCCGTAAGTTATCGATAAACGGAGCAGAGGCTTCGTCAGTGAGCGCAGCAAGTGCTCCATATTGAGCAAAGCTAGTCGCATTCGAACTGGTGTGCCCCTGGATGGTCGAGAGTGCTTTCGCAATCGCTTCGGGAGCGGCTGTATAACCGACACGCCAACCGGTCATTGAGTGTGACTTAGAAAATCCATTGACAGTGATAGTGAGATTGTAGGCATCTTCGTTGACCGAAGCTACGCTAACGTGCTTCTCCTCCCCATAGACGAGGTGCTCGTAGATTTCGTCAGCAAGAATTATAATATCCTCGTATGAGGCGACTTCGACAATCCCCTCAATCTCCTCGCGGCTATATACCGAACCTGTAGGATTACCCGGAGTATTCAGCACAATCATCTTGGTTCGAGGAGACATCGCTTCTTCGAACTCCTCCGCCGTGATCTTCCACTTGTTACTTTCCTTGGTCTCTACCATCACCGGAACACCCCCAGCTAATTTCACCATCTCGGGGTAGCTAACCCAGTATGGGGAAGGAATGATGACCTCATCTCCTTCTTCAACAACGGCAAGGATCGCGTTGAAACAGGCCTGCTTTGCACCTGAAGTGACACAAATTTGGCTTGGTTCGTAGTCAACCTTGTTTTGAGTCTTTAGCTTGGTTGAGAGAGCCTCACGCAGCTCGGGAATCCCTGCAGCGGGAGTGTATTTCGTCTTACCTTCCGCTAAGGCAGTGTAAGCCGCCTGTTTGATGAAGTCAGGGGTGTCGCAGTCTGGCTCGCCGCCGGCAAGCCCATAAATTTCTTCACCTGCGGCTCGAAGCGCCTTGGCCTGATTGGTAACGGAGAGGGTCAGCGAAGGAGTCACTGAGGTTACGCGATTTGAGAGACTTTCCATGATGTTGTTTAGATAAGTGATACCCCAAAACCGGGAATAAAACATCTATGGTAGCGATCGCCGCGTTTCTCCCCGAGGAGCGGGTGATTTCTGCACCTGAGGAGTCGTTCATGCAAGGCAAATGAGTTTTGTCTGTGGATTTTTTTGTGAGTCCGTCACTCACGCCCATTACGGAGCATCGAAACTGGCAGTCATCCACTTTCCGATCTTTTTATCTGAGACCAGCTGGAATCCACATTCCTCGGCTTTGGCTAAAACTTCCTGCCATTGCTCGGCAAGGATTCCTGATAAAATCAGTCGCCCTTTCCTTTCGATCCATTTTGTCATCAAAGGAAGGGCCCCAACGAGGACTGTCGAAAATAAATTGGCTGCCACTACCTGGAATTTTTTGGAATTCTCCCACTCGAAAACATCTGCTTCAAAGATCTCAATACCAGAAATTTGGTTTCGCTCCATATTTTGAGATGCTACCTCAACAGCCTTGGCGTCGAAATCAAATGCCTTCACCTCCCCGGCTCCTAAAAGCTTACCAGCAATTGCCAAAACTCCACTTCCAGTTCCCAGATCCAAAAAACTCCAGCCAGAAGGAACACTTTCCGAATGGTCAACCAACAATCTCAAGCAGGTCGCAGTAGTCGGGTGATCGCCAGTGCCAAAAGCCATCTCCGGGGGAACCACAATGACTTTTTTGTCAGGATAGGTTCCCTCCGCCACTTCAATCTGAGAAATGATCAAACGATCTCGAATCATCAAGGGCTCCGCCTTAGGAGCGCTCATCGCCACCCAATTCCGTGATTTTAACTCACGGACCGTTCCTCCGAATTGCTCCTGGATCTCGAGCGCTCCTTCCTCTGTCTCACAATACACCTCGACCCTTACCGATTTACCACCCTTGATTCCACTGATGACCGAGTTTGGATTCCCGTAAAACCTTTCCTCCCATGCGTCTACCCATTTCACGGCAGACAATTTCGACCAAACCCACATTGTATGAGGCTAATAAGACTGACCGAAGACATCAAGACTTAAGAAGCTGATTCACAATATGTTCATGCGTGAAAGCAGGTGGCCTTACATCTCCCTGGTCGACGTATTCCGACCAATTGCGAAGTTTAAAATCATCCCGTGGATGACCACGAAGCTCGATCCGGCGCTTTCGCTCAAGATCATCACAACTTACGAAAACAACCTGAACCGGAGTCTTGAAGCGCTCTTCGAGCCCGTCGCGCCAATCGGGATCGCGAATTTCCGAGGTAAAGGGCCCTACGAGAACCACATTGTTTTGGGGTAAATTTTCGGCGGCTGTTGCGAACAAACACTCGTAGACTGGCGCTCGAAAGGCGACCTTGTAGTCCGGGGAATCTCTATCATCGGGGTCCAATCCAGCCAAAACCATTCCGGCACGCACTACCGGTTCGGTGACAGTATCGCTATCTAGAAAACAGGCCCCCTTTTCGGCTGCCAATTTTCTCCCATATGTGCTCTTCCCGACTCCAGCAGGACCGCAAATGACCCAAAGCTGGCCCATCAATATTTGCCTACTTCTCCGGCATCCACGGGCTGAACAAACTTCGCGATAGTCTCCCTCGCATGAGCTTTTCCAGCTTGGGCATCGTAAGGATCCTCAGAACCCTCAAGGCCCATTGCATAACCAAAGTGCAGTTGATAGAGCTTTTTCCCATCAACCTCCGATTTCAGCGAGAAAGCCGGGTGTTTTTTGTAGACTTCGGCCCACGCCTCACGGACGTCTTTCCAATAATCCCCAGTCTTTTCCCAAGTCGTTTCAGCTGCCATGAGTGACGGATCGCTGATCCGCTCGTAGCGATTAATGCCCAATTCTTGGCCAACGATTGAAACCTGTCCCTCCTTTCCTAAAGCCACTTTTTGATTCTGCTGAGTGTGAACCCAACCATTACTCGTGATTGTCAACTCGTGAACACCTTGTAAGACCTGATAATCACTGCGGACCGAAAACTCTCTCCGAGGCAAAGGCCGCCAACAAGAATCACTGCGCCAAGTCGACATACCACCCATGTGGCTCCAATGCCCAACCACCTCGTAGCGCGGCGAGTCATCCACTTGAAAAACCGCCTGCGTCCACTTTCCCTTCACCTTTCGAGGCTTCACTTTTTCTACGGCCCAAGTGGAATTTCCGCGGAACGTTTGAAGGTTCGTGTCTTCATAGCTCCAATCCTGACGCCAATGTTTCATAACCATTGGACCCATTTCTTTCCCGTCTTCATCCTTGAAATACATCACAAGAGTGTGCTGAAGACTGATAAAATGGTCCTCGGAAGCAAGAACCTGAACGTGCTCGGTTCCCCAAGAAAAATAAGGCTTGGGCGGCTTGTATCCCTTGGCGAAACCCATGGTCTCAATAAAATCAAAACTCACCCGGTAACTCCCTGCCAAGGCTAGAATTGCCCGACGGTCCTTCTCGATTTTGGATCCCACCTTTTTTTGAAGCCTTTTCCATTGGTCAGAGGGCTTCTCATCAAGCACAACATCTTGGCCACGGCTCGTTCCGCCGCGAGGTTGCATCTTCTCAACCTCCGAAAAAGGCCAGGCAAAGACATGACCCCGAACAA
>DCQM01000018.1:0-1045 GCA_002323895.1 Akkermansiaceae bacterium UBA1518
ATTACGAGGTGGTGCTCTTCGTTTTGATTGACTTGTTCTTCAAAGAGCTTTGCCCCATCGCGGTCGACTCCGGTTTGTTGTCCATTCCCTCGGGTATGTGTGAAGGCGAGTTCTTGTCCAGCGGCGTTATTGCCAAATTGGAAGAGCTTACCCCAGGTGCCAGTGCCGGTGTCGGTATACCACGTTTCGATGGTTACGCCGGTCGCCCCGAAGTTTCCGCCAATATCGACGGGGTTGGTGAAGGTCATTCGATTGGCATCGATAGACGAGCCGAGACCTGTGAGAGTTAATTGTCCCGAGGAAATGGTCGCTCCGCCTTCGAGAATGCCGGTGTTGCCGCCGACCGAGTCAGTCGTATCAGCATCGAAGGAATAGCGGTGGGAAAGAGTGGCACCTTGCGCAGGCAAAAAAGGTGCTAGGAAAAGGATAAAACTGAAAAGTTGGATGATGTTTTTCATAGAATGAGAACAAAAATTGTTTTGGGGTTAATTGGGTGTTTTTAAGAATAAGCTTCCCCAATTCGAGATTCAACAGATGAAAGCTATCTGTAAATTAATGGTTGGGGCTAATTTGTGCCAACATGAAAGATTCCGTTTAAAAGGCCCGCTCCAAGAAGGAGGCGGGCCTTGGAAAAAATTAAAGGTTATATCCTCTTTTAGGCCCGTCGACGACGTAAGAAGAGAAAGCCTCCAGCGAGGGTAAGAAGAATCCCACTGGGTTCTGGCACTAAATTATTAGGTCCAGATGCAAAGTTGGTTCCAACTTCGGCCGCACTGAGTTCGCCAGACCAGATTCGGAATTCGTCGACCGAGCCGTTCATACCAGGATCGCCCCAGCTTGTGGCACCGATTGCTTCAAAGGTAGTATTGATAGAGGAGAGATCGTTGGTGTCGACATCAGTGAGTTTTTGGTTTCCGTCGATCCAAGTGTTGAGATTGCCGTCTGGGGATACGGTGATAGCAAGATGGTGTTGAGCGTTTTGTGTGATTTGTTCTCCAAAGAGTTTTGCTCCATCGCGATCGACGCCGGTTTGTTGTCCATTTCC
>DCQM01000018.1:1381-23204 GCA_002323895.1 Akkermansiaceae bacterium UBA1518
CGCGTAAAGGTAAAGGCAAGTTCTTGTCCTGCGGCATTATTGCCAAATTGGAAAAGCTTACCCCAAGTGCCGGTTCCGCCGTCGGTGTACCACGATTCGATGGTCACGCCAGTTGTCCCGAAGTTTCCACCAATATCAACGGGATTGGTAAACGTCATTCGGTTGGCTGCGGTGCTAGCACCAAGACCTGTTAGACTCAGTTTTCCGGACGAAACAGTTGCGCCGCCTTCTAAAACACCGGTGTTGCCACCGACTGAGTCTGTCGTATTAGTATCGAACGAATATCGATGAGCGAGTGTAGCGCCATTGGCGAGCCCGGCTACGAACGCAGAGGTTAGAATGAAAGTTGTCTTCATAATTTATCTTAGTTTGCTTGATTAACCCTGTAAGGATAATCCAATTCGTACTGGAGTGTAAATCCAAAGTTTAGGATAGTTTTGTGCCCTATATGGAAGGTTTTGAGATCTTGGAGGGCTTAAATTTGTTATCCTAACGTTACCAAAGTGCTACTAATAGTCGAACTGCTTTAAGGCCCTGTTTTAAAAAATGAGTTTTTGAGTAGTTTTGGATCCCTTAGAAGATTAGGTATCTGTTGCCTGGGAGGTTTTTGCTCAGATTATCCTGCGGCTGTTTTCATTTGTTCATTTTTTTTGGCAAAGTAAGCTAACACCGCTCAAGATAGTAAATTTAAAGTTAAGAGGTTTTTAGTTATGACGATTTTTCGGCTATCTTGGGCGGCGAGTATCGCGGTTATTGTTTCGTGTGGTGAGAAGAGAGGACCAGAGAGCGAACAAGAGACAAGGGATCAGCAGATTTCAGCTGAAGAGGCTTATGCTAATATGGTGAAGACAGAGGAAGTGATAGCGGAGTTGGTTGGGCCCGTGAATCGGTTAAAGCGGGCCGTGGCAAATCTGAAAGTTGGCTGGAATGAAAAGCTTTTTATTAAGGGAGCTAGGTTTAAGGCGATTGCGGATTTGAAATTTTCACAAGGGGATTTCCCCGGGGTTGAAATGGGTGAGTTTTCTGTTGGGAAAGAAGAGATGGAACTGAGAGGGGAGCGTGAAATTTGGAAGGCCTTATTTGAAAGGGTGTGGAGATTAGAAAAAGTTAGTTTTGGGACTTTGGAGGGAGCTTTTGGTAAATCGGGAGATTTCCATACGAAGCTAAAAGTAACTTTGCGAGGTACCACAGCTGAAGGAAAGTTGGGGGCATGGAATGGGAAATTGGGGATTTGGTGGGTCAAGAGAGAGGGAGAGTGGCTAATCCGTTTAATTGAAAATCTGGAGTTGAAAGAGATGGTTTGTGAAAAACCGTTTTTTTCAGATGTTTTAGGTCGAGTTCTAAGGTCACCCGAGGATTTGGAGAGAGCGCAGCATTCGGTCCATGACCAGTATGTTCGAGATGTGTTTTTTACAGGTGAAACGAAATTTTCATACCCGCGACACTACTGGAATTATATCGCAACTTGGGATTCGTTGGATCAGCACACTTCGGTATCAGTTGTAGATTTCGATGAGGATGGGTGGGATGATTTTTATGTTACGGCTCGGTGGGGTCGCAACCAGTTATGGAGAAATCGAGGTGATGGGACCTTTGAGGAAGTTGCGCAAAAAGTAGGCTTGGACTTGGATGGAGTGTGTAATTGTTCTCTTTTTGCGGATTTTGATAACGATGGTGATAAAGATGTCTTCATCGGGAGGAGTTTGGAGCGAGGGCGGTTTTTCATAAATGTAGGCGGAGTGTTTGTTGATCGAACGGAGGAGAATGTAATTGGAGGAATGCCTTATTGGACTTCAGCAATGTCATCAGCCGACGTGAATGGAGATGGGTTGTTGGATCTATATTTGGCGACATATCGATTGCCGATTTCTCGGCCTCGAAATATTTTAGCGACCGAATTTTTGACACCGGAGGAACAAGTCGAATGGAAGCGGAGGAGGGGGCAGGACCATCCGGTTTTTCGTTTGACCGGGCCGCCGAATGTTCTGCTGATCAATCAGGGGGATGGGAGGTTTTCAAGATCACTAAAAGCTGGAGGAGCAGACTTATGGTTGTCGAGCTTCCAGGGCACATGGTCAGACTATGACAATGATGGCGATCCGGATTTATTTGTGGCAAATGATTATGCGCCAGATTATGTTTTTCGCAACGAGGAAGGACGTTTGGTAGATGTTACGAATGAAGTGGCAGGAAATGAATTAGAGGGTTTTGGAATGGGAGTATCCTTGGGAGACTATAATAATGATGGGTTTCTCGATCCTTACTTCACTTATATGTATTCCAAGGCTGGGAGTCGAATTACCAAAATGTTCGATGGTCTAGAGAAGCGAATGTATGAAGGGGTCAAAGGAAATAAGTTATTGCGTAATACAGGAACCAAATTCCAACCTGTTAATTGTGAGGTATCTCAGGCCGGATGGTCGTGGGGTGGGCAGTTTGCTGACTTCGATAATGATGGTTTTTTAGACCTTTATGTTGCGAATGGTCTTTATACGCCACCTTCAGGGACTGAAACTGAAGTTGATTTGTGAAGTAGTTTGTGGCGCGCGGTCGTGCGTTCGGATAGCAATCTCAGTAAGCAGTTTTCCGAAGAGGGAGTTGATATAAGGCAGTATGGGGTGATGCCGGGGGTAATTGACACAAGTAAGAAGGTTGATGGTAATCCGGTCCTGAGGAGTCACTCATTTAGTGGAAAAGAAAGTAACAGTGTTTTTTGGAACCAAGGGGGAGAGACATTCAAGGATATTTCTGGGGTGACTGGCTTAGACAGTTTAGCAGATGGGAGAGCATTTGCGTTTTTTGATTTTGACCGGGACGGGCGGAATGATGTCATTTTGACAAATACGAACGAGCCACAGTTGCAGCTTTTCAGAAATGAAATAGAAGAACCGGGCAACGCGATCCGGGTAAAGTTAGTTGGGGGTAATTTAACGGCTCAGGTGTCTGAGGAATGGAGTCCTAGAGATGGAATTGGAGCTCATGTGTTGGTCGAGATTGGAGAAAAGACCCTGCGTCGTGAACTGCGGGCAGGCGATGGGTTTGCAGCGCAAAATAGTGAGACCTTACTAATTGGTATTGGAAATGCGGACCACGCGGATGAGGTGACTGTGTTTTGGCCTTCAGGAAAAAAGAGTGAAGTGGGGATGGTGAAAGCGGGGGATTTGGTGACGATTGATGAGAGAGTTGATGAGGTCGAAGTTCTTAAAATTGCGAGATCGGTTATTCCCGAAAGAGTTGTTTCGCCAAAACTAAATCGTTTAGATTTAAAAGTCGAACAGGAGTTGAATGTGGTGGTGACCTTGGCAACCTGGTGTCCAGTTTGCCAAGGGGAAATAGAGCATTTTAAGTGGCTTTCGAAGAAGGTGGAGGGGCTGGGGCTCTATGCCTTTCCGATAGATGAAAAGGAGGGTGAGGAAGAGTGGCGAAAGTTTGAGGCAGCCTTTAAACCACCTTATAAGATTTTACGTGAAGTAACTAAGAGGGGTGAATTGGAAGCTCTTATGGAGAAAAATTTCGGTGAGACCCCGTTACCTTCGAGTTTTATTTTGGACAAAGAAGGCAGAATTTTGAAGGTGATGAAAGGTACGCCAACGTTATCGGATTTAAGGTCATTTACTCGGTAATCGAAATGACCATTTTCGAGCTGGTTGGTTTATAATTAGTAATTTTTCCTGATGGCCAATGGACAGTGATTTTTTCAAGACTGTCCTCGGGTGGGACAGTGATAAAGATCGAGGGTGAATTTTGGGAAGAGAGGCCTTGGCCTAGATTTTTTCGAAAAGCGCGTTTGGTTTTTGAGGTGTGGACGATAACGACAGCGCCAGCGGCATCCCTGTTACTTGTTGTGCCGATGAGATTAAGGCGCACGAGACGACCTTTTTCGTGATTGCCAATTTCTGAGAAGCGATTACGAAAAATACGGAGTCGTGGAAATGAAGTGCTAGCGAGGGCAATATCGAGCCAGCCATCGTTGTCGTAGTCGAAGAGCGCGAAAGAGCGTGAATCTTCGTTGGCATCAATTCCACTGATGAGGGAGTGGTCGTTGAAGCTGCCGTTCTGAGAGATAAGGAGGCGGTTACGCTCATTTCCGCTTAGCGAGTTGCTACGGTATGCGGGACCCGATGGGGAAGTTTGTTTGACGCGGAGCTGAAAATTTAGAAGCGGCGATTGCCAGGCGCTAGATTGACGAAACTTTTCTGATTGTGTTGGGTCAGTAAGCACGACCGTGCTCCAGAAGCAACTTCACAAATCTAGATTAGTCGCAACTGTTTTTGGGGCTGAGTAATAGCCGCAGGGAACATAAAGATCGAGATGGCTATCGTTATTAAAGTCTGCGAATTGGCCCCCGAATGACCAACCAGTACGGGTTTCATCAGCATTGGGGGCGGCGACTTGCCGAAAACTTCCGTTGTTGTTCTCATAAAGGAAGTTACCTCGAGCGGAAACCTTAATACGAGGATCGACTTCTCCAACTAGCTTGATGATACGATTGCCGGCTTTGGAATACATATTGGAGACGAAAAGGTCGAGATCGCCATCATGATCGTAGTCACCGAGCGAAGTGCCCATCCCGAAGGCCATTTTTCCATCAGGAAAAGTTTCTTTAAAGGCTTCCGTGAAGATTGGATTAGGCGAGCCTTTTGGGGTGTCATTTCGGAGGTAAGAATCGGGCGAGAAATCGTTGCAGATGTAGAGATCGTCGTCGCCATCATTGTCAAAATCTGCCCACGTGGGTTGATAGCTTTTTCGCCAAAGCTTGATCACGTCTCCGCCCGCTCGTTCGAGTCGACCATTTCCACGATTCATTAGGAGGATATTTGCGGCACCTCTATCATCGAAATAAGGGTGTGAGCCTTGGGAGAGTTTATTGAGATGCGCTTTATCGGCAGGTGGGAGGTAATAGTCCATCCACGAGGGGTTGACGTCAGTGCCGGGAGTGTAGGTGGAGAGATAGACATCGAGGAGGCCGTCACGATTGACATCGGTGGCACAGGCAGACACGACGAAAAATTGCTTGCCGAGGTCGGAGAGGCGTGAGGTGACATTTTCAAAGCGGCCTCCGCTGTTTTGAAAATACAGCGTCGGTTCAAGAGAGCGACAGACAAGAGCATCAGGGTCGCCATCGTTATCAAAGTCGGCAAATAGAATAAAATTAACACAGTAGCCAGGAGTGAGTCCAGATTCGAGAGTTGTGTCTCTAAATGTTCCGTTACCAAGATTGCGAAAGAGTTGTGGCTCGAGGTATCGGGCTGTGATTAAAAGATCATCGTGTCCGTCAGAGTCGTAATCGACAACGCTGACAGAGGGGTATTGGAGGGCGCTTTCCATGTCTGGGACCCCCGCGTATTCTCGTTTTGGAAGGATCAATTTTTTTTCAGTGAGGGCTTGTTCGGTGATCTCGTAATGCTTAGAGCGTTGAGCCTCGTCACGGGAATAGGAGGAGGGAATAGCCTGGGTTGTGACATCCTGAAAAAGGGTTTGCTCAGAAGCTAAAGATTGGAAGTCGAGTTGGGACCAGTTGATGAGTGATGGGGATTCTTTGGGAGAACCCCAGGTGAGGTCTTGTTTGGCTTGGATTCCAATAAGAGAGCCATCTTCGTCTTTGAGGAGTCCTTCGAACTTAGTTTTTGTGATGAATTCTTTTTCTTCATAGCCTCCTGAGAGAATACCAAAAGACGCATTGAGCCAGGTGTAATTTGGAGCGAGGTATGGGCGCCAGGCAGGTGGGATGCGTTCAGCAGGAACGTTTTTTGAGCGGAGATCTTGAGCGAGATTTTTGAGATGAGGAGTGAGCTTGAGAACCATTTCCTCGGTTTGAACTAGGCGCGTTGCGATTTCGTCTGGCGAGGCTCCAGTCTGATCCTGTAAAGGAGGGGTTGGGCTTTTTTTGGTTTCCTTGCATGAAGCAAGAATAATGCAAAGGAAGAGTAATAGTTTCATCGGAGGCTGTGATTTTTACGGAAGGCTCCTGGGGTAAATCCAGTTGCTGCTTTAAAAGTTTTAGCGAAATGTTGGCGGCTGCTGAACCCAGAAAGTTGGGCTACATAATCAATCGTGTATTCCGGGTTGCCGAGAAGGCGCTTCGCGATACTTATCCTAGTCTCGACGATCGTAGCGTGGATAGAACGCCCCGTGAATTGACGGAAACGTCTTTGGAGTTCGCGTTTCGATAAAGAAACGTTTTTGACAACATCATCGACTCCGATAAGGCTACCAGCATTACGGTTGATGAAACGGGCTGCTAGGGCAACTGCGGGGTCATTAATTGCGAGCTCGCTGGAAGAGCCTCGCACAACGAGTTTGGTTGGAGGAATAAAGATGGGGTCATCTTTGGGGGCTTTACCTTCAAGAAGCTGGTTGAGAAGACGAGCTGCTCGATAACCGATCTCATAATGAGAGGCATCGATACTGGAAAGAGTGGGATTACAGATGTTGCAGCTAACGGAATCGTTATTCACACCAACGAAGGCAATATTTTCTGGGATGGTAATGCCAATTTGTTTCGCAGTTTCGATGAGGATGGGAGCAATGTGGTCACAAGAGACGAAAATCCCAATGGGGAGGGGAAGAGAGCGGAGCCAGGAGAGCGTCAAATTTTTATAAATGTCGCTCTTTGAAAAATGTAATTTGGGGACGTAGAAGGTGGATGTTTTACAACCAAGTTTTGCAGTGGCGTTCTTAAAGTGATCTCCCCTGAGGTCGGACCAACGAGTGTTTTCGATACCGCAGAATCCAAAATTGGTGAAGCCCTGTTCCCGAAGATGTTTGAGAGCGAGCTGAGCGATGCCGGCATCGTCGGTATGAACGAGGGGAATAGAACTGTCGGAGTGATCGCCTAAGATATCGACAACGGGAATTCCTTTTTCAACAAGGGCTTTAGCCCGAGAAAGAGAGTGGGTATCATAGATCCTGGTTATGACCCCATCGACCGGCATTTTTGGATCAAGAGGCTCAATATGAGACGGGCCAGAGTTGTCTCCGTGGAGAGACCAGCTCCCGGCGTTGTGGTGAACATCCCAGCGATTAATCTCGCCTACAAACTTTGAGATGCCCAGTAGCATGTCTCGTCCGGGAGCGATCGCAGTTTCGATTTCGAGTAGAATTCGCTTACGATGTTGTGATTTCACGCTAATAATAATGCCAAGGATAGATACTATTTGACCACCAGTTCTAAGATAATGGAGAAAATCCAAAGTAAAGGGGAGGAAAAAGGACTTTTTTCTGGAAGCTATTGCGCCAGAAATTAAGGTCTTAGGTTTTTTGGATAGAAAGAATGAAGCAACGATTTAGCAGTCCTGAAGAGCAAGAATTTGGCACTCAGGGTAAGTGAATCAGACGAGGCTTTCTCTGACCATAGGATTGAAGAGAGATCAAATGGCTCACGCTCTTTTCGCTTCCTAAAGTGTGCCGAGCGGCCAGCACATGAAAAGGAAATCGCCAAGAGTGAAATAAAAAAATGGTCGAAGAGTGTGACTGAGTTGCTAGGCTATCCGTCGTATATCAAAAATTTATGAAGCCAGAAACTCATCCATTGTCTATTGACCGCCGTTCTTTTCTTCGTCATTCGACTGTCGCCGCGGCAGGACTGGGATTTGGAGCGATTCCTATTATCGGTGCTGAAAAAGAGAAAAAGAAGCCAGAGGCAGAGACTTTGGTTAAGACCTTTTATGATTCTCTCAGCGAGGAGCAGAAGAAGGCGATGTGTTTTCCTTATGATCACAAGCTTCGCTTAAAGATTGAAAATAACTGGCTGATCACGAAGATGCTCGTTGAACATTACACCAAAGATCAACAGGCGATGATCAAGGAAATCTTCATGGGGATTCATAGTGAGGAGTATGCTGAAAAAGTTTACGACCAGGTGGAATGGGATAGTGGGCTTGACGGTTTCGAGGGCGGGTCATCGGTGGCAATCTTTGGAACGCCAAGGACGGGGAAATTTGAGTTTGTTTTGACTGGGCGTCATTGCACGCGTCGTTGTGATGGAGACTCGAATGAAGGAACTGCTTTTGGCGGACCCTTGTTTTACGGACATGCGGCCGATAGTTTTAACGAGAAGCCCGATCATAAGGATAATGCTTATTGGTATCAGGCGGTTCGTGCGAATGAGGTATATCAAATGCTTGATGGCAAGCAGCGCCAATCGGCGCTCTGTGGAAAGAGTCGCGGTGAAAAAGGCCGGGCTACCGTGAAGTTGACTGGAAAGAAAAAGGGACTCGATGGTATTCGCGTTGGCGATATGAGCGGGGACCAGAAAGGGCATGTTCGCAAAGTGCTTGGCGATCTCATGGCACCTTTCCGCGAAAAGGATTCCAAGGAAGCGCTGAAGTTGGTCGAAGCTGGAGGGTTGGACAATATTCATATGGCATTCTACAAAGAGGAAAATATCGGGGAGGATGAGATTTGGGATGTCTGGCAGTTGGAGGGACCTAACATGGTTTGTTACTTCCGCGGCAAACCGCACGTTCATGCTTGGATGCATATTAAGAAGCCGGTATGAACCAGGGCTTGGTCTTTGCTGGCCTTTTGGCAGCTCATACGGTCTCCGGTCATGAGTTGACTGGACACACTGTTTTACTTCAGCCCATCGTTTTGACTGACGATGTAGGTGGTGGTGCAGCTAAAGCTAATCTGCCGGAGGATTTGATTGATTTTCCGTTTCGTCGATGGGATCTTGATTTCCAGATTCTTGAGCCCGTCGAATGGTCGCGCCGCGCATTTAGGGATGGTGAGATTGATGTCGACGTGATCGTGAAGGCGGCGATGGAAGAGGGTGTTTTTCGGCAGCCGCGGCGAATTGCAAATATGTTTTTCGCACGCAAGATCAATGGGAGGGAAGCTCCAAATGGTCTTGGACAGGAGCCTGGATGGGTCACTTTTATTGCTCAGGGTGATGATCCTCCGCTTGGGCAAGATGCCTTTGTGGTGGTGCACGAGGTGACCCATAATTTGGGACTGTCTCATACTGTCGATGATGCCGAGGTGCCGTCGGATATTTCTAATGTGATGGGTGATGGGGATTTTTTGGATCGCATCGGGGAAGATGGAATCACAAGGCATCAAGCTGCGACTATTTTAAAAAGCCCCTTGGTTCGCGAGACAGTAAAGTGCCTTGAGGTAGACGAGGGACGGCGAGCTTATCTCGGGGAGAGTTTTGAAGCTTATTACACGGAACTCAATCGGCGCGAAGTTGAGGCAATGACCGGGAAAGTGGTGGGGAAAGCTCTGAAAGGTGAAGCTTTGGAAAAAGAAGCGCGAAAGAGGTTCGGAAATGCTGTGATGGATTTTACTCGGGAAGAAAGAGAAGTTGTTCTCTGGATGGTCGGGGAGTATCGCAAGCTATTAGTGGAAGATTTTCCGCTTCTAGCCAACCAACCATGGCAGGTGGTTAAGGTGAAGGGGGATCATTGTGGAGGGTTTTGCCATACTCGTGGCTTGTCTGTGGTGATTGCCGAGGGGGCGCTTGATCGCATGGTGAAGGACTATCGTCAGCATGGAAAAAGTAGGAAGACGCTGGCGGGTGCAGGGACGATTATTGTTCACGAACAAATCCATGTGCTTCAGCGATGCTTCCCTCGAAAGTTTTCGGGCCTTTATACTGGGGTTTACGGATTAGTTGACGGAAAGGTGGGGCATGATGAGTGGGTGGCGCGCAACGAAATTCAAAATCCTGATGGACTAGAGGGAAATCGTTGGATTGTAGATTACGAGGGGAATTATTATTGGCTTAAGACAATTCTCGATGAGAAGGATGATCCGGCGATGATGCCCGCTTCCTTCCAGGAAGCAATAATGCCTCTTCGAAAAACTGGCGAAACCTATCGGGTGATTTGGAGAAAAGGAGGGAAGAGGCCTCAGCTCGTTAATCCAAATCTGATTAGGGGCTGGAAAAAGCAGTTCCCAATCCATACCGGATACGATCACCCAAATGAGATCTTCGCCTATCTTTTTCAAGCCGAGTTGACCCGAAAAATTATGGAAGAGGAACCCTCTGATGACATGATGACCAAGAAGACGATGGAGTGGGCCCGGAAGGAATTGAGGTGATCTGGCCGGCCTCTATTTTACGATCATGACGCCTTTCATGATGGTCCAGTGGCCGGGGTAAGAGCAGAGAAAAGGATATTCCCCAGGCTTTTTGGGCGCCATGAAGCGAATGGTTTGAACCGTATCTTTCTTTAGGAGTTTGGTGGCGTGGAGGATGCGTTTGTCGTTTGGAATGAAGCCCTTTTTCGCGGCTTCGGGATCGGCCGCCATACGATTAGCGGCCTCACCGATTTGTTGGATGGAGGTGCCTTGGTCGAGGATGAGTAGGTTGTGCTCCGTGACGTCTGGGTTTGAGAAGTGAAGACGAACCGGTTTCCCTGCTTCCACATTAAACTTATCTTTGGTGAAGAGGAGTCGCTCTGGGATGCAGGAAATATCAATCGTTTGAAGGCCCTTTTGTGCGTCAAAAGAAGCTTCATTAGCATTTTTCGTGTTAGGTTTAAGCTTGTTTAATTTTTTGAAATCCGCGAGGGCCTTGGTGATAGTGGGGGAGTGTTGTGAATCCTGCCAGTGAGGTTTCAGAGCTGAGGAATTAAGAGCGGTGCTGATCGCGTAGGCGAGGTGGGTGTCGGCTTCTTGTTCGAATATTGGCGCAAGGGTATTGATGAGTGAGGACGGAGTGATTGAAGAATTCGTCCGGTTGCTGTGGGAGGGGACCAGATAGGAAGCGCAGAGGACGGCTTCGCGGCGGACATGTTGGGAGGGATGGGAAATGCCGTAATTCAGAAGGTCTAGTGATGTCGAGGGTAGAAGCTCGGGAGCCCAGAAACGGAGAGGACCAAAGGCGGAAGCGGCTACGAGGTGGTTGTCGGAGCGGATGAGTTTTTCCAAGAGCTCTACGTTGGGTTGGTCGAAGGCTTGGTGGAGCCAGAGAGACTCGAGAAGATGTAGGGGGGTCTTTTGTTTTTTTGTCCAAGCCAAAAGCGGGCTGAGCACTTCTTTAGGAGACTTGCTCCGGAGTTCCCGCTTTGCCCAGTAGCGGGTTCGGTAGTGAGGCGACTTGAGATGGTCGAGGAGTTCGGTGATGGAGGCTGGGGCAATCTTTGGCGCGGAATCGAGTTTGGCTTTCTTTGGGATAATACGCCAGATACGGCCTGCTTTGCGGTCGCGGCGGGGATCACGAAGAGAGTATTGAGCGTGGCCTTTGACTGGGTTATACCAATCGCAGACATAGGCTGCCCCGCGTGGACCGAAGCGAAAATCGACTGGGATGAAGGAGAGGTTGGTGGAGAAGATGAGGTCAAATTGATATTTTTCGGAAAAGTGGGCGGGTTCTTCATTCCAGTGGTGGAACTCGACGCGGTTGGTTGGTTTGTAGCGAACTTTGATGAAGCCACCTTGCATTTCCTTGGGCCAGAAGTCGTGAGAGACGAAGTCTTGTCCGCAGACTCCAGAGTAAGCTTGCATCCCTTTGGCTCCGGAATGCTGGCTAGGATAATCGGGATTAGTGGCGTGGAAGGTGGAGGCGAAGACGGGGTGAGACGCGACGTGGTTTCCGTAAGGATCGAAGGTCACCCCCCAGGGGTTCGTATTTGGGTAGGCTCCGAATGCGGTGAGCTTTTTTGTGGAAGGGTGGTAGAGGAACCAAGAGGAGTTTTTGGCGCGGATCGGGCCATAAGCAGTTTCGGTTTGGGAGTTGTGGAAGATGGATTCGCGGAAGAGAAGGTCTCCACCGGGAGTCCAGGTGAAATCGTGGAGGGCGTGGTGCGAATCCTCACAACCGAAGCCGGTGAAGACGATTTCGCGGTGGTCCATTTTACCGTCGCCGGTGGTATCGGTAAGATGGGTGAGGTGTGGTTCTTCGGAGCAGAAGACGCCGCCGTTGCCATCAAGGACGAAGGAGAGGGGGATGTGAAGGTCATCGGCCCAAGTGGTGCATTTGTCGGCTTTGCCATCTTGATCGGTGTCTTCGAGAATGATAATTTTATCGCAAGGTTTTTGGCCGGGATAAACATGAGGGTAGGTGACGGAGGTGGAGACCCAAAGACGGCCGTGTTTGTCCCAGCGCATTTGGATAGGGCAGGCCATCTCGGGGAAATCTTCTTCGGAGGCAAAGCAATTGACCTCGAAACGTGGATCGATTTTGAAGGCCTTCAGTTCTTCGGCCGGGGAAAGAAACTTGTTGGCTCCGCGTGACAGGAGGACGTCATCGAGTTTTGGGAGATTGGAGTCGTCCGGTTTGACGAGCTTGCCGGTGGTGACGGTTTTGTGGATGGCGGTGTCGCGATTGGCGACCATGAGATCAAAGTTCCGCATGGCAGGAAGGAAATCGAGGTAGCCATAGGATTTGTTGCGCCCCCCAGTGTAGTAGAAGGTGTTGAGAGGGCGGTAGCGATAGTGAAACTGGGTGGCTTTATCGACGATGAGTTGCCGGAGGTCTTCGTTGAGAGCAGTGGGGTCTTTTTCGAAGAGAGCCTTGAACGCGATATTTGCGAATTGATGGTGCCCATGGATGTTGTTTTGATGCCCATCAATGGTTCGTTGATTGAGCTTACTGGCGATGACCTGGGCCTTGGTGCCATCAAAGACGTTGCAGAAACCGATGGAGTGCTTTTTCGCTCCTTCGGCAAGAGCTTGGGTGTAAAGTGCGAGGTTTTTGTTGTTTCGATCACCGGCATTAACAGCAGCGATGTTCTCACTCGCTATGGGAGAAAGAAGGATGATTTGGGGGGCGGTTTTCCCGTTGTATGCTTGAGATTTGAGATGGGTCAGGAATTGATCAAGGCGTTCCTTGAAAGCGGGAAGGCCTTCTTCTCCGCCGAAGGATTCATTGTAGCCGTAGGCTGCAATGATGAGGTCGCTTTTGAAGTAGTGGAGATGTTGGTCAAGGTCGCCGAAGTTATCGGGACGGGGCATGAGATCGACTTCATCAGCTGGCCAAGCAAGGTTACGAATGGTGAGCTTATGCTTCGGATGGTGCTGGTGGAGAAGAGTTTCGAGGTGACCGAAGCGGCGTTCGGCATCAAGGAGAAGATTTCCGATGAGAGCAATACGGGACCCGGGGGAGATCTTCAGAGGAAGCTTGGTTTTGACTGGTTGGATTTTTTCTGGGCGGGGCGAGGTTTTACGATTGATATAGTATTTGGCGAGCTCTGGATCTTTAGATGGCGCTTTACGGTCAGTCTTTGAATTTTTAGCGTCTCTTGCCTTTGCTGCATTTTTCTTACGGCGAGCATCGGTGGAAGCTGGAGTGCTTTTACTAGGGATGGGGGAATTGATGTCCTGGTAAACTTCTGGGTTTAGGCCGCGGACGTGGCCGCCGTTCCGGAAGGTGGTGGGCTTGTATGGCCCGACAAGATCTACGCTTGAATCGGCTTTGATTTTCTTTTCAAGCCCCATGGCCCAGTAGGTTCCATTGATGACAAGTCGGCGGTAATCGGGGTCTAGGAAATCTTGGGAAGCTCCTTGGGTTGAGTGGAAAACGCGTGCTCTCTTTCCACTTTTGCTGGTGTAGTGGCGGGTCCAAGTTGAGGGGGAAGGTTTTTTAGTCTCATCGATAGGAGAATCTTTGTTCATGCCGTTGAGGGGCTGGGACTCGGTGATTACGGTGAATGTTTGATCAGGTATGCCGGTGTAGGCTCCAGCAATCGTATGAGCGTTGTTACCGACTCCAGTAAGGATGAGATGGTCCTTATTTTTTGAGGTGATTTGAAGGCGGGTGGATTGCTTATGATTGCGTCCGTAATGGCCAACCCAAGTGTTGCCGAGAATTTGGTGTCCGAAGCCGCGATCGAAGTCTTTGCCTTTGTATTGAAAATCGTAGTGGGAATATTTTCGGCCTTTGGGGATCTTGAAGGCGTGAGAAGAGGTGCGGAGTCCGACGACGGGGCCACCGCGCTGGAGGTAGTCGTCAATGTGAACCATTTGCTCGTCAGGAAGATTTAGGAAGCGTGTGAAGATGAACATGAGGTCGGCCTCTTTAAGAACCTCGAGGCCTTTGATGTTGGAAGCCCCGGCGGTAATTTCCCCCTTGTCGTTGACTCCGAAAAGAACAGTGGTTTTGAAGCCGTGATATTTAGTGAGGATTCGAGCAAGGGCGGGGCAGGTTTCCTCGGCGCGGTATTCGTGATCAGAGGCAATGAAGACGATGTGCTTTCCTTTTCCAGGGCCGGACGTGCCCTTATACGAGATCTGAGCAAGGGCAGGAATAGAGAAAAAAAGAGCTAGGGTGAGAAGAAGCTTCATGAGAGGTGGACGTTAGAGATTGGATAAAAAATGACAAGTTGAGGTTGTCTGATTGACGGGGGATAGTTGGGGAACGCATATTGGAATGATGAAATATCAAGCGATTCTCATGTTAGTAATGATGGGAGTGAATTTCGGGCGCCAGGCGAAGGAAGGAGACAAGGATGTCAATTATGACGAGACCAAGGTTCCGGCTTATGATTTGCCCGAGCTTCTGGTGACTGCAGAGGGGAGGCGAATCACGACAGCGGAAGAGTGGCATTCTTTGAGAAGACCTCAGATCATGTCACTTTTCAGTAATCTGGTTTATGGGCGGGTTCCAGAGCCTTCAACACCGATGACGTTGACTTTTCGGGAAGTGAAAAAGGACAGGGCTTTTATGAGAGGGAAGGCAACGCGGAAGGATGTCGAAATCCAAATCAAAACGGAGAAGGGAGCGAAAACGATGAGGATTTTGCTTTTTGTCCCGAATGAGGTGACGAAGCCGGTGCCGGCGATTATGAAACACAGCTTCAACAATACCCGGTCGGGTGATTTTGACGCGGGATTCTTGAGAAGCGATCGGCTGAAAAATGGCTGGCCGCTGGGGAAGATTTTGGATGCGGGTTTTGCCTTTTGTGCGGTTTATCACGAAGATTTAGTGAGGCACAACGAGGTGGAATTTAAAGATAGTATCCATCGGCTATTTTATCCTGAAGGGCAGAGTTTTCCAAAAGCTCATGAGTGGGGCGTGCTTTCAGCCTGTGCTTGGGGGGGGATGCGAGCCTTAGATTATTTGGAAACTGATTCTGAGATTGATGCGGAACGGGTGGCTATCATGGGGCACTCCAAGATGGGGAAAACGGCCTTGTGGACGGCGGCGCAGGATGAGCGATTTGCGATGGCGATCTCGGCTCAGTCGGGGTGCGCTGGGGCTGCTTTATGGAGAAGAAAATCAGGCGAGACCTTGAAGAAAATGGTGACGCGTTTTCCTTATTGGTTGTGTCGTAATGCTCAGAAGTTCGTCGAGCAGGAAGATGATCTCCCGGTGGATCAGCATATGTTGTTGGCATGTATCGCACCGCGCCCGGTTTATGTGCACAGTGGAGTGAAAGACACGTGGGCTGATGGACGGGGAGAATATTTATCTGCCTATCATGCGAGTGAGGTCTATCGCTTACTTGGAAAAAAAGGTCTGGAAAGTGAGAAATCGCCAGAAGTTGGGCAGGCGGTGATGGATGGTGAGGTAGGATATCACATTCGGCCCGGCGGGCATTCGATCGAAGGGGGGGATTGGGAAAAGTTTATCCAGTTTGCTTCCAAACATCTGAAGAGGAATTGATTCGGTGGGCGATCACTTATTGCTGAGCAGGCATCCCGTAGCTATCTTTCTTCAAGAGAACTTACTCTTTAATGGCTTGGTATACGATGGGTTTTAGGAGGCGTTCGAGATTCCAATTGTAGGGAATGGTTTGCTCCATGGTGACGACTACGAGTTTGTCTTTAGGAGAAATCCAGTAGTGGGTAGATGCCATGCCGCCCCAGCCGTATTCGCCAATCGCTGCGTCTTTGGCCCAGCGTTTGTCAGGGGCGATACGAACGGAAAACCCAAGGCCAAATCCGGTGCCATGGCGTTGCTCCCCGAGGGAGATGGAAGCGATCTCGTCCGGGAGTTGGTTGGTGTTCATGAGCTTGACGGTGTCAGCCTTGAGGTATCGTTTTCCTTGGAAGTTACCGCCATTGGCAATCATCTGAAGAAAGCGTGCGTAGTCGTTGATCGTAGAGACGAGCCCCCCTCCGCCAGAGAGGTTTGCGGGTTTTTTGAGGAATGGAGAAGTCTTTCCGGGTTCGGAGTTTGTGAGGAAAAATCCTTTTGTCTGGTAGACATCAGCGAGACGGTTTGCTTTTTCGGCAGGAACGTAGAAGCCGGTGTCGGACATGCCTAGAGGCGTGAAGAACTTTTGCTGGAGGAATGCGTCGAAGGTTTGCCCAGAAGCAACTTCGATGACACGACCGAGGATGTCGGTATTGATCCCGTAGTGCCATCTCGTTCCGGGTTGAAAGAGGAGGGGGGTGCCACAGATGGAACGAGACATCTCAGCGAGTGTTTTATCACGGTCAAGCGGTTGGAAGCGACCATAGTAGCGGTCTACAGGGTGCCCGCCCCAGCCATAGGAGAAGCCGGCGGTGTGGCGAAGGAGGTCGCGAATCGTGGGCAGTGGTTTTGCAGGGGTAGGATCGCCTCTTCGCTGCCAAACATTTAGAAGTGCAAATTCCGGAAGAAATCTCGTGATGGGGTCGTCAAGATTGAGTTTTTTTTCTTCATAAAGCATGAGGGCAGCCGCTGATGTGATGGCTTTAGTCATCGAGTAGATACGGAAGATAGTATCTTTTTTCATCGGAACTTTAGCGGCCCGGTTGGCGTATCCGAATTGTTTTTGGTAGACAATTTGCCCCTCGCGTAAAATCAAAACGGATCCGCCGGCGAGCTTCTTTTTTTCGATGAGTTCTTCGAGTGCTGGATCGATTTTCGCGAGAATTTCTGTCGACATGCCAACTTTCTCAGGAGTGCTGATGGGAAGCGCCTTAATTTTTGTTTCCTTTGCAGCAACTGGGAGGCAAAGTAAAAAGATAGGTAGGACGATGATTCTGATCATTTTTCGGAGTCTAGGAACAAATTGGAGTAGGTCTTTAGACCAGTTTTTCACGATTCGGCAAGTCACGAATTGAGGAACAATAAAGCAGTGAGGATTTTTGAACCAAAATCCCCAATACTATCGAGGAGATACTTTCCTTTGGGTTAGAGAATCCCGTTCTGTGAATTCAAGGTTAGAGAGTCTAGTGGGTTGATTTTAGGAGGATTCCCGCAATTTTTTTCCTTTAAGCTTAATCTGGAGTTACTTTGCTGAGAGGGTGCCTGTTATGAAATTTGGGGCTATTCTTTTAGGGGTTTTGAGCAGTGTCGCTTCTTTATGTGCTGGAGCTGCTGGGTTTATTTTGAGTTCACCTTTAGATTATCAGGTCTTCCAGCGAAGTGATCAAAGCTCAGGTGTTTTAATTATTAGCGGGCAGCTTAGTGAACCAGCATCCAAGCCTACGAAAATTCAGGTTAAGTTTGGACCTCTTCAACAGGCCCAGAGTGATGGGAACGTCTCTACCCTAGGGGTGGTCCAAAAGGGTGATTCTAAGTTTAGCTTTCCGTCACGGCATTTGGCAGGCGGTTGGCATCGTTTGGATGTCCAGGCTGTGGCAGGTGAGACAATCGTGGGGAAAGTGGTTGTTGAACATGTTGGAATCGGTGAAATCTTCGTGATCGCCGGGCAATCAAACTCGGCGAATCACGGGGAGGAAAAGCAAAAGGTAAACATTCAAAAGGTCTCTACTTTTGATGGAAAATCTTGGCGGATTGCTGATGACCCGCAGCCGGGCGCTAGTGGTCGGGGAGGAAGTTTTATTCCACCATTTGCCAACGAGCTAGTGAAAAAATTCAAGGTTCCCGTGGGGATTGTTTCGACTGGGGTTGGCGCGACGAGCGTGCGCGAATGGTTGCCGGAAGGGGAGCGGTTCCCGAATCCTCCCACCATCATGAATAAGGTTGCCTCTCATCCTCGGGGTGGCTGGATGAGCAAGGGTGAAGTCTATCGTAAATTGATCTCAAGAGTGCAGTCTTTGGGACGAAATGGTTTTCGAGCAGTGCTGTGGCATCAGGGCGAATCCGATGCCAATCAAAAGGACGAAAGCCGGACCCTGCCAGGCAAGTTGTATCAGGAGTATCTTAGTAAGCTGATCAAAGCGACTCGGAAGGATCTTAAATGGGAGTGTCCTTGGTTTGTGGCTCAGGCAAGTTATCATACTCCCGAAGACTCCGGGTCAGAAGATATTCGTGCGGCGCAAAGGGCTCTTTGGGAATCAGGACTCGCCTTGGAAGGTCCAGATACTGATTTATTGATGGGAGAGAATCGCGATCACGATGGGAAAGGAGTGCATTTCAGCGGGAAGGGTTTACGGGCTCACGGTAGGGCTTGGGCTAATAAAGTGGAGCCTTGGTTGTCACAAGAGCTTCAGAAAAAAAAGGCCTTGGTCTTTGTTCTTGCAGGTCAATCAAACATGCAGGGCCAGGGGGTAGTTTCAATGGACCATGAGAAGCATTACAATGCTGGAAAGGGCAACTTGGTATGGTCGATGGAACATTCGCAGAGTAAGAACAAGATGAAGCACCTTCGCGATAATCAAGGCAATTGGATTGGACCCCGGAACGTAAGAATCAGATATAAGCAGAAAGATCAGATTCGGAGTGGCCCGCTAACAGTCGGATATACGGGTTACGGTGGCTCTAGTCATATTGGGCCCGAGTTACAATTCGGCCACGTAGTTGGGGAATATTTTAGAGATCGTGAAGTTTATCTCATCAAAACCGCGTGGGGAGGTAAGAGTTTGTTTAAAGATTTTCGGCCACCAAGTTCGAAGGGTGAGACCGGTAAGTATTACGCCAAGATGGTCGATGAGATTCGAGCTGGTCTGGATGATTTTGGGCCCGATGCCTACGAGCTTGGAGGATTTGTCTGGATGCAGGGTTGGAACGATATGGTCTCACAAGAGGCAACAGCAGAGTATTCCAAAAACCTCGTTCACTTTGTCGCAGATCTAAGGAAGGAATTTTCCCTCAAGAATTTACCTTTCGTTGTCGGTGAACTTGGAAATGGAGGAGAAGCTAAACCTAATTCTGGTATGGCTAAATTTCGCGAGGCGCAAAATGAAGGGGTAAAAAAAATTGAGAAGACGTGGTTTGTAAGCACGAAGGAGTTTGCACGTCCACCGGAGCTTTCGCCGAATATTGGCCATGGCCACCATTGGTATGGGAATGCTGAGAGTTATTTTTTGATTGGTGATGCCTTAGGGCGCGAGATGATCAGAGCGCTGAATCGCTAGGGTTTGCCTTGCTCATCTGGCGTCAGTGGACAAGGTCTTTGTAATGAAACCCTACGTGAAGCTTGCCGAGTCCACCATGCCGGACGGCACGATCTATTCGCTCCACAAGCACGACGGGAAAATCTATCTTAAGTATAACGGGTTCGAGTTGATGAGTACTGCACTCACTTACTCTGAACAAATGCTGGCTGATTACGGATGCCAGGCTTTGAAAGAAGGGAAGGGATCGAGGCCCTCTCATCCTAAAATTTTGATTGGTGGGCTTGGCTTGGGCTTCACCTTGAAGCGAACTTTGGAGCTGGTAGGGAGCCCTGCGACAGTTGATGTTGCAGAGCTGATGCCTCCGCTTATCGAGTGGAACCGGACTCACCTTGTGGAGCACAATGGACCACTCTTGGAAGATCCTCGGACCCACATTATTCAGGGTGATCTTTACAATATCATTTCCGACACAAATCCGGGTTTTTACGACTCACTTCTCCTTGATATCGACAACACACCGGATGATCTCATCACATCTGGTAACTCACGCCTCTACTCGCCGGGGTTCCTTGATCAGTTGCGTAACGTTCTCACCGCGAAAGGATGCCTCTCTTATTGGCTGTCCGAGCCCGCTCCTCGATTTAAGAAGCTATTAATCAAGGCCGGTTTTCAGGTCGAGGAGTTTGCCTCTAAGCCTCATGAAAAGTCAAAGCGATCCCGCCATTGTATCTTGCTGGCCCGGAAGCGCCGCTAATCTTGCATTTTCCCGGGAATAGGATTTCTTCCCAAGAATCTAATCAGAACAAACATGTTAACTTGGAACGATATCGTTAAATTTGCGACGGATGGAAATGCTGATCCCGATTGTGAGGTTCGGAAGTCGGAAGACGAATGGCGTAAGCAACTTACGCCGGAGCAATTTCACGTCACCCGGCAACACGGAACCGAACGCCCTTTCAGTTCCGGGATGTGTGAGTTATTTGAGCCGGGTAAGTATGCCTGTGTTTGCTGCGATGCCTTATTATTTGATGCTGGTGAGAAATTTGACAGTGGGACTGGTTGGCCTTCTTTCACGCAACCTGCGAAGGAAAATGCGATCTCCTATCATGGAGATAATACGATGGGAATGACGCGCATCGAAACTTTGTGTAATAGATGTGAGGCACATCTCGGACATGTTTTCCCGGATGGCCCAGCACCAGGTGGTCTTCGTTACTGCATTAACGCGGTAGCGCTCAAGAAGGTTGAAGAGATTGATGCGGTCGCGACTTTTGGTGGCGGGTGCTATTGGTGTACTGAAGCCGTTTTTCGGAGCGTGAAAGGTGTGAGTGCGGTTAGAAGTGGTTTTAGTGACGGTGAGGCAGCTAACCCGACTTACAAAGAGGTTTGCACTGGAAAGACAGGTTACGCCGAAGTCATTCAAATTAATTATGACCCCAAGGTAGTGAGCTACGGGGAACTCTTGCGTATTCATATGGGAACCCACGACCCGACTACACTAAACGCACAGGGTGCTGATATGGGAACCCAATACCGCAGTATTATTCTTTACCGGAGCAATCAGGAACGGCAGATCGCTGAGGATCTTTTGGAGGAAATTTCTGACACCTTTGATTCTGACATTGTGACAGTAGTGAAGGATTTTGATAGGTTCTACCCTGCTCCTGAAGAGCATGATGACTATTACAATCGTAATCCCAATCAGGGTTATTGTCAGGCGGTGATCTCTCCTAAAATCGCCAAATTTCGAAGGACTTTCCAATACCTTCTCTCACCTGAAAAATGAATCATTCGCTCTGATCTATTTTCGCTGACGTTAGATTTTCAGTTTTTTGTTATTGGAGCTAGCAAAGCAGCGCAGGATACACGGGCTTACTGAGATTAATTTACTTAATCGACAGATCAGGAGGCCCAGAGTTTTTTGCTAAGCGCCGTCGATGATATCCAGGGCGATTAATTGCTGGGTAGCGGTGCCGGAAAAATCTCGGTTTGCAGCTGGGGAAGCTGGGGATGGGTGCAGGATCTTTCCGAGTTGCTGATGGTCCTCTTTGACAGAGGCAAGTTGTTTCTCAGCGAAAGCTCCAATGCCAATAAGTTTTTCCGGCTGTAGGATTTCAATGATTCGGGCGAGCGATTCACGGCAGGATTTTTCAACCGGCTCCATACAATTGTTTGGAAGTTTGTCCGGTGTGAGATTAGCTCCGGTTTCCTTCATCCAAACAAGGGGGCAAAAGTTTGCGACGAAGTGGTTTTCAAAAAAGGCATCGGCTGAATCAAAGAGTTCGGAGAAGAGTCCCCATAGACGACGGCCGGAAACTTCGGAGCGTTCACAGTTGAATCCGGTGATCGGGCGCTTTGGATGTTCGAGGTCGGGTTTTTCAACCGATCCGGAGATACCCATCCAATCTCTGACGTGGGAGATCTCGCCAAAGGGGACGCCGGTCTGAGCCATTCCATAAGGTCCGGGATTCATGCCTAGGAAAAGAACCTTCTTGGTTCCGCTTCCGAAGTTTTTCAAGTAGTCGCAATGACGGTCCCAAGCATATTCGAGTGGGTTATAAGTGTAAGCGACGGGATCTGGAAATTTCAGGCCACGCAGGTCGTTGCGGAGATCATCAGCAGCGGTAATAAGGGGATGTTTGCTCATGAAGTGGGTGTTTGGAGTTCCGACCATTTTCCGACCATTTCATCGGCTTCGATT
>DCQM01000084.1:0-3937 GCA_002323895.1 Akkermansiaceae bacterium UBA1518
CGGGGGGCGCATACGACGACTGGGAGAGTTCGGGAGTTAGGCCTTCCGAATCTTGGCTCTGAGGATGATTCCCACTTGGAGCAAGGTGACGAATTTCTTGCAAAGGCTTCCAGGAATCCATTCCTTCGTTCCAAACCAAGTCTTGAGGACCGATTTCACCAGCTGCGATGCGAGCACTCAGAGTGACTTCATCGATCGGACCAAACTGCTGACCTTCTTTGCCGTAAAACCATTCAATCATAGAACCGTTGTTAGATTACATTCCCATGATCTGGTAACCGCCATCGACGTACAGCACCTGACCAGTGATTGACGCTGCGCCCTCGCTTGCAAGGAAAACCCCGGTGGCACCCAATTCAGCGGTTGAACAAGAACGCTGCAAGGGAGCGTGCTCTTCATAATGCTTAATCATGGTGCCAAACCCGGAAATCCCACGCGCTGCCAAAGTTTGGACCGGCCCAGCACTAATACAATTTACTCGAATTTTTTTCGGGCCTAGGTCGTAAGCTAGGTAGCGAGTCGAAGCCTCAAGGCTCGCCTTGGCAACCCCCATCACATTGTAGTTCGGAACAACCTTGGCCGCACCGTAATAACTCATCGCCACAATACTCCCGCCATTCGTCATCATCGGAGCAGCTCTCTGTGCCAAAGCTACCAATGAATAAGCGCTAATGTCGTGGGAAGTCTTAAAAGCGTCACGCGTGGTGGTGAGAAAATCTCCTTCGAGCGCCTCTTTCGGAGCAAACGCAACCGAGTGCAATACCAGATCAATAGTGTCCGTGTGCTCCTGCACTCTCTTGAAAAACGCATCGAGTTCCTCGTCGCTCGTGACGTCACAAGGATAGAGGGGAACATCGTTGCCAAAAGTAGCAGCCAATTGCTCCACGTTATCTTTCAGGCGCTCACCCTGGTAATTAAAAATCAAATTTGCTCCGGCATCCGCCCATGCTTTAGCAATTGCCCAAGCTATGCTCCGCTTGTTTGCAACTCCAAATACAACTGCTGTCTTTCCACTCAATGGCTTGTCGCTCATACAGAGCACTTTCTCTCAAATCACCTGCAAAAGCAATGATTTTGAGACGCTAGGACGCGCTCTCAGTGTTAAAAGGAATTCGAAATTCCACTCTCAAAGGACCACCAGCCATCAACCATCATAAGTCGTCTCATCTTTGAACGAAAAATTAGACCTATGGTCTACAGACGCCCACTTAGGACCCTGCCGGTTTGATAAATGAATAATCCCATTCTAACTTGCGATAGGAACCATTAAGACTAAGCATCCTACATCCTCTCAATTATATCCCGACCTGAAAGACCTTGATCTATCAGTCGGTAAATCCGCTATGCTCCAATTCGTTTCCATTTTCCTTTGCCTAATAGGCTCCTTGGCTTTTGGTTTCGAAAATTCACCCACACCTCAGAAGCGGCCTCCTCACGGAGAACACTGGGCCTTCAAGATGCCAGTCGCTAACGAAAATTCAATTGACCGATTGATCAATGCAAAGCTTACCAAGGTAAAGCTTGCGGCTGTTCCAAAGGCCCATCGCGAAGTTCTCATTCGCCGTACCTTCCACGTCATCAGTGGACTCTTACCAACCCCAAAAGAAAAAGCTCGGTGGATCGCCGATACTCGCGCTAATTGGCTCGCTCATCTCACTGAAGATCTTTTGGATCGTCCAAGCTTTGGCGAAAAATGGGGCCGTCATTGGCTGGACGTAGCTCGCTATGCCGACACCCGCGGTGCTGCCCTGCCAGACAACGAGGACTTTCCTTACGCTTTTACTTATCGCGACTGGGTCATTCGTGCCTTTAATAGATCCCTCCCCTACGATCAATTTCTCCATTACCAGCTTGCAGCCGACTTAATGGACCTTCCACGTGAGGAACTTGCCGCCTTGGGATTTCTGACCGTTGGCCGCGCCTATCAGGGGGGGCAAAACCACCTCGTCATCGCTGATCGGATCGATGTTGCCACCCGAAGCACAATGGGCCTCACCGTCGCCTGCGCACGCTGCCACGATCACAAAACCGACCCTATTTCTACCGCAGATTACTACGCCCTCTATGGCGTTTTTAATAGCTCTCTTATTCCTAAAGAACTCCCAGTCATCGCCGAACCTTCTCAGGAACCCGGAGCAATTGCTTACCGCTCAGAATTAAAGAAAAAAGCCCTAGCGGTTCACCAACACGTTAAGAAATGCGTTCCCAGTTACAAATCACCCACAAATCACCTAAATTTTAATCTACCTTCAGGAACCAAATTAAACCAAACACAACGCGATCGATTCCGTAAACTTACTGGTATTGTAACCCGCTTTCAAGCCAACTCCCCCTTTGCAATTCCACGAGCCATGGTGCTCAGAGAAAAACCACACCCAGTCAACCCACGCATCCACGAACGGGGAAACCCCCGCACGCAAGGCGATTCTGTCCCTCGAGCCTTTCTTTCCATCTTCCGAAAAAAAGACGAATACTTCACCAAAGGGTCAGGCCGGCTTGAGTTTGCATATCGGCTCACCGACAACCGGAACCCCCTTACTTCACGCGTATGGGCAAATCGGGTCTGGATGCACCTCACCGGCGCACCCCTTGTTAGTTCGCCAGGCGACTTCGGACCACAAACCGAAAGACCCATTCAACTGGAACTTCTTGATTCCCTCGCTCTTTTTCTCACGAATAACGAGTGGTCCACCAAGGCGCTCATCAAACACATTATTACTTCGGAAACATTTCAAAGATCCAGCCAGACCACCCCACAACTTGGAGAGAAAGATCCCTCAAATATCTACTACGCGCGAGCTAACCGTCAACGAAAAGATCTGGAAGGCTGGCGCGACTCAGCCCTTCAGGTCAGTGGTCGCCTAGTTCGCAAAATGGGAGGTAAACCCTTCAATCTTGACCAGCCTCCGTATGAGGGGCGTCGGACTATTTACGCTAAGACACGACGCGGTTTCCTTCCCTCAATCATGCGGGCCTTCGATTTTCCGGGCTCCGAGGAAGCCCTAATGAAGCGCACGACCACCACGACTCCAACCCAAGCTCTCTACCTCATGAACAGCCCGTTTCTTCTGGGAGAAGCACGAGCCATTGCCAAGAAGACCTCCTCAATCAAGGCAATCTACCGAACCATCCTCCAACGTGATCCAACCACGATTGAAATTGATTCAGCCGAGGCATGGCTTGGCCGAGCCCAAAGCAGTCGCACCTCAGGAGCCTGGGATTACGGATACCTTCAAAAAGGTTCCCTTTTATTCAAACCCCTTCCTCACTTCGAAAAAAATCAATGGAGAGGAACACAGGAACTTCCCGACCAAACCCTTGGCTGGCTCAATTGGACTTCAAACGGCGGACACCCCGAGACCGATAAACATGCCACTCTTAAATGGACCGCAATAGAAAGCGGGAAAATCAATATCACGGGAAGCTTTCTCGCACCAAGTAATAAAGGGAATGGCCTCATCGCCCGCATTATGAAAGCAGACGGAGAAATTCTTGGCGAGTGGACCGTTAACCCAACCGAAGGCGTCCCTACCAAACTTAACGGGATCGAAGTAAAAGCAGGTGACGAATTATGGTTTGTCGCCGATAGTCGGGGCGAGGTCGCGTTTGATTCCTTTCGCTGGGCACCAAAAATATCCGATCTAAAAGGCCTCATCTCAGATGCTGAAAATGATTTCTCTGGTCCCGGCCTTGCACCCCTGGCTCAACTTGCACAAACGCTGCTTTTGAGCAACGAATTTTTCTATATCGATTGAACTATGGGTGGACATCATTCCTTCGGACACGGTGGCTTCGTCACTTCGCGGCGCGATTTTCTTCAGCGCTGCGGAATGGGCCTCGGTGCCCTCGCCGTCCCCACACTTGACGGCCAATCGATCAGCCCACTTGCGCCCCGCCAATCGCAGACCGAGGGAAAAGCAAAGGCCGTCATTCATCT
>DCQM01000084.1:4339-6885 GCA_002323895.1 Akkermansiaceae bacterium UBA1518
AACAAAAAGATTCCCCTTGAGCTCAAAACCGAGCGCCCCACCGGCGTCGCTCTAGGCTCACCCTTTAAATTCAAAAAGCACGGGGAATCCGGCCTAGAAATCTCGGAACTTTTCCCGAATGTTGCCAAGTCGGCGGACGAACTTTGCGTCATCCGCTCAATGCATGCCGATGTCCCTAATCACGAACCGTCCTTACTCTTGATGAATTGTGGCGATTCACGACTATCACGCCCAAGCGTCGGTTCATGGGTGACTTATGGTCTAGGAACCGAAAACCAAAATCTCCCCGGATTTGTGACTATGTGCCCTGGTGGATACCCCATCTCCCGCACTCAAAACTGGCAATCCGGGTTCCTTCCCGCGGCTTACCAAGGAACCTACGTCGATCCCAAGACAACCGACCCTCGAAAACTCATTGATCATGTCACCCCAACCCACCTGTCCCGAAAGCGGCAACGCGATCAACTGGATTTCCTCCGCCACCTGAACGAAGAACACTCCAAGAAGCGGAACTCTGATTCCGATCTTGAGGCGCGCCTCGAGAGCTTCGAACTCGCCTATCGTATGCAACTTGAAGCAACCGATGCCTTCGACGTCAGCCTCGAACCGAAATACATCCGCGAACTTTATGGGGACACTTTGCAAGGGCGCCAAATGCTAATCACTCGCCGGCTGGTTGAACGCGGAGTTCGCTTCGTGCAAGTTTGGCATGGAGCGGGTCAACCATGGGACAATCACGATGACCTTGAAAAGAACCATCGCCGACTGGCTAAAGAATGTGATCAGGCAATTGGGGCTCTCTTAATTGATCTTAAACAACGTGGAATGCTCGACGAAACCCTCGTCCTCTGGGGGGGAGAATTTGGCCGAACTCCGGTCGTCGAAATGCCAAAGGAGGGAACGAATGCCGGCAAGATCAATGGACGCGACCACAATCACTATGGCTTCACGACCTGGATGGCAGGTGGCGGCGTCAAAGGGGGATATGTTCACGGCGCTACCGATGACTTCGGTTTTCAAGCCGTAAAAGACAGGGTCCATGTGCACGACCTCCACGCGACCATGCTCAACCAACTCGGCTTCAATCACGAAAAACTCACCTATCGTTACAGCGGCCGAGACTTCCGCCTAACCGACGTCCACGGAGAAATCATTCATGACTTACTTTCGTAGAATCATGAGATCATTTTTCTCACCAAGACAGCCATTATAACGCGATCGCCAAGATCCCTAACATCCCTTCACCTGAAATTTCCGCCACAGAAACCAGAGCGAAATCAATGCCTTAAGTATGAGCAAGATGGAATTTTAGGCAAATTTTTCTAAAAGTAGATCAATCAGTCCGCTTTTTTGTTGGAGTAGGCTACCCCCTTTACGCTTGAATCAGCTCAGTGACTCAGGAACGGCAGGATCAACTCGCAGATGGCTCTTATGAGTTCCTCGCAATTTTTTTGGAGGGCCTTCCTTTCATCTTCCTTGGCACCCTCGTCAGCGGATTCCTCGGCACCTATTTGCCTCGTGGGGCCTTCGAGAAAATCCTCCCTAAGAATAACACTCTCGCTGTTCTGATAAGCGGACTTCTGGGTGCTGTTTTTCCAGTCTGCGAATGCGCCGTCGTGCCAGTGATCCGTCGGCTTGTGAAAAATGGGCTCCCGGTCTCCTGTGCACTCGCCTACATGCTAGCTGCTCCAATCTTTAATCCCGTCACAGCCATCAGCACCTACAAGGCATTCAACAATTCACCAGAGATCGCGATTTCGAGACTCGCCATGGGCTATATGATTGCGGTCTTCATTGCCTTAATTGTCGCACGCAAGGCTCACAGTTTTTTCCTCAAGACATCTGTCAAAACAGAGAATAGCGATGAACATCAACACCCGCGAAATCTCAACGCCGCACTCAATAATTCGCTGCGAGATCTCATGGATGTGGGACTCTACTTCTGCATCGGTGTTGTCCTAACCGCTATTTTAAAAACCACTGTCATCGACCCCACTGATGACTTCTGGAAGGAGCTCGCTAATAATTCGATCGTAGGATCGATTGGCATGATGTTCCTAGCTTTCGTGCTTTCACTCTGCTCAACTTCGGATGCCTTCATCGCCGCGAATTTTCACAACTTTAAATACGGACCCAAACTCGCCTTTATGGTCTTTGGCCCTATGATGGATGCCAAGTTAATCTTCCTCTACTCCACTGTTTTCAAGTGGAAGTTTATTCTCTTCCTCTTTATCGCCATCTTCATTTTGACTGGAGCATTGAGTATTCTCTTTGAGACAAAAATCCTTCCTGGTTGGATGTCTCAACAAACAGAAATCCCCTTGGCACCATGACTTCTCTAGACACCCGTCTCTTCGGATTCCTCGCCTGCCTCTGGGGTGGTCTCCTGATCTATTTTTATCATTCAACCCGAATCCGTGACTACCTTGATATCGGCTTCCACCACTTCATTATGATCGGTGGGATCGGCATGTTGATTCTCGGAATCTACTCGCTGATCAACCCAAAATCGAAATCCAATAGAACTGGAAACTCAAAGTCATGTT
>DCQM01000169.1 GCA_002323895.1 Akkermansiaceae bacterium UBA1518
CCCAGTCGTCGTATGCGCCCCCCGCCGAGATTAAAGCCCCTGCGCTCGACGATTCCTTTGTAGACGAAGTTCCCCAGTCGCCATATTCCCCTCCCGTTGAGGGAGTCGAGGGTGCCTCATACACCCCGGGACCTTCTTTACCAGTCACTAACGGTCTCGCCATTGCGAGTATGATTTGTGGTATTCTTTCCCTGGTCTTCTTTTGTTTTTGCGGGGGACTTTTTCTTGGGATTCCTGCGGTAATTTGTGGGCACTTGAGCTTGAATCAGCTGAATGCTCCTGAGAACTCACAACAAGGTCGAGGGATGGCGGTTGCCGGATTGATTTGTGGTTACCTAGGCATCGCCTTTTTTATTATCATGATGCTGGGAGGCAATGGGAGTAGTTATCAGGAGATTTAGCGCTGGATGAGTCCTCCACGGATTAAAGGGAAGTGGCCGTGCTGGGTGTTGTTAATCCCGCTTTCAATCATGCTTTTGGCGATCGCTCCTTGGCTGAGTGAAAGAATGCCCAGCTGCCTGTTTCACGAAAAGACCGGACTCTTTTGCCCTGGTTGTGGTGCGACGAGGTCGGCGCTTGATCTTAGCAATGGCGATTGGTTTGGAGCCATGAGAAATAATGTCCTCTTTGTAAGCAGCCTTGGTTTGAGTGGAGTCTGGATTTTGGTGTCAGCAGTGAGTGAAAAATTTCCAGAGGTCAAAAAATTGCGAGTTTTTCGATTTCGACTTTGGTTTCTTTGGTGGATTCTAGCAACGTTGATCACTTTCACGCTCCTCAGAAATATCCCGGTAATGGATTTTCTTCGGCCTGTTTCCCAATAATGCTTAGCGATTGGACCTGTAAACTGGTGGAGCCAACTTTAGGCTACGCTCTTTGACTTCTTTTTTTAGAACTTCAATGGCTTTGTCTAACTGAGGATCCTTGCCCGAGCTAAGGTCGCCCGGTGTGACGTCGACAATGAAATGTGGGACTGCGCCATAGAGCTCCATGTCTTCGCCATTATGAGGGAGGAACCAGCCGCGGCCTGGTAGGCGCATACGACCGAGTTCGAGAATGGTTGCGGAGCCAGTAGAGATGACACCTCCAGCAGTCGGGATTCCAACGATTTTTCCCCGGTCGACAGTCTTGATGGCGTGGGAAAATATTTCGGCATTTGAAAAAGAATTCTGATTACAAATTACAACGATAGGCTTGTTCCAGCTTGCGTATACGTGGCGATCTTGCGGGTATCCGGTCGCGCCGTTACGGCCCACGGTATAAGCGTGCAGGGGTTGGGTTAATACGGTGAGAAGGTGATCGCAGGTAAAGCCGCCTCCGTTGTCGCGAACATCGATAATAAGGCCGTTTTTCCCTGCCCCTCTTTCGTAAATATGGTGTTCAAATTTCTCGAATTCATCCCACATCATGCGAGCAACGTGAAGGTAGCCAAGTTTGTCCTTTGAGGCATTTTTCACACGGGTATTTCGTTGATCAAGGTGGGCCGATTGGGCAAGCGTTCGGGCTTGTGAGTAGCTAATCGGGCGGATGATTACCTCACGTGGTGCTTTATCGTTCTCTCCTTTGACACTTAGGCGAATGTCACGATCAAGTCGCCCGTTGAGAGTCCGGGTGAGTGAAACATCAGAACGGATTGCTTGGTCATCAACCTTTAAGATCCGGTCACCGACGTGAAGCCGGCTGCCGGGTCGGTCAGCCGGACCGTTTGGGTGCACGAAGGCTACCTGATTTTTTTTGTCGAGGCGCACGCCAAGGTGCGGGGTGAAACTGCGCCATGCTTCGTCGAACTTCCATTGTTTTGGAAAGTCGTTGGGATAGAAACCCATGTGAGAGGCATTGAGTTCGCCTAAAAGAAGAGCCATAACACGAGCGTATTCGTTCGCAGTTGGTGCGTTTGCGGCCGCCAGTTCGTATTTTGTTCTGATCTTATCCCAGTCTCGATTATTGAGGCTTTCATCATAGAAACGATCCCGTAAAACTCGCCAGGCTATTTTGAAGCCCATCCGCTGATACTGCGCTCGGTCCCGATCCATTGGGATGGTGAAAGAGTAGCTGGAAAGACGACCTTTGGTGAAGAAGGACGGAACACCATTAGCGACTAAATAGATTTTGTCGTTGTCTTGGTAGCGGATGATTGGTCCGCTTGCTTTTGCCATAACCGCGGGCTTGGCGCCGGATTTCACTTCAACGCGGTGGATACTGCCGCCACTCTGGAAGGTTAGGTTTTTGGAATCAGGCATCCAATGAAGCCGGGAGAGGCTCATTCCGTTGAGGGGAATCCGTTGGATCCTTTTGTGTAAATCCTCAAAATCGATAGGATCTTTCTTTTCCTCATCTTCTTTTTGGGGCTTTTTCGTTTCGGCTTCTGTGGTCTCGTCCTTCTTTTCCTCTTTGTATTGAGGATCCTTTGACATGGCCCGACGGGCCGATTCGATCTTTGCGTCGCGATCGCTGCGGAAATGAGTTTCACGTCTCAGGTGAACGAAGAATAAATCAGTTTGAGTGGAATGGCGACGGCCAGCAAAAGCTAAGATCTTGCCATCCGGAGACCAGACAGGTGAGTAGTCACTGTCAGGATGTCGCGAGACGTTGATTGGCTCGCTTTCACCATTGGTAGCGATAATATAGATATCACTATTGTAGTTATAGTCTTCGACAGCGTATGCGATATGTTTGCCATCGGGTGACCAGACGTAGG
The DNA here is from genome assembly GCA_002323895.1 of Akkermansiaceae bacterium UBA1518. GTDB lineage: Bacteria > Verrucomicrobiota > Verrucomicrobiia > Verrucomicrobiales > Akkermansiaceae > SW10. The sequence goes on from DCQM01000169.1 coordinate 2,696, forward strand.
AAGGAGAGTCCCAGCCCTCGATGAGCTTTCGGGCCTCCGAGCCATCGGGTTTTGCAAGAAAAAGGGTCCCAGGATATTCCACGTAAGCGATTTGTTCTTCGTTGGGGCTTAGTGAGAAGCTAGATTTCGGTTTGGGGCCCTTGGTAATGGGTTCATGATCGAATGATTCGGCATTCCACCAGAACTCTTTAGAATTGGTTTTTGACATGCGCCAGTAGTTGACGATGACGCCATTGTCTTTTTTGTAATAGATGTACTTTCCGTTTTTGGCGAAGTAGATGTCAGATTCAAGAGCCGGAGAATTAGTCAATTGATTGGGTTCTTTGAGCATGGTGTCCATAGCCCAAATTTCACCACCTGCTTCAAAAGCCCATTCAAGACCGCTCGGGGTGACCGTGGCGTCACGAGTGGAGCGAAAAGTAAGGGCCTCGCTCTTGGGATGTTCAAGAGTTGTGCGGTGATACAGATTGATTTTCTCTGGGTTGGAGTTTCCATGGGTTGTGATTGTGTGGAGATCGAGAAGGTGGCGATAAACGATGGTTTTCCCGTCAGCTGAGATGGCTGGGGCGAAGACACTGTCGTCCGAATACTGCGTAATTTGACGATCACTCTCATTGTCGAACTGGTGGTGCCAAATATTATGTGCACCCGAGCGGCTGGTGACATAGTAAAAGGATTTTCCGTCCGGCGCCCAGATTGGGTAGCGGCAGCCAGTCTTGTCCTTGACGGGTTCGGTGAAGGTTTTCTCTGTCAAGTCGTAAAGCCAAAGTCGAGAAGCCTGGGCTCCTTCGTATCCCTTTCGGTAGGTGGGTGCTCCATCGCGAACAATGAGGAGTTTTTTCCCGTCAGGGGAGTAGCGGCCATATCTAGCACTTGCATCGAAGATGATCTCTTCGTCGTTGTTTGGGTTGAGGTTTTTTTCGATAAGACGGTAAGGTCTCCGGCCGCTGTGATCGCGGTATCCGCGGACAAGAATTACTGGTTTGGTTGGGTGGAGATCCTCTAGAGAGCTTCCTTCCGAGTGAAAGGTGATTTGCTCTGCGGTGCCACCTTGAATGGGGATTCGGAAGACCTGTTCTGAGCCGGTTCGATCGGAGTTAAAAAAGACAAACTTTCCATCCCTAGAGACCTTGGGCGTGTCGTCTGGCGCGGGGTGGTAGGTGAGGCGGCTCGCTTCGCCTCCCTGCGGGGAGCTGGTCCAAATATCACCGGCCCAAGCGAAGACTAGTTTCTTGGAATCAGGAGTTATGGTTGCGGTGGATTGGAGTTGGATTTGGCCCATACCGTTCGATAGACCTCCTGCGAGTAGGGAAGTTAGAATAATTAAGGCTGCGTTCATGCGGAGTCCAAAAGAAAGGATCCATGAAGGAGCAGACCATGTCGTAAGAAGCATGAACAAACCGTGCTTCGTTTTTTTAAAAAGCCAAGAGTGAAAGGTGTTTCAATTACGGTATGTTCTAAAATTATAATCGTTCGATCTCCTGAAATCGGTTTGACCAATTTTCGGACATTTAAAATCGGATCTGGAGATGAGTAATCGTTTTTAGAGGGATGACTCTAGGCACAGAAAACCAGACCTTTTGACGGTTCGGCTTATTTCTGAGAACAGGTCGAGATGCCAATAGCTCTCTATGATACCGATTCGCGAGCGCTGGCGGCCAGGTAGTCGCGGTTTAGCTTTGCGATGTGACTGGCGCTGATTTCCTTTGGGCAAACCGCTTCGCACTCGAATTGATTTGTGCAATTTCCAAATCCTTCCTCGTCCATTTGGCGAACCATGCCAAGGACGCGTTGATCCTTCTCCGACTGGCCCTGCGGGAGATGGTTGAGGTGCGAGGCCTTTGCAGAAACGAAGAGCATAGCTGAGGCGTTTTTACAAGAGGCGACACATGCTCCGCAGCCGATGCAGGCTGCTGCGTCAAAGGCCGCATCAGCATCAGCCTTAGGAATCTGAATAGCGTGCGCATCTGGCGCCGAGCCAGTACGGACGCTGATGTAACCACCGGAAGCAATGATGCGGTCGAAAGCGCTCCGGTTAGTCACTAGATCTTTCACAACGGGGAAGGCATTCGCGCGGAATGGCTCGATACAGATGGTTTCACCGTCTTTAAACTTCCGCATGTGAAGCTGGCAAGTCGTGATGCCGCGCTCCTTGGAATGGGGAACGCCATTGATGGTCATGGAGCACATACCACAAATTCCTTCGCGGCAGTCGTGGTCGAAGTGAATAGGCTCCTCTCCATCTTGGATGAGGCGTTCGTTAACAATGTCGATCATCTCGAGGAACGAAGCTGAAGTGGGGATCTCTTTGGCTTCGTAGGTCTCGATGCGGCCTTCGGATTTGGCGTTTTCCTGACGCCAGACTTTCAGAGTGAGGTTAAGGAGTGGCATGATTTACTTGTAGGAGCGAATGGAGGGTTTGACTTCTTCGAAGATAAGTTCTTCTTTGTGCAGGTTAGGCGGCTTTCCGGGTCCGGTGTGCTCCCAAGCAGCAACATACTGGTAATGATCGTCGTGACGCTTGGCTTCCCCTGTTTGGGTGGTGCCATCTTGGACTTCCTCATCGGCTTCGGTGAATTGGTGTTCAGTGCGGAAATGGCCGCCGCAAGATTCTTCGCGTGCTAGAGCGTCGTGGCAGAGAACTTCAGCGAAATCGATGAAGTCAGCCACCCTACCGGCTTTTTCGAGTTCGGAGTTGAGACCATTAGCTGATCCGGGGATACGAACGTTCGTCCAAAATTCGTTCCGAATTTCGGGGATTCTTTCTAGAGCCTCTTCAAGGCCGGCTCGATCTCGAGCCATCCCACATTTGTCCCACACGAGGAGACCAAGTTCGCGATGAAAGGAATCAACTGATTTAGTTCCTTTGATATCCATGAGGGACTTCAGGCGATCTCTTACATCGTTCTCGACCTTTTTGAACTCGGGGTGGCTTGTGGTGACAGCACCCGGTTTTTGCTCGGCGAGGTAGACTGCGATCGTAGAGGGGATGACAAAGTAACCGTCTGCGAGACCTTGCATAAGAGCAGAAGCACCTAGACGGTTCGCTCCATGATCGGAGAAGTTGGCCTCGCCTAAAACGTGAAGGCCGGGGAGATTGGACATGAGGTTGTAGTCTACCCAGAGGCCACCCATGGTGTAGTGGACGGCGGGATAAATCTGCATCGGCTGCTTGTAAGGGTTATCGCCGGAGATTTTCTCATACATTTGGAAGAGGTTTCCATAGCGAGCTCGGATCGCGTCTTCGCCGTCGCGCTTGATAGCATCCTCAAAGTCGAGGAAGACGCCGAGTCCAGTGGTAGCTACACCGCGTCCCTCGTCGCAGCATTCCTTGGCCGCCCGCGAAGCAATGTCGCGCGGGCAGAGGTTACCAAACGATGGATATTTCCGCTCTAGATAGTAATCACGGTCATCCTCAGGTATATCGGCACCAGTCTTTTTTCCTTCGCGGATGGCTTGGGCATCTTCCGCTGAATTAGGAACCCAAATGCGACCATCATTTCGAAGTGACTCTGACATCAGGGTAAGCTTTGATTGGTAGTCGCCGCTGACAGGGATACAGGTGGGATGGATTTGGGTGTAACATGGATTTGCCATGAAGGCTCCTCGTTTATGGGCCCGGAAGGCGGCCATGACATTACACCCCATGGCATTGGTGGAGAGGTAGAAGACGTTTCCGTAGCCACCAGTTGCCAGAATGACAGCGTCTGCGGCATGAGTGGTGATTTCACCAGTGGAAAGATTGCGAACGACGACACCCTTCGCATGGCCTTCGACGACGACAAGGTCGAGCATCTCGGTGCGAGGATGCATGGTGACACCTCCACTGTTGATTTCTTTTTCGAGAGCTTGGTAGCAGCCAATCAGGAGTTGCTGGCCAGTTTGGCCTCGGGCGTAGAATGTCCGCTTCACCTGAGCTCCGCCGAACGAACGGTTGTCGAGGAGTCCACCGTATTCGCGGGCGAAGGGGACACCCTGCGCAACGCATTGGTCGATAATCTCGGTAGAAACCTCAGCTAGCCGGTGAACGTTTGCTTCGCGAGATCGGAAGTCGCCACCTTTGATTGTATCATAAAAAAGCCGGTGAACTGAGTCGCCATCATTTTGATAATTCTTGGCTGCGTTGATACCACCTTGGGCTGCAATGGAGTGAGCTCGGCGAGGGCTATCCTGGTAGCAAAAACAATCTACTTTATACCCAAGCTCGGAAAGAGTCGCCGCAGCGGAGCCGCCCGCGAGGCCCGAGCCAACTACAATGATTTTGAATTTCCGCTTGTTGGCGGGGTTGATCAACTTGGAGTCCATTTTGTGGGAACTCCATTTGTCGGCAAGTGGGCCAGAGGGAACTTTGGAATTTAAGCTCATGGGTGAAACAATCGGTCTTGGTTATTTACAAGCTTCACATCCGAAGCCGAAAAGAAGGATAGCGAGAGGGATGGCGATGAAGCCAAGGTAGATGACGGCGGCGTAAGCCTTGGAGAGTAGGGTGATAGGTCCCGCAGTTTTTTTGGTGCGTAGGCCGAGGGTTTGAAAAATTGAGGCGACCCCGTGGCTGAGGTGCGAGCAAAGCAAGGTCATGGCAATCACATAGAAAATCACGACAAAGGGGTTACTGAAACCCACTATGACCATTTTCCAGGCGTCGTGTCGCTCGGAACCATCTGGCATAACCTGCATTAATGAAGCGTAGTCTGTGCCAGCCTTGACGGTGAAGTGAAGGAGGTGAAAAATTACGAAGGCTAAGATTGTCAAGCCACTCCAGATCATGACCAGCGATGACTTGGGGGCTTGGACGGTCGCCTGATGAGAATACTTTTTGCGGGCAGACTTATTTTCCTTCGTGAGAAGAATTGTGAACCAAAGGTGAGCGGTAAAGCAGGCCAGGAGCCCAACTCGTGCAATCCACACCCCCGCGCCGTGGAAAACTTCGTGGAGGAATTGAGCATAATCATTAAAGGCGTCTCTCCCCGCAAAAATAAGCAAATTTCCTGTAAGGTGACCGGCTAGAAATAAAACGAGGGCAAGTCCGGTTACTGCCACGATGATTTTGCGGCCAATGGAGGATTTTACGAAGGCACACAGGGAGCAGGAAGGAGCACTCATGGTTCACTGAAGCACCCGTTGAGTGCTGTGAACAGGCTATGGCTCAACCGCGAAATGACAAGTGGTAACGAGTGGATTTTCCGTGATTCCATGGCTTTAACAGTTTGTCGATTAGACAAAGGCTATTGGGGGGGGGCTCAATCCCAGATTTTTTGACGAATTTAGCTAATCAATTCCTTAATTATAGCTCCGCCGAACTGGGAGAGCTGTTTATAGCGGCCGGCATGGAAATAGGTGAGCTTGTTGTCGTCCAGCCCAAGAAGGTGAAGGAGGGTGACATGAAAGTCTCGAATGGGGTGGGCCAGTTCGACTGCTTGGGCTCCGATCTCATCAGTTGCTCCGACGACGGCACCTTTTTTTATGCCTCCACCAGCCATCATGATAGTCATGGCGTCGGCATTGTGGCCGCGGCCAATAGAGTAGACGCCCCCTCGCATATTGTTGTCGGGTGTGCGGCCAAATTCGCCATTCCAAATGACGAGCGTGTCGTCGAGCATACCCCGTTGCTTTAAATCTTTAATGAGCGCGGCCCATGGTTTGTCGACAGCGGAAATCCTCGAGGAATGACCGCGTTCAAGGTAGTCGTGGCTGTCCCAACCTCCCGCAAAGATTTGCACAAAGCGTGTGCCTTTCTCGACGAGACGCCGGGCCATGAGGCATTGGCGGCCAAAGTCATGAGTGACCTTATTGTCCATTCCGTACATTTCCCGGATGTATTCAGGTTCTTCTTCAAGGTCGACAACTTCGGGAACTTCCATCTGCATGCGATAGGCGAGTTCGTACGATTCCATACGCGCGGCAAGGTCGGCGTGCTCAGGATGTCGCTTGGCGTGTTGATCATTAAGAAAGGCAAGTTGATCCAAAGCGGCGCGTTGGTGAGCGCGTGATTTGAAAGGTTGTGATTCTAGATTTAGAAGAGGGGAGCCTTTTGGTCTGAGAGCTGTTCCCTGAAAGTGAGCTGGGAGAAAGCCGTTGGACCAGTTTTTTGAACCACCTTGCGGCAGGGCCATCTCGGTCATGACGACGTATCCTGGGAGGTTTTGGTTTTCTGATCCCAGGCCATAGGTGGCCCAAGCGCCAAGGCTAGGGTCAGCCCCAAGACGGCTGCCGGTGTTCATGTGGAAGAGAGCCTCGGGGTGGTTCAAAGACTCGGCCTGGCAGCCACGGTAGTTGCAGAGTTCATCAGCCACTTCAGGATCAGACATGTATTTCCATTGATCACACATATCCATTCCGGATTGCCCGGCTTTTTTAAATTTAAAAGGAGAGCCGACGTAGAATTGGTAGTTTCCAGCAGCGAGGCCACGATCATTCTTAGATTCGGTTTTGTGGAGTTGGGTAAGCTTGGGTTTGGGGTCGAATGTGTCCATGTGCCCGGGGCCTCCTTCCATGAAAAGCATGATGACATTTTTGGCCTTGGCCGGAGTCATAGGTTTCTTGGGGGCCATGGGGTTGGCAGTTATCTCTTCGGCGAGAAGGGATGAAAAGGCAACGGAGCCCATTGATGATCCAAGGCCGTAGAGAAATTCACGACGGGAATGTGCATCGGACAAGGGTCGGGAACAGAGCGGGGATTTCATAAGAAGATCAATTGGCCAATACCATTCTTAGTAACTGTGAACGAATTCGTGAGAATTGAAGAGAATGAGGCAGAGGTCGGCAAGTGCCCGTATTTTCGGGCTGACATCGGAGGCCTGTGCGTCGCGTTCGTAGTTGTTGAACACTGGAAGGATTTCCTGATAATCAAAAGCCTGCCCAGAGAATTCCTCAACAAGCGAGCGAGTGATTTCGGTGGGGTATTTTCGGGGTTTCGGGGTGTGTTCTTTGTGATAGGTGCGCATCTCCCTGACATAGGGATTAAGCTTAGCTTCTTCCTCTTTGCTGGCGTTCCGATTGAAGACGAGCTGGAAAGCTCGTTGGATTTGTTCGGGGAGCGTCTCCATTTCCTTTTCTAGGCGAAGAGCTAGTGCAATAGATCGGTCTGTGAGGAGATCGCTGTTCATCAGGGTGAAGGCTTGTGGGGAGACGGAGGCGGAGTCCCGAATCTCACAAGAGTCGTTTGGGTTTGGTTGGTTAAATGTCTCAAGGAAGGGGTCGGCGAGCCCACGTATCCGGTAAATATATATAGAGCGCCGATTTCGATGTTCCGGGGTTTTATTTGGTAAATAAGTTGGGGCGATTGAGAATTGAATCATGCGTGGTTGCAGGGCGACCTCCATATTCATTTCAGGACGAATGGGAAGGCCCCCGGCTAGTGGGTTGAGTTCCCCGGTGATTTGAAGCATTGAGTCGCGAAGTTCCTCAGCGGTGAGCCGACGGTTCGGAAAGAAAGCGAAGAGATGGTTGTGGGGGTCTTCCTGAGCGAGCTTGTATTGTTGAGGATGGCGTCCTGATTGCTGGTAGGTTTGTGAGGTGAGAATGAGGCGATGAAGGCGTTTGATACTCCAGCCATTTTCTACGAAATCGGCAGCGAGCCAGTCGATAAGTTCGGGGTGAGTAGGAGGAGATCCCTTTACTCCAAAATTGTTGGGATTTCCAGCAATGGGTTTATCAAAATGATACTGCCAAATCCTGTTGACGATAGAACGAGCGGTGAGTGGATTCTTGGGGTGAGTCATCCATTTAGCGAGTGCGAGGCGGCGCCCATCTAGGTTCTCTGGAGTGGCAAAAGGGTCGTCTTTCGAGCTTCCGTTGACAGGAATACCTAGAGCAGAAAGAACGCCTGGGGTAATTTTTTCGCCCGGCGCCTCGAGGGAGCCTCCGGTGAGAACATGGGAGTTGGGCTTCCATTTTGAATCGACTTTTCCGGGCATCCGAAGTTTCCGGGCATTGAGAAAATTCGGGACTGGTCCGTTATAGACCGACTGTACCAAAGGGAGGAATCGCTCGCGCCGTCGATTCCAGATCCATTCGTCCTGTTCACGGACTTTTAGTTGTCCTTTTTCTGTTTCGTTGAGACCGACGTGGCGGGGGGGTTTTTGGTCGACTGGATCGTTTTTTCGGTCTTTGAGATTCTTGTAGGGCAAGTTGTGATCGGTATACCATTCTTCGGCGCTTATCTCTACTTTTTGCTGGAGGCGTTTTGCCTCAGAGTCAGCAAAATTATGGAGGACCTCAACCTGTTTCTTTTCCTCTTCAAAACCAATCTGGTTATCATTCTCCTGCCATGAAACATAGCGTTCGGCGAGTTGGGTTCCTTCGAAAATGGAATAGATACGATAG
>DCQM01000052.1:0-24118 GCA_002323895.1 Akkermansiaceae bacterium UBA1518
TCTTGCCGAGCGAGGTTCACGGCGCGAAGTGGTCGGGGTATTTGGAGGTCGCTTTTATACTTTTCGAGGAAGGCAAGCGGATCGTTCCCTTGGAGGCGCCAGCGGTTTTCGAACCAAAAGACATCAATAGGTGATCGTCGCCAGTCTTGTTCAATGCTATCTGCACACGCTTGGGCGGAGATTGTTGGAATAGGCCGGAAGGAGATCTTCCAATGTGCGATTCCAACGGTCTCACATGAGAGGCTCATGAGACGACCCTTGCCTCGTTTGGCGATTAGATGGGGAAGTGGTGAACAGGTAGTTGGGCGACCAAAAAATAGACAGGCTGCTCCACGCTCACCAACTCGTTGGTCTGCCAGAATCCCCATAGCCCCACCTTCCCTTACAAAGCTCGAGAGGCGATGGGTCGAGGATCGTTTCGCAAAGAGTTCAAGTCCTCGTCTTCTTCTACGGCGTTCGACAATGGCATTTATGAGAGAGTTGTTAAGGGGGCGATAGTGTGTCCCAACGCTAAAATCGCCATCGATTAAGAAGATAGCCTGGGCAAGAAGTTCCCAGTTTCCCATATGCGGAGAGACGAGGACAATACCACCCTTGCTCTTGGTAGCGAATAAATCGTCGAGCCCTTCGAAGTGCAGTCGAGCTAAGATCTGGGCATCATTTAAAAAAGGGATTTTGAGCGACGTTAGAAAGTTGGCTCCGGTGCGTTCGAAAACTTCTGCAGTAAGTTGTGAAATTTCGGAATGCGATTTTTCGTCGCCGAATGCGAGGCGAAGGTTTCGGTTGACTTGAAACCTTCGAGTTGAGTTGTAGCGATACACAATCCGGCCTACGAATTCGCCAAGTTTGAAGATGGTTTCCAAAGATATCATTTTGAGCATCCACTCGAAGATGCGATAGGCGCAATACTCAAGCCGATGACTGAGGGTGGGGGCGGTGGAACGACTCATCGTGTGCCTGCGGTGGCAGGCGAGAAGGTGTTACCAGTGAAAAAAGTGAATGTTAAGTGTCAAAACACTTCGATTTTCAGCGTAAGCTTCTACTATGCGTAGTTTTGCTCTGTTTCTTGTCCTAATCTCCCTCGTGTCAGCGTCTGAGAAGCCAAACGTCCTGTTTATTTTTGCTGATGATATGACCTATGAGGCGATCGGATCTCTTGGTATGACCGAAGTGATGACTCCGAATCTGGATAAATTGTTCAGCTCGGGGACCCAGTTCACTCACGCCTATAATTCTGGTGGCTGGAATGGCGCGATTTGTGTCGCTAGTCGGAATATGATGATGACGGGGCGTCATCTCTGGTATGCCCAGAAGGAAGAGAAAACGATGGATGAGCGCCGTCTCTGGCCACAATTGATGAGCGATGCTGGTTACACTACCTATATGACTGGGAAATGGCATGTTCGCATGAAAGCGGAAGATCTTTTTGACCATGTCGGGGACGTTCGTCCGGGTATGCCCAATCAAGTGAAAGCGGGATATAATCGTCCTCTTGAAGGTAAGAAGGATATTTGGAATCCGACCGATAAGTCCAACAATGGGTTTTGGAAAGGTGGAAAACATTGGTCGGAAGTGGAGGCTGATACTGCGGTGAGTTACCTCAATATGGCTAAAAATGACGACAAGCCATTTTTCTTATACTTGGCTTTTAACGCTCCGCACGATCCCCGGCAGTCTCCGCAGAAGTATCTCGACATGTATCCGGTTTCCGACATTAAAGTGCCTGAAAATTTTCTCGATGCCTATCCCCACCGCAAAGTGATGAAGGCTCCGCATAGTCTTCGTGATGAGAAACTCGCGCCAATGCCGAGGACCAAGCGTTCGGTTCAAGTGGCCCGGCGTGAATACTTCGCCTTAATTACACATATGGATACGCAAATTGGCCGCGTTCTGGATGCTCTGGAAAAAAATGGACAACGTGAGAATACTTATATTGTTTTCACCGCCGATCACGGGCTCGGTTGTGGTCATCACGGTCTTCTTGGGAAACAGAACATGTATGATCACAGTATCAGGGTTCCTTACGTCGTTGTGGGTCCGGAAGTTGAGGCTGGAAAGAGGGTCTCTGCTCCCATCTACATTCAGGACTCGGTTCCGACTGCGCTTGAAGTGGCAGGGGTCGAGATTCCAGAGCATATTCAATATCAGAGCTACATCCCCATTCTTAGGGGCGAATCGAGTGGTCGAGCTCAGATCTATTCGGCGTATCTCAAGGATGCCCAGCGTGCGCTAACTAAAGAAGGTTACAAGCTGATCCTTTATCCGGGTGGTGGGATTGCCCGCCTTTATGACCTTAAAAAAGATCCTGAGGAGAAAGTGGATTTGCTCCAAAAAGGAGAAGGTAAGGATGTTGCTAGAAGGCTCTTTAAAGCGCTCAAATTAGAGGCAAAAATTCATGGTGACGGGCTTGAGTTCGGGGAGTATAAGGCTCTGGATTAATGATGTGTTTTTCTTGCGTTTTTTTCTGGAACGGGAATGACGAAAGCTCTCCGTAAATAAAACAAGAATTTATGAAACGTCTCGCCCTTGTTATCCCGCTTTTATTAGCTCTTATGAGCCCGTTGTTTCTGTCAGCCGAGAAAGAGGGGGCGACGAAAAAGAAAATTGTGTTGATTGCGGGTAGTCGCAGCCACGCATCTGGAGAGCATGAATTTAGGGCCGGTTGCATGCTTCTTGCAAAGGCGCTGAATGATGAAAGTGGTCTCAATGTGGAGGCGGTCGTTGTAGGGAAAGATTGGCCTAAGGATAAGTCGGTTCTTGATGATGCGGATTCCATTTTCATCTTTGCTGATAGCGTAAGTGGTATCGCGGGTGAGTGGGAGTATCTTGATTCTCTGGCAAAGAAGGGTGTCGGAATGGTCTTTATGCACTACGCTGTCCACCCGAATCCGCAGATGGGTAAGAAGTATTTTCAGCCTTGGATTGGTGGCGCGATGGAGTCGGAGTGGTCAGTCAATCCTCACTGGGTTGCAGATATGAAGGTTAAACAGGATCATGAAATCGGAAATGGTGTGCCGGAAACGGTGACTTGTCTCGATGAGTTTTACTATAATATGCGCTTCATCAATGACCGCGATAAAGTGCTCGATTTGGTAACGGCAACGCCGACTCGTAAAAACATGTATCGATACATAAATCTTTGGAATCAGCATGGGGTTGATGGTCTAGATAAGGAGCATGCTCTCATGTGGGGATACGAGCGCCCGAATGGTGGTCGCGGGGTTGGTTTTACTGGTGGGCACTACCACCATGGCTGGGCGTTGGACGGGTTCCGCACAGTTGTTCTCAACGCTTTGATCTGGTCTGCTGGGATTGAAGTCCCTGACGGTGGAGTGAAATCTAAGCCGCTGACTGAAGATGATCTTAACGATAACCTCGATAGCTATGGCAAGAACATGAAGCGGCTCAAACTCCCAAATCCAAGCGATTGGAGAAAGTTGAAGCCAGCTCGTATTGACGAGAAACGCGAAGCTGCGTTTGTGAAGTAGGAGGCTTTCTGCCAAGGGTAACGCTCAGGGAGATTTTGCAAGGGTAATCCCTTGGTTTTGGAGCCAGGTGATGCAAGCTTCGTGGTCATTTAGGTCGTATTGCCAAGAGGAAAAACCAAACTTTTTTCCACTTGCAATATTTTCGGGAAGGTCGTCGAGGTAGAGGGTCTCGCTCGGAACCAGATTGAAACTGTCGATGGCAGATTGATAGAACTCGGGGAGGGGTTTGATAGTTCCGATTTCCTGTGAAAAGTGGTGGTGATCGAAGAAATTGAAATCTTGATAGGTTTTGAGAAATGAGCGGGCGTGGATCGCGTTAGTGTTTGAGAAGAGAATGAGGCGGTGGCCTTGCCTTTTTAGAGTGTGGACGATTTCCCACATCGGCAGATTGGGCGAAAAAATGTCTTCCCAAGCTGCCACGAATTCGTCTGAGGTGAGAGGATGATCGAGGATATCGAGTGATTGCTCTATAAATTCTTGATCTGAGAGTTTTCCAGTTTCATAGGGATCTTTGAGATTGGCCAGGGCAGTGGGTAGAGGAGCGTTTTCAGAACCCAGAATGGCGAGGTGGAACCGGTGAAAGTGGAGTTTCAAAAGAACGTTTCCGATGTCGAAAAGGAAGGTCATGAGGGTTTAACTTTGGATAAGATGAAGTTGGCGGCGTCACGTGCAGCGGAGGGCCGCGCGTGTTGGCTGAGTCGGTTTTTCTGCTCCCGCCAGAGAGCGGCATCATCGGCGAGAAGGCTAGAGATAGACTCACGGATAGTCTTTGCTGAAGTAGCAAGCGATCCTGTTTGAAAACGATCAAGAAGTTCGATGTTCCCTTCCTCTTGTCCGGGCACTATGTGGTGGACTAGCATCGGGCACTGTGCGGCAATGGCCTCATGGACGGTAGCACCACCGGCTTTGCCAATAACAAGGTGGTGCGAGGAGAGCAGCTCAGGAACTTTGCGAGTCCAGCCTTTAATGTGGATTCGACCAGGAAATGAGTTTTTGAGTGACTGGACCCTACGGTAAAGTCGGCGGACGTTTCGTCCGAGAACGACGGTGATGTGGTTTTCGTCACTGAGAGCGGCCTTGATGATGTCAGTGACGTGCGGAGAGCGGGCAGTGGGAAAGAAGAGAATACGAAAGGGGTTTAGGGGATCATTTGGCGAAACTTTTTCGAGGCTCTCGAAGCGCGAACTCACTGGAAAGCCGGTGATATTAATTTTTTCTTTGGGGAGATTCCTGGTGATTAGGCCTTCGCGGGTGTGATCGTCAGTAATGAGAAAGTAGTCACTGGGTGAACGAGTCCAGGCAGCATTTATTTCAATAGAGTCGGTGATAATAGTGACAATGGGAACGCGCGGCCCTATCGAGAATTGTCGTGCAACCATATAAGGGTAAAGTGGGTAGGTGGTTACAACCAAATCAGGCTCGAATTTGTTAAGCAGGTTCGCAACGGCGTCCTCAGTTTTAGCAATAAAGGGTAGGGGCTGGGAGAAGTCTTGGCGGTCGGTTGATCGATACATCCAAGCCCAGATTTTAGGGGTGTAAGTGGTGATTTCCCGGTAAGCTTTGCATAAGAATGCGTTAATTCTCGGATTGCCAATGTGGCAAGGGTCGGCGACCAAGGTTTCCGCCTTTTCTTCCAGTGCCTCGGCGAGGTGACGGGCCGCGCTATTGTGCCCATCGCCAAAGCTTGCAGAGAGAATTAGAATTTTTGGCTTCACGCGTTCAATTGTTGAATGAGATCTAGAGGGGATCCGGAGTTGCGTCGACACTCATTTGAGGTCATTCTGCCACTTAGCGATGGGAGAGGGGTCGAAGCAAAACAGGAAAGATCAGATTAGGGTTGTCGATGAGGTGCCTACGGAGGTTGTTCGTTTGGACGTTGAAAGGGCGCGGCCATTGAAGAAAAAGGGAGGGATATCCAAGGTTGTCATGGCTTCAGAAGTAGAATCTACTCTGCCAGAAAATTCTTCTGAGGAAGTTCCTATTGCGGAAAATTTATCTGATTCGGAAAGGGAGTCATTGGAATTTGAAAAGGAGGCCAATGAGGACTCAGTTCCGATGGGTTGGTTCGTTTTATTGGCAGTTGGTTTGTTTAGTGTTTTGGGCTGGGTGATTGTTCAGACTGGGATGGGTGACGGTAGTGATTTGATAGATGTGAAAGCTGCGAATCAAGCGTTAGGAGGTGACCTAGATCGACCCAGGGGATTAAGGGCTGGGGAGAATGAGCGACAGGCTGCGGAAGATCATTTTAAAAAAATGGAGAAGGTTGTGACTGAGTTCCTTAGTGCTGATTCGCCTGAAGAGATGGTTAAATGGGTTAGGCATCCGGACAGGGTTGCTCCCCTGATGGAGTCTTATTACGCGCGTAATCAAATTGATCCTCTAGCTTTCAAAAAAACGAAGAAGTATCATAGTATCTCGCTCGAAAATAAACCTTTCATTGCTTTAGAAGTGGGAGTTGAGAAACGCGAAGAGGGTATTCCCATTCTTATCGAAGATCAGCAGGATGGAATGCTCGTAGATTGGGAATCGTATGTGTGTTATCTCCCAATGAGCCCCGAACAATTAGCCGAATCGCGGCCAACGGATTTGATGAGCTTGAGGGTCTATGTTCAGCGAGATAATTTCCATACTTATGAATTTTCAGATGAGAGTGAGTATGATTGCTTTCAACTGACTTTTCGTGAATCTGATACTCTACTCTATGGCTTTGTGAAAAAGGGGACGGTTTTGGAGCAGGAGTTCTTGAAATTTTCTCCGCTTGAAACTGACGAATATCGAAAAGCCGCGATTATAAAGGCGAGATTTCTGGAGGGGAGTAAGGCTACACGTTCAATGCTGATTGAGGGGCTGGAATCGACAAAGTGGGCGTTTCCTCACAATCCACGGGAAATTGCGGCGAAGGAATCGTCGAAATAGACTTTTTTCTTACCAAGCTTGGATTAGCCAATTTTGAAGAGAAAATAATGGCTGCCGGAGATTTCATGGGGCTTACAGAGGGGGGCGCGAAACTTTTAAATGGTTTGTATGATGGCTTCTACGAATTTCTGGCTGTCAATAGCGTGGAGATTTTTGGCTACCTTCGAATTGTGTTAACAGTGATTAGATCGTTTTAATTTTTGGTGTCGGGAATAGTGGAGGCAGGTGTGAGTTTACTTGTGCGAAGTTATATGATTGCCTCTCACAAGGCCAAGCGCGCAAAGCAATCGAAAGAGACAATAATTTAGAATGATGAAACAATACATTAGCCGGGTGAATACTTTTCTCGCCATTTCATTAGTTATGCTATTTCCAGCTGGGGCTTTCGCTCAAGTAACAGCCCCTAAGATTTTCACGGACATTCTTGATCCAAACAAGCTTTACGAGGGTCAAAGGGTGGTGGTGACTCCACCGGAGGAAATCGAGAAATATATAAAATTAGTCAAGGAGGGAGCAAAGAACGACCCGGAGTGGTATGAGGAATATTCAAAGAATGCTAAGCCTGGTGTTCCACTTCCGTTTCACAAAAATCTCAATCTAACGACCGCTCAGTATCAGGAATACTTAGAGCTCTGGGGTAAGCGGGAATTCAAGGTTCTAGAGAAGATCGGGGTCCTCCTAGAACTGAGGCGCGGCAAGTGGTGCTTTAGATTATCGGGAACGGGAGCAATGATTTCCTTACTCCGATATGACGAAAAGGAAGATGCGTTTCGTTCGACTAACGGTGTCATGAAGCGAATTGATGATATCGACGCAGGAGAGGAAACCATTCTTGGCGAATGGAAGGGAGCCGAGTGGAGGTTTGAGGAGGAAACGCCGTTGGGAAAAACTAAAGAAAACCTTGCCCTTGGGAAAGCTGCCGACGGAAAGTTTGGTTTTCTCGTCTATCGTCTTCAGGATATTACGGCGAATAACACTGTGCTAGAGGATGTCAGTCGAGTGATTCGTTTTCCGCTTAAATAGGTATTGAGAGGGTCCCGTCGTGTGAATCTTCTGAACAAACGAGTTCTTGGGCTGCGGTTGCGTACGTGGGGAATAGCTCCGTTACTTGTTTGGGCATGTATGAACCTGTTTTTTTCTTCGGCGCTGGGCACTAGAATTATTTGCAACAAGATAGAGCAAAAGACAGGCTTGCCTTGCCAATTGGAAAGTGTGACGTGGTCGCCCTGGATGGGAGTGGCGATGAACAAGCTCCAAGTTTTTGCCCCAGCTGAATTGGGAAAAAAAAACCTTCTTTTTTCGGTATGTGAGATTCGGATCGATATGTCGTGGATTTCTCTGCTAAAAGGAAAGAAGCGTTGGGAGAGACTCGAGATAAATCAACTTGATGTTAATGTTTCGGTTGAGACACTTAGGGAGATTGTAGCTAGCGTCATGGAAAATCCTTCCAAGTTGGCCGTAGTTGAACGGCCAGCCGATCAAGATGAGCTGCCTCATTCAGACCCTGAAGGTCAACCAGCAGATCAGAAAACCGAAGAAACCCCATTAGTCCAGAGCGACATCCCGGCGAAAGAGCGAGGTTTAAGTGTGACCTCGATACCAGTCGAGAGTTTTGAGGGAGAGATCATTGTTTCGAATGCGAAAGTAAGAATTTTTTCAGAGCGGGTTGCCGATTTTTCAGTGGCTCTAAACCAAATTGAGGGAGAGATTCCGCTTTGGGGAAGCGCGCGTGAGGGAGAGATTTCCTGTGGGGAAATTACGATTACAGAAGAAATTGCAGAAGTGGGATTGAAAATCCCCGTGGTCTGGGGAGACCGTTCGCTCGCGGTCATGGAGCATTCGCTAAAGGCATTTGGCTTGGATTTTGAGCTGTCGGCGGCCGTTAAGTTGTCGGCTGGTTTCCCTGTCGGTTTACAGATTAGCCTTCCAGATCAGCAGGTTGATTTGAGTTCGGTTTTTCGGGAGCAGGAATCACCGCTGTCGGTGTCTAATTTAAATTCAAAAAACCGACTACAGGGTTATTTGTTGGCTCCTTCGACCTTCAGAGGGAGCAGTGTCACCCGCTTTGGAAATGTGGTGATAGATGATCCACGGGATGAAGGCGAAATTAGATTCAATC
Source organism: Akkermansiaceae bacterium UBA1518 (assembly GCA_002323895.1). Taxonomy (GTDB): domain Bacteria; phylum Verrucomicrobiota; class Verrucomicrobiia; order Verrucomicrobiales; family Akkermansiaceae; genus SW10. The sequence continues at coordinate 8,524 of DCQM01000052.1, forward strand.
GTGGAACAGCCAGCTTCATTGCGACAGCGGCAGGAGTTGTAGCTAAAGATGTTCGCGCTATTGGTGAGGAGGATGCCATCTTGATGAATGGGTTTGCAACGGCTGCGGGAGAGGCGTCAGCAACGTTGCGGGTTGTTTCGAGCCCTGAGAGAGCACAATCTCATTCGAAAAGAGTGAGGATGGCTTCTGGGAACCTGCTTATGGACTTTGAACCGCTAATTACTCCAGATCGCGCATTTCGGGATATTCGGATTGAAGCTCGTGACGGGACATTGATGATGGATCTCGGAGAGGACCGGTCTTGGGTTCCTTTCTTTGATGCCGCGGAAGAAGTCCTAGGTCGCCAGAATACCAACCTTCCTAAATTACCATGAGAATTATTGCCGGTTCAGCAAAGGGGCATCCCCTGAAGGTTCCTCGCGAAGTTTCGCGTCCGACTACGGATCGCGTTCGGGAGTCAGTGTTTGGGATTCTTACGGCTGTTATTCCCAAGGCGCGAGTTCTTGATCTTTACGCAGGGTCGGGTGCCCTAGGGATTGAGGCTTTGAGCCGCGGTGGGGTTTCGTGTACTTTTGTGGAGCAGAATCGTGGGGCATGCCGAATCATTGCGGAAAATTTAAAAAAGACAGGATGTGATGATGGAAGAGTCATTCAGCGCGAGGTGGTTGCCTTTCTACGTAGTGAAAGAACGAGTTACGATTTGATTTTTGCTGATCCTCCTTACGCTGATGGATTGAGTGATCCGGCACGTGATTTGATTGCGATCAAAGGCTGGGATCAATGGTTGTCTAAGAATGGGTTTTTGATCCTAGAGCGTGAAGCGGCGGGAGAACTTCCTGATCCGAAAGAATTGGCGTTGGTTCAAAGCAGGGATTATGGCCGGAGTCGAATCACAATTTATCAGCTAAAATCTTGAGATGAGGACTTTGGTAATAATTTTTTGGAGAATTCTCTACCCGTTGGTAGCGCTGGCTGCTGCGCCTTTTTGGATGTTGAAAATGTTGCGTCGCGATGGTTGGGGGAGTGGGTTGCTTGAGCGGATAGGAATCTATCGGAGAGAATTGGAATTTGAACGCACTGGGGCTGTTTATATGCATGCCGTGAGCGTTGGGGAGGTGCTGCTCGCACTCAAGGTGATCACGGAATGGCGGAAAGAAACGGGCGATCATTTTGTGCTAGTCCCAACCACGGCGACCGGAATGGCGGTAGCTCGTGATAAGGCACCTAAGGATGTGCGGGTGATTTATGCGCCGCTTGATTTTGGCTTCTTGATCCGCCGAGTCATGAAGCGATTGGAACCTCGGGTAGTGGTGATGGTAGAATCAGAGATTTGGCCGAATCTCATCTATGAAACTCACCGCCAAGGAATTCCGATTGGTCTGATGAATGCCCGACTTTCGCCGCGATCCGGTCGTCGCTTGAAGAAGTTTCAAAGTTTGGTGAGCCCCTTTTTGGAATTGCTAGACTACGTCGGAGTTCCCGAAAAAGAGGACCTAGTCCGATGGCAGTCAATTGGAGTTCGCGAAAAAGCGGCGGTGCTGACCGGGAATGTGAAGTTCGATCCGTCGGGTTCGGTTTTGCCAGAGAAGAGGTCGGAATTCTCTGCGATGCTAAAACAATTTTCAAAGAGGCCGGTAGCGATAGCAATCTCAACCTTTCCCGGTGAAGAGGAGTATCTTGACGATGCTTTTAGAGAGGTAGGTTATCAGCCGGTTATTGTGCCCCGGCATGCCGAGCGACGAGCAGAGGTTGCCGAAGCTTTAGATGGAAATGTGATTTTACGAAGTCAATTTCAGCAGCCTCTAGGCAATGAGTCGTTTGTGATTGATAGTACGGGGGAGTTACGAGACTGGACAGCTCATGCAGATGTCGCGGTCATCGGAAAGAGCTTCTTTGAAGAGGGAGGGCAGAACCCTTCCGAAGCAATTCTCGCCGAAGTGCCAGTCATTTGTGGGCCGAACATGTCAAACTTCGAGCCTTTGGTTGCCGAGCTCAAGGAAGCGGGTGGAATTTGTATGGTCTCTTCTCGCGAAGACTTAGTTTCAGCGCTTAGGAAGATACCGATGGGGCAAGTGCAGAGAGCGCGTGTCGTGCTAGAAAAGCATAATGGTGCGATGGGTCGAACGATTGCCCTTTTCCTAGGAGGCAAAAAGGCAGCGACTAATTAACGAGATCATTGTAGATTTTTTGATAGCCAGCGATGACTCAGTTCATCTGAGAATTCATCTTTAGCTCTGGAAATTGATTTAGAACTTTAGATTTGATCCTAAGCTTGGAGTTATCGTCTTTTGGATCCGATTCGCTGCACGAATTTTAATAGCAGGGGGTGTGCCGGGTCTGCCATGCCATGCCCATAACCATCAATTTCGAATAAGGTAACCTCCTGATGCCCTGCGACCTTTAGCATTCTAAAGAGATAGGCATTTTCCTCATAGCGACCGAGAAGCTCTTTTTCGCGATCGCCTGTGATTAGGAGGATGGGTGGGGCGTCTTTTCTCACATGAAAGAGGGGCGCCAGTTCGTCGACAATAGGGCGAGTTGCCGCAATGCCACGCTCCTTTCGAACTGTGAAATGTGTGATGGCATGTCCGCTGTAAGGAATGAGACCTGCAATATCATTAGCTTCTACCTGGTGTCGCTTGAGCCAAGACGGATCAAGCCCGATCATGCTCGTGAGGTAGCCTCCGGCAGAATGTCCGCTAATGAAGATGCGCTTCTTATCTCCACCAAGTTTTCCGATATTTTTCATAACCCAGGCAACTGCGGCAGCTGCGTCGTCAAGGCATTCGGTGACTTTGACTTTAGGGCTCAGCCGGTAGTTGACCGCAACGATGGCATGCCCTTTGTTTTGGAGAGCCTTTGGGAAACTTTTTCTTCCCGAAGTCAACCCCCCACCGTGAAACCAGATAATGGTCGCAAAGCCTTTTGATGAAGGGTAATGGATATCTAGGACACATCTTTCACGCTGATACTCGCTGAGGGCTTGGGTGTTTTCGCGGTAAGGGATGTCGTTCTTGATTTCGTAATCGATTTTAGCGGCCCAGATTTGAAGAGCCGATATGAAGAATAGCAGGGGAATTCGCATTGCGCGAACGTGTCAAAGATTAGCTACTGATGCTAGGTTAATTGTGTTGGAGGCAACCGAGAATGACAGATTGGGTTTCGAAGATTTTAGGATCTAATGGGTCAATTGAAGTTTCAGCGAAGCTGAGCTTGGAAAGCGACGAAAGGAGAACCGACCCTCTACGAAAACAGCTAAGTTGCGACTGTGGCGATGGCAATTTAGAAGAGCAAATTCTGCGTGGGCAGAGCGCGTATTAGTTGGTTGGGATCTTTAGGGTCCACTGACTCGAACCCGGTAGAATTTTCTTTTACCAGATGTTTGATCAGTCGTGCGACTCGTTGAGCCACCTGCCGTAACCGAATCGTGGAGGCTCCAATTGCCGACTAGATCAAGGCTCGACTCAACAACGTAGGTTTTTCCGGTAACTGAAGCCCAGATAATTTCGATTTCGTCTGGAATATCACTCGGTCCAACCGATAGAATACGAAAGGAATCTGATGGATCTAGAGGATTGGTCCCTGCAATCGTTTCGGCGCCGTCAGAAGATCCGTCGCCATCAGTATCAGTCACGTTGGGATTGGTGCCCAATGCGTTTTCCCGGATGTTACTGAGTCCGTCGCCATCTTGATCGGTGGCTTCGAAAAATCCGGGGCTTCCCCCGGTATACGCAGAGGCACGCCAATTCAGGGGGTCATTGTAATCTCCCTCCGTATCAATGACTTCCAAGGATGGGCCGGTGCCATCGGCACCAAGGGGCCAAGGAGCATTGTCATCGTATGAAAAATCGTGAATGGTATTGCCGAATGGATCCCTTAGTTCGATAGTTTCGCCACCGTTCGAGAGCGAACCAGAAGCCCAGCTTCCTACGATGGGAATATTATTTCCGTAGCGGGCACGAAATGCTGATTCCGCAGAAACGATTACCGCATATTGCCCTGGAGCCAACGTGACGTTAGCAAAGGTAAAGGCGCCGAAGGGTTGGGTGTCATCGAAGGAAGCTCCGCCAAGAGCGAGCGGCGTCGAACCGGTATTTTGGATTTCGATAAATTCGTAGAATGATCCACCAACCGGATGATACATGATCTCGGTAATTCTGAGATTATCGAGGGTTGGGCTACTAATACTTGAATCTACGATGAGAGCATCATCGAATTCAACGCGGAGGGCTTGCGGTGTATCGGTGGATGCAAAAATTCCAGCTTGCGAGGTGGTGATATTTCCAGAGGCCCTTCCCAGGGTCTCCCAAACACCGGGTTCGGTGCGATACTGTAGATCGATCCCTGTTGTTTTTTTAAAGATCCGAACGACTGCGTCTTTTTCGGTCCAAGTGATTGATCCAAGAATCGTTGTGCCTGATGTGGTGATCTTTTTGGCACGGAGCAAATCACCGTCTTCCATGCCGACCGTAAAACGCACTGGCGAGCCGTTTTGCTCTCCATCGACGATGATCCCAGTGTAAAAGTCACCCTGTTGCACCGAGCTAAGAGTTACTTCTGAAGTAAAAGACCAAATTCCGGCCGGGGTGTCACGCCACATCCGAGGGTGGTTTGGCGAGTTTAGGGTTAATGGTTTGGCTGGGTTTGTTTCTACCTTAACAGCGAGGCGATTTGGCGTTTCATCAAAACTGTAAGAAGAAGGAGGTGTAGTGCCATCTTTTAAGATTAGATCCTCCGTGGTCCACAGATCTTGTAAAATTTCTTGGTTGAAGGGGTCCCACCCACTATCGGCATAAGCGACAATTTCTCGGAGCACTTGGGTTGTTTTTCCGTTTTGGTCGGTTGCCGTAATTGTTAACGGATAATGTCCGGGCTTCTGAAAAATCATGGAAGCGCTGGATGGAGTTGGGTTTCCGATGCTCAATCCTGTCGGCAGTTGGAATGAAAAATCGAGGCTGGTCCCCTCGGGGTCATAGCTCTTGTCTCCGTCAATCTCGAAGGTGGTATTGATTGGGATTCGGAACGATCCAGGGTCGGCATCAAGAACAAGAACCGGCGCGGCATTACCACTTTTGGTTACGGTGAAGTTTTCGGTGTCAGTGACGTTACCTTCTTGGTCGACCGATTGGACCTCAAGAACATTGGCCCCCTGGCGTAGTTGAATCCCGCTAAGTGTCCAAGCTGTCGTATTTGAAAATTCATACTCAGCCCACGGTTGGCCAGTCACGCGGATTGCAAAAACGTCCGCGCCGCTTCTACCTTGTAGCGAGATGGTATCAGACGAGGTGGAAAGTGAGGAGCCGTTTCCAGAGGTGACATTGAAGTTGGTATTAAGAGCGCTACCAATCGTAGAATTAGCCTTGGAAAGGCGATTTCGATTCCACGAATTATAGGTTGATTCGTTGCTCGAGTAGGAGGGGGAAGCATCTTCCTCGCAACGGAACCAAGCGGCAAGCCGGGTGGAGTTCACGGTGTATTTTTGTACCATTTCGTTGAGGTAATGATTCACCCTCTGCTTGATATAGGGCTTTTCAAAAAAGTTACGAACACCGGAAAGGTTGCCGATAAAGTCCGCATTGGAGCTGCCGAAGGTTAGGTCGGAGTCCCACTGAACTAACATCCATTTTCCGTCAGTGGCCCGACGGAGAAAGTAACCGTTTTTACCTCGATTTCGGGTGAGGGTGTCCCAGTCGTCACACCAACCACGAACCACCGCGTTGGCGGCCATCATATCGATATCGGCGGTTCTTTCTATTTCTTCGCGAGTGAAGTCGTTTCTACCAACCATTCGAGTCCAGCTGATAAAGGACGAGTAATCGTGTTCGCTTTCGCGAGAACGCTTGATCCACTCGGAGGAATAACGTTCCGGTTCGGTGGTGTTTTTATATTCCCAAGTGGCGTTACGGTTTTGGCGCCCCCAGCCGTCGTCAAACCACCATTCATCGTCAATACGATAGAGTTCGCCTTTGTGGCCATCTTCCCAATTGCGTTTTAGGAAATCGTTAGCGTTGGGTTCTACGTCTTCCCGTAGTGAAGCACTACCGCCATTAATAATGACGCGCACAAATTCGTTCTCGTTGGCAGCGTGGCCGAAGAGATAAAGCCAGTATCGAATAATACGATTGTGGTAAGCTTTATTGCCGCCTGCATCGTTGTCGATAGCTCGCTTTGTATAGCCACGGAACTTTCTGTCGCCTGGTGGCTTCCACTTCATACGTGAGAAGTCAGCGCTCCCGGATCGCGTCCACGGACTTCCGCTTTTGCGCATCTCACAGTTGTAGATAATATCCTTTTCGTTGCTGATGAAGGTGGCGTTGAAATATTGGTTGGAGAGTTTGGGGAAGTCGTAGTCAAATGTCGCGGAGTTTCCTGTGCCGCCGGAAGCAGAACGGTCGCGGGCCGAAATGATAAAGCGCTGTAGCCGAAGATCGGTCGGGTGATTGGAATTATCTACGACCCACATCGCGGGCTTTTCGGGAGCGAGGGCGGGCTGGATAGACGTTCCGCCCGCTGAAGTGGCTTGCACGTAAAATTGCACGATGGAGTTGTCGCTTTGATAATTGGTCAGCGTGATTGTATAAACGCCATCATCTGCAATTTCGTCACCGCCGCTGATGCCATCATCAAACATCGGGCTGCTGTTCCATGTTCCGTTTCCAGCGTTGTTATCAAGACGGTGTCGTAAATTTACAGTGTTGGCATTCTGAGCTTCGACGGTAATACGAACAGGGTCACTTGATCTTGGAATAGGAGGGCTGTGAATGAGGCCTGAAATCGTTGGGGCTGGGTTGTCCAATATTCCGGGATTGGCTGCGCCGGGAGTTCCGAGGTTTTTAGGAACATTAAGGTGTATTGTTCCTCCGAAGGAACGATCCCAAGTTTGCACATTTAAGGTGGGTTTTCCTGAGATCCAGCGGGCCTCGAAGGTGAATTTCAGGTTGTTGTTGTCCTGGATGCTCGTGACATCTATCTCACAGCGGTTTGCTTTTACATCGCCGTGGCCACTTGAGATAAGGTGGAATTCTCCGTTGGTGATTTTGCTGGCATGGTGGGTTCCCTGACAAAGCCACCCGTCATTGGCAGACCCATTTCTTGCTAGCGCGAGGCCTCCTCCTGGAAGAATGTTTCCGCTTCCATTTCGGGAGAGAGAAAGATTTCGCATCGCGATATGGGTGTCCCCAACCGCTTGAAGATGCAGTTCTTTATAGTCTGAGGCTCCTCCGCGGCGGGTGATTTCTTGGTATTGTTCGGCGATTGTAAATTCTTGAAAAGTTGATTTGTCACTTTCGTCGGACGCGGTCCAGGCGCTTGCTTTGGAGTTGTCCATATCGGGATGGCGCAGTTCGAGGCTACTTCCCTGACCTCCGGCCAGCTCGGGCCAATCGCCACCGGTATGGTAGTAAACTTCATCAACTAGGTTGTTCCATGAATCCACAAGACGAAGAAGTTCGCCGCTGTTGGCGAGGGAACCAGAGAATTGTCCAGCGCTGTTCGGGTAGTTGGTGTAGTCCTCGTTGGCAGGGATGACGAGATAGCTCCTGGCAGGCAGTGAGGTTCCGACGGGAAAGGTGAAGTCGACGCCGTCAGTGAAACGCCATCCAGAAAGGTCGATGGTTGACCCAGATTTGTTGAAGATTTCAATAAATTCGCCATCACGATGCTCGCTAGGCGGATCGACCATGAGTTCGTTGATGACGATCGAATCCACCCGATCTGGATTGTTTGGTGAGCCCTTACTTCCGGTTGTGCTGGCGTAGAATTCGCCGGAGCCATCGGGGTAAGCTGCTGCATAGTTGCGCGGTGATTTAAACGGGACGACGACTGCATCGATGATGGTGTCAGACCCGCTAATAAGGAATAAGGTGAGTTCTTCTCCATTTTCGGAAAAGGGTTCGGTGATTGGGAAAAATCCGTTTGCGGCAATGCCGCCAGAGAGAGAGACCTTGTCAGAAAAATCTGGTGAGCTTGCCAGGAAAAGACCTGCCGCGCTCATGGCAGCGGAAGACGGGTTGTAGAGTTCAATCCAAGTGGTGACCCCATCTTGGTCAAAAGCGACTTCATTGATTTTCAAACTGAAGTCTGACGAGCTGCTGGCATTGGGTGCATCCTCACTGGGTTGTGAAAAGAGGAACCAAGAGGATGATCCGTCGCCTTTTCGTCCGAGAGATCGGCCGTCGAGGGGGATGGCGGCATCGATTGCATTTGCGATGGTGGTTCCATCAGGCTCGGTAAGATAGACTACAGCATCTCCCCCAACCGCGAGTCCTGTGGTGGCGTAGCTGATTGCGACAAGCCCTGAAGGAGGAATAGTTTGTCCGGCAGGGATCTGATAGCGGGTAAGGCTTCCCGGGGAGTCGCTGAGATACCATCCAGAGAGATTGATGGCTGAAGCGCCTGGGTTATAGATTTCCACGAAGCCGTCGGCAGTTGGGAGGACTTCGTTGATGAGTAGGCTAGGGTTTGAGGGAGCGGAAATACTCAAGCGAGCACCAAAAACGCAATCGGAGCTTCCGGAATTTGTTTGATGGACCTCGGCGCTGAGGATGTTGGTTCCATCAACAAGTGCAGAGCCGTTATTGGTAACAACCGCAAGTTCTTCAGAGGCATTTCCGACAGTCCGGGTTGCGGTGGTTTTCCAGCCAGCATCTGCGTTCGTTCCGACTCCACCAAGAGGAACTCCATTTAGATAGAAAAAGACTCCATCATCGGTGATGGAATCAATCGTGATATTAGCCCCTGCGGTGGGACCATTGTAGGTAAATTCCTTCCTGAAATAATAGGTGATGTGGTTGTCTCCGTCGCTGCTGTTGAGGAGTGGTGTTTGAATTCCGGGCGCGGGCAGAGCCGAATTTTCAAAACCATAGAGTCCGCCGTCATTGTCGGCATCGTTTTCGCGGGTCCATCCGGGATGGGAGAACGTGTAATTGGGAAGGTCCCAGTCGGAGCCGAGATCGAGGTTTTGGTCATTAAAATCCCAGGTGTCTCCGTAGTTCACAAAGGGGATTCCGATGCTGAGATTAACTTCAGGGTTGGGGAAAGGCTCTTCGGCGCTCAGCGGGGTCGAGAATCCAGGAGTTGGGGGCGCAGAAGTCCAAACCTGGTAGTCGTCGATAGCGAAGCTGTCATCGGCAAGAATGAGGCTGTGACCCGCGCCATCAGGTGCAACTGGCCAAGGATGCCGGTCTTCGTATCGGAAGCTGCAGCGGATGGTTCCATTTTTATCCGCGAGGGTCACGCGCTCGCCTCCATTGCTTAGCCTTCCGGACCAAGGACCGAAAACGCGAATTGAATTGGGGACACTGTAAGTAGCCCGGAAGGTTGCGGGATCAGTGTCGCACAGAATGATGCGTTCGAAGGCTTTTAAAAAAGAATCAAGTGCGGCCCCCGAAGCGAAATCTGGAAAGGTAAATGATGCTCCGTCGGTTAATTCCCATTGTGCGATGTCAAACGGGGTGGCAGTAAGATTTTGAACTTCGATGAATTCATAACCTCCAGCTGGAGGATGATACATGACTTCACTAAAAACAATTTGTTCAGCGTGAGCCATAGGTGTCAGCAAAATGAGGCTGATAAAAAGCTGCTTAAAAACTTTCATAAGTTGTTTTGAGTAGGATCGCTGCTGAAATGTCAGCGGGATTGGTGATTGTCCATACATGCTGATTTTTTCAAGAGATAAAGAGCGGTTTTAGGTATTCTTATGAAAAGGCAACCACAACCCAGATTCAGCCAAGCTTTAATTATTCTTTAAAAAAGAGATAAGGAACCCATGAAAATTCCTAGCGCGGATTCTCCGTTTTAGACATTTCAGTGATTTTTCCGCCGAATAGAACTGAAGGATTTCCACTTGTGGATCTCATAGGCGCCAGCGGGTGACCTGCGAAATAAAGCTACAATCTAGTCACTGCTGTCTTTATGGAGGATTTTCTGATAGAAATTCACCAAAGATTTAGCTTCGCGCTGAATAGTGTAGTGCATCTCCACGTGCTCCCGTCCAGCGTCTCCCATTTTTTTGAGATCTATATCGAGGAGCTTTTCTAGGCTTGCTTGAGTTGCTTTTAGATCATTGACAGGAACCGTAAAACCGTGAAGCCCGTCGGTGATTATGTCCTGCCAGGCTCCCGCGTGTGATGCTAAGACCGCGCAGCCACTTGCCATAGCCTCTGGGATGGTCAGGCCGAATCCTTCGTTTCGAGAAAGAGCTGCGACAATTGACATCCCTTGAAAAAGATCAGGCAGCGCGGTGCTGGGTTGTTTCCCATGAAAAATGATCCTCTTGGAAAGTCCCGCTCTCTCAATTTTCGTCTGAAGCCGATTTTGGTAATCACGAAACTTCGGGGTGGTTTCTCCAACGATAATGACCGTGGGTTTAGAATTGTTTTTGAGCACGTGAATGGCGGTATCAACAAGAATATCAATTCCTTTGGAGGGTCGGACGCGGCCAAAAATCCCAATTCCAAATTCACCTGGGAACCCGAGGGATTTCCAGGCTTTTTCTTTGTCGACCGGAGGTTGGTAGCGTTCTAAATCGATACCATGCGGGATCACGATATTAGCAGGAGTTTCGAGGTAGGAATTCGCAGCTGAACACGTCGTGATGATGCCGTCCATCTGCGATATCAACCAGCGGGTAAATCGGGTGTGGTGGCGTTGAGCAGTCGAGGTGAAAATGATTTTAATTTTCGCGCCAAGTTTGCGGGCGGCGAGAGCCTGAATCATTTCATCGTTCCGGCGAGCGTGAAAAATCCTGGTTTTGTCTCTGAGTGAAACGAGCTCCCAGAATCGAATGGTCGGAGTGCCGGATGGAAGGTGGTGGTGGCCCATGACGGCAAGCGCCATGAGTTTTTGGACTTCTGGAAGCGTTTGGAGCATCGTCGAGGTGACGCCAGAAAAGCGTTTGTTCGAGTTTCCGAGAATGAGCTGAGGAACTTCCATCTAATCAAGCTCGGTAGGGTCGTGCGATCGTGGGGCAAGGCACAATCCGATAGTTCCGATGAGCAGCAGGTAGCTTGCAAGGAGCTCAAGATAAGCCTCGACGGTTTGGGGAACATCGGGATGGTAGTTTTCCCCGAGGGATGCTTTCCAGAGTAAGGAGGTGCCTAGAAAACGAGCGAGTACAAAGATGAGCATGAAGGCAGAGGCGAAGAACCCCGCAGCTGGCCGTGATACAAATTCATTGATGAATTCGCCGAGGTGCTTTCGATGGTTTTTAAATTTGATAAGCGCGTAAATGCCGAGTGGAACAAAAAACCATTCGACTGCGAAGTGGGTGGTGCGTTCGATCAAATCATCTCCTTCTCCGAGGGCGGAGCTAAGTGTGACGGCACCCATGATTTGGTAGAATGGTCCAACTTTCCCTGCCGGATGGGCCGCTCCAAACCAGAAGGCAGAAGTTGTTAGGAGGAGAACCAGTTGTAGGCCTTCTACTATGCCCTCTTCAGTGGGGAGATTTGGTTTATCAGGCAACCACGCTGGGAAGAGGATTGCAAAAGAACCGGCGAGAACTAGAGCCGTCGAAACGAGCGCTTGTTTCCAAGTTTTTTCAGTTGCTTCTCTCACGTAGTGCTAATCTCGCTGATGGGGGCAGTGCTGGCAAGGTGTTATCGTTTCAGTCCTAACTTAGTAATCAACCGAGAGTAGCGTGAGCCCATCGGGTGGTGCGCAAAGGGGCGATTTTTTGCCACTTGGTAAGTTGACCAGCTTATGAAGATCATCTTGCCGAAGGTAACCTTGTGCGGCTTGCACTGCCCCTCCAGTGAGGAGACGGACCATTTTATAAAGGAAGCCATTCCCAGTGAAGGTGATCAAGTAACCTTCATTGATTTGTTCGAAATCAGCGCGAGCGATTTCGCGGACGTAGTCTGTTTCTTCCGTTTCGTTACCGCGGTTTGCAGCGAAAGCGCGAAAATCATGAGACCCCTGATAAAATGACAGGGCCTTCTCAAGATCGACCGGATTGAGTTGTCTCGGGAGATGCCAGGCGCGTTTTGCGAGGAAGGGGGGGAGAATGGGGGAGAGGCAAAGTCGATAGGTGTAAGTCTTCAGGCGGGCCGAGAAACGGGCATGGAAGTCATCAGGAGCCTCTTCGCACTCTATGATTCGGATTTCGGGAGGGAGTTTTGTATTGAGCGCTGGGACCCAATTAAAGGGGTTCATAGTCAGGTGATCTGGTGCCTCAAAATGTGCCACTTGCCCAAGCGCGTGAACTCCGGCATCGGTCCGTCCGGAGCCATGTAGACGGATTTTTTCTTTGGCTACCTCCCCTAGAGCTCCTTCAATGCGCTCTTGAATAGTATCAGCATTGGGTTGGATCTGCCACCCACCAAAGCGGGTGCCGTCGTAAGCGATGGTGAGTTTGAGTAGCATAAGAGGCCTATGATGTTCGCTCAAAACGCCCTTGCGGATTGAACTACGAAAGAAAGATAGTCGAGGTGTGGCTACTTGTGAAGTCCCCGCGACTCTAAATCCGCAATCTCTTGGTGGGTCTCAGTCGGATTTGCCCTTGTTTCTTTAGGATGGCTCCATTAGCACGGTCGTCCCACGGGGTCCGTCCTTGTAGGAATCGTTATTATGTCAGCACTCCATAAATTGCTTACTTCCGAGTCGGTCATTCTCGAACTTACTGAGACTGATCATGAGGAGGTAGTTCTCGAGATGATCGGGCACCTCTCTAAAATCGGTAAAGTTTCTTCCGGTGATTGCTACTGCGTGGGCAACGCGGTTCTTGAGCGCGAATCTCATATTAGCACTGGACTGGGTTCCGGGGTGGCTATCCCCCATGCAAAAGTAAAAGGGCTGAAGGAGACCCTCGTCGTCTTTGGACGCTCTCTTGAAGGAATCGATTTCGATTGTCCGGACAATGTCCCTTCTAATCTGATCTTCCTGATGCTGGTTCCCGAGGATCAGGGTGCTCGGCATCTCCAACTGCTCTCTGAGCTAGCACGGTTTTTTCACAAGGCAGATCGACGCAAGGCGTTAATAGAAGCGACAACGGCCGAGGAGATCTGCCAGATCTTTGACTCGGCTGTCACCTCCTAAACTTTTAGATATGACTATTCCCGAAATTCTCCGTGAGAAAGTTCTAACTGCCCTTGAGTCTCTCGAAGTAGAAGTTCCCGATCCTGCCCGAGTCCAAGTGACTAAAGCGGCCGATCTTCGTTTCGGTGACTTCCAGAGTAACATCGCCATGATGTTGGCGAAGGGCCTTGGAAAGAATCCGCGCGAGTTTGCCGAAGACTTATCGGGCCGGATCGCGGCAGAGGATCTTTGCGAGATTTCGATCGCCGGTCCGGGCTTTTTGAATTTCACCTTGAAAGCAGAGGCGTGGGCTGATTTGGCACGAGCCCAGTGGGAGTCCGACGACTTGTCAGTTTCGGAAGTTAAACTACCGCAAACTATTGTCGTTGATTTTTCGGCGCCCAATGTTGCGAAGCCCATGCACGTTGGGCATATTCGCTCGACTATTATTGGTGAATGTCTCTCTCGGGTGGCAACAAAGATTGGTCATAAGGTCATCAAGGATAATCACATTGGCGACTGGGGGACCCAGTTTGGAATGGTAACTTGGGCTTGGAAAAGAGGGGTTGATGAAGGGAGGTTGGAGACCGAACCCTTGCAGGAATTGCTCCGGCTTTATCGGACTGCTTCGGATGCTTCCAAGGACGATGAGGGGACGAAAGAAGAGTGCCGTGCCGAGTTGGTAAAGCTTCAGCAGGGTGATCCTGAGAATAAGGCGATTTGGGAACGTTGTCTGGCGCTTTCTCGGAAGGGGCTTAATCAGATTTATGATCGGCTTGATGTAAGTTTTGACCATTGGATGGGCGAGAGTGCTTACAATGATGCTTTGGCGCCCTTGGTTGAGCAGCTCATCGAGGATGATTTGGCTCGTGAAAGTGACGGAGCGATCTGCATTTTTTCAAATGAGGCAGGAAAGCCAAAGCATGATCCTTTCAAGATCAATCGCGATGGTGAGTGGCAGGATTTCCCGATGATGATCAGGAAGAGTGACGGGGCCTTCAACTACGCGACAACTGATATCGCGACGGTCCAACATCGCGTGAAGGAGTGGAATGCTGATCATATTTGGTATGTCGTAGACTTCCGGCAAGGAGGCCATTTTTCTCAGTTATTTGATACTTCAAAACGCCTAGGACACGAAGAGGTCAATTTGGTTCATATTGCCTTCGGAACTATCCTTGGAAAAGACGGTAAGCCATTGAAGACCCGTGCTGGTGATTTGCCGCAGCTCGAAGATGTCTTAAATGACGCTGTGAAAGCTGCCAAAATCGTGGTGGACGAAAAAAGCCACCTTGATACCGCTGAGGAAAAGGCCGCTCTTGCGGAGTTGATTGGTGTGAATTCCGTAAAGTTTACCGAGCTCTCTCACCATCGCATGTCGGACTACGTGTTCGACCTTGATAAGATGGTTGCGCTTGAAGGAGATACCGCGCCTTACCTTCTTTACAGTTATGTTCGGTCACGTTCGATTTTCCGGAAGCTCGACGGGAAAGTTGAATTAAAGGGAGGCAATCTACGGCTGACTGAAAAAGCTGAAATTCATCTGGTTCGGATGTTAACTCGTTACAGTGATCAGGTGCACCAAGTTGTTGAAGATTATCGCCCCAACTTACTGGCAACTTATCTTTTGGAGCTAGCACGGGCTTTTCATTCCTTCTTTGAGGCATGCCCGGTTCTTAAATCTGAAGGGAAGACTCGCGAAAGCCGTTTAATTCTTTGCGATCTGACTTCGCGAGTCCTAAAGGATGGTTTAGAGTTGCTAGCGATTCCAGTCCCCGAGCGGATGTAAGTGATGAAAGATTTAATCGTTATAAAAGTCGGCACGGGTGTTTTGACCCGCCAAAATGGGACTCTTGATGGCTCTTCTTTAGTTCGTCTAGTGACAGCTGTGGCGGAAATTAAGGCTCAGGGTTATCCTTGTGTCATGGTCTCATCCGGGGCCGTTGGGGCGGGTGTGAGCTCACTTAATTTAACGGCTTATCCTGATGATGTCGAAACTCGTCAAGCAGCGGCCGCGATTGGTCAAGCTCGTCTCATGCAGCGGTATCAAACGGTCTTTGAACAATTCGATTTGGATGTGGCTCAACTGCTTTTGACAGGTGCTGATCTAGAAGAGAATCGCGATCGAATTTCTGCGACGATGCATCGTCTTCTGGAAGAGGGTGATATCATTCCCATCGTCAATGAAAATGACTCGGTCGCTATTGAAGAACTCCGGGTGGGCGATAATGATATGCTCTCGGCGCGGGTGGCTGAATTTTTGAAGGCTAGCCAATTGATCCTCTTGACCACGGTGGACGGACTTCTTGATTCGGAGAACCAGCTTATTGAAAATGTTGAAGATCTCTCCCAGGTCGCCGGGTTGGTCCGAGCGGAGAGTGGAAAATTTTCGATTGGTGGGATGGCTTCAAAGTTGCAAGCGGTCGATTATGCCATTCAGGCGGGAGTCGGAGTCGTAGTGGCTAATGGCCGACGTCCGGAACAGCTCCCTGAGCTGGCCAAGGGCAGGGGGCGTTCTACTCGGTTTAAAACTTCCACGTAGGGGCTTCTCAGGATCAATTTTGATCAAGGGTAATTTTTT
>DCQM01000052.1:24511-26803 GCA_002323895.1 Akkermansiaceae bacterium UBA1518
TTTATTTATGTATAAGCTTACTACCGTATTCTTCGCTTCGGGCGTAATTGCAGCCTCTGGCTCTCTTGTCGCATATTACCCACTTGATGGGGACTTTACAGATGCTTCTGGTAATGGAAATGACGGTGTCATGCTCGGTGGAGTTAGCTACGGCGCTGGTGCGGGCGCCATTGGCGGGGGACAATCAGCTATCTTTGACGGTGCTGCAGGCACCTATGGAAGTATTGAAGGAGGATTGCAGCTGGTAAGAAACGAAACCTTCTCGGTCGCAATGTGGGTCAATGCTGATGGCACAGCCAACCGTGATAAGCGTATTTTTTCTGAGGGAACATCTACAAACAACAACCCTCTTTTTAATGTGGGAACAGCCAACAATGCTAATAATGGTACCGTTGATATCTATATTCGAAATGGGGCTTCCTTAAATCACCCACGTTCTACTGGCGAGGCTTTTGATGGGACTTGGCACCACGTTGCATTTAGTGGTGGATCTGACGGTCTGCTTGACCTTTACATAGACGGCGCCTTTGACACAACTTTTGACTATTCCGCAATCCCAGCATTCGGAGAGCTTAATACGACCACAATTGGTGGTATTCTCAGAGGATCAGATTGTTGTAACTTTAATGGATCTATTGATGATGTGAGCTTCTGGGATTCAGATCTTACTACGGGAGAAATTTCAGCTCTTGCAGGTGGCGCGAGTGCGACTTCGCTTTCCGGAATTCCTGAGCCTACTTCGGCAGTCTTGTGCCTGACTGGACTCATTTTTGCTCTGCGTCGCCGGCGCTAGGCTCGTTGAGGTTTCGAGAATTCGTCAAGAAATTCAACTAATCTTCTACGAGCCGGTAACCTAAGGGGCCGGCTCGTTTTTTGTCTGCTAATAAAATTATTATGAATTACCAAACACTCGCCTGTTGGAGACCTATTCTCGCCGGATCTCTTGCTCTCCTGCCATTTTGCGCACAATCTGAACTCGTTGGCTACTACAAGCTCGATGGAAATTTCGACGATTCTTCCGGAAATGGAAATACCGGAGAATTGTTTGGTGGAGCTTCCTATGTTCCTGAATCTCCGACGGCTCTAGGAGGTGGACAATCTGTTCTTTTTGATGGTCAGCCTGGCACCTATGGAGCGATCAATCCTTCTCCGAAAGAAGGGCTCTCTATCACGGCTCAACCTTTCCACAGCGTCTCAATGTGGGTAAAAGCAGATGGGCTCCAAAACCGAGATAAAAGAATATTTTCTGAAGCCCAGTCCGCGAATAATAATCCTCTATTTAACGTTGGGACAGCCAACAATGCCGACAATGGCACTGTTGACATCTACATTCGTGCCGGGGCTTCATTAAACCATCCCCGCTCGATCGGAATCGCCTTTGATGACACCTGGCACCATGTTGCGTGGACTGCCCAAGGGAAGGTCATGGACCTCTATATAGACGGAGTCTTCGATAGCCAATTTGACTATAATGCCGTTAATGACTTCATCCCGACTACAACGACAATTGGGGGGATTCTCCGAGGAAGCGATTGTTGTAACTATTTTGGTAACATCGACGAGGTCGCTATTTGGGATTCTATTCTTAGCGCTGACGATATTGCTTCACTGGCAGAGGGTACATCTGCGGATGAACTTACTGGAGTAAAACCAAATCTAGACCTCGATGATGATGGCCTCCCCAACAAGTGGGAAGTAGAAAACGGGCTAGATCCAAACGACAATGGTGCCGTTGATCCAAAAAATGGAGCCAATGGTGATCCGGATAACGATCAGCTTACAAACGCTGATGAATTCGCCAATGGAAGTAACCCTAACGATGCGGATACCGATTCGGACGAAGTCAAAGATGCTCAAGAAATTGCACTTGGGACCGATATTCTTGATCCTGATTCTGACGGTGATGGTCTACTCGATGGAGACGAGGTAACTCGAGGAACCAACCCCCTTGCAGCTGATACCGATGGTGATGGCATCACCGACAACGGTGAAGTCTTGGCTGGTACTGATCCTAAAGACCCAAATAGTTTTCCTTCTGAAGACGATACCCTAGCGGCTTACTGGCCCCTTGATTCTACCGATGGAACTACCACTCCTGATCTAGGGCCATATGGATACGATCTCGAATTACGCAATATGGATGCCACGAATTTTGTCACTAGCGAGGGACGGGCTGCAGTCTCTTTTGATGGCATCGAAGATTTTCTTGTTCGAAAGAGTGAGGCTAACGACATCTTGCCAATTTCGAAGAATGCGTCGTTTACGATCTCAATGTGGATCAAAGCTGCCGGG
>DCQM01000114.1 GCA_002323895.1 Akkermansiaceae bacterium UBA1518
GCCACTAAGGGAATCTGCAATACTCCGCACCACATTTAATCCGGGGACATTCGCAACTTGGCCAAAGGCGGTGTATTTGCCGTTTAAGGAAGGAGCAGCAACCGCAGTTATGAAAAATCTACTCCCATTCTGATTCGGGGCTACAGTATCCATCGCGAGAACGCCTGCCACGTTAAACGGAAAACCAAAAGGATTACCTAAGTTGTTTGAATTACGTACCAGCTCGTCTTGGAAGTGATATCCTGGATGCTCCAAAGGATCGTTTGTCATACTTCCAGCAAAAAAACGGACACCTGTCTCGACTCGATTCACCCGTATCGCTCGATACATCGGCGCCTTCTTCACTCTAAGCTCACGAGAATCCAACCAAGATCGCGGATATTTTAAGGTGATCCGATACTTCGTCGGATTCGAGCTTACTTGCTGCAATCGGATGCGGTCTTCCCCCGTGATGTCCGCGTGGTAATTTGGCAAGGCAAAGCCCTCAACCCCGCCAATGTAGGTGTTACTCTGAAAAATCGCATAGAATCCCCTCATGGTCGGGGTTGATTCAATTCTCTCAACTCGCAGTGGGAGCCTCGCAACATCAGAATCAATGGTCGGGCGATAATACGATTGTGTATAATGCGCAGCGTCCTCCAAAAAAGGCACCCCCGCCGGAGTCTCCAAAACATCATCGGGCTTACCCGCTAGCTGAATAAAATTAGCCACCGCCAATGGAGAGTTCACATAATCAAGAGAAACCGTAAAATCTCCCTTGGTGGTTCTAAAGTCAGCGGCGATAAAATCAGCCCTCCCTGGTAGAATAGCCCCTACAAAAAGAAGTGAAATTTTTAGCTTTAAGAGCATCAACTAGTTAAGTGTGTAACGAAGACGATAAAATGATTGAGGATCCTCCTCGTCCGGCCTCGCTACCGTGAAGAGCTCCGTCCTTCCATTCGCGCTCTCTTTCGTGGTCTGTGCAGATTCGGTAGCTACCCAACTTTTGCCGTCTGTCGAAACTTCCACACCAAAATTGATCCCCTCAATTAAGCCAGTCTTAAGTTCAAGGCCCACCGTTGAGAGCCCAAGCACCAAACTTGGCCCCCCTAGCCCATTTATCGAATTTGTATTACCATTCAACCCGTGAACGAAGGCCATTAAATTGTCGACTCCGTCGCCATTAAAATCTGCAGCGGGTCCGGTGAGAAGATCATTTTCGACGTCCTCAGCTGGAAATACCGCTTTCCGCCACGACTCGTAATTAGCCTCCATTACAATTTTAAAGGTATCCACTACCGTATTCCCTACAGAATCCTCAGCTTGCACTATCACTGTCTTCTTTCCACCGAACGTCGCACTAGGAAACCCTACTACCAGTTCACCCTCTGAAATCTCCACTACCGGATCACCCTCTTCAGAACCAGAAATGAGCGAGTAGCTCAAATTAGTATCTGTCCCAGCTTGTCCGTCCGGCAAAGGCACCTCAACGACACTTGAGAAACGATAGAACCTCTCAGCCGTGAAGTTGGCGTTATTGGTATTTCGGACTAAAGGAGTGCTGCCTAATGCACCACCAAGATCATAAATCGTAAATTTTTGTCGTCGATCAAGCTCAAGAGCTGCCTCAAAGCTATCTCGACTCACTACGCCGAAGACAGTGAAGCCACCATTTTGTGAATCAAGATTGTCCGAATTAGCCCCAGTGCTAATAAACCATTGACTGGTTGCACTATCAGGATTTCCACCCAACTTAGCCATCGAGATTGTCCCAAGAGTGTTCGACACTCCAAATTCATTTCTAATCGTCGGCTGCGTTGCAACAGAATCGGCCGAAATTCCACCGTCTGCGCCATTCACAATTGTGAATCCTCCACCTTGAATCACAAATCCTGGAACCAATCGATGAACGATCATATTTGTATAATCCCCTCTGTTCACATAACCCAAAAAATTTGCAATCGTGATAGGGGTTCGTTCACGGAACAAAAGAAAATCGATGTCTGAGGACTCTTCCGTGCCATCAAGAAGAGTCCACTCAGCTTCCAACCTTACCGCAGTATCACGGATTTGCTCTGCACCGAAATGACTCGCAAGCATAAATCGCTCCTCTGCATCACCAGGGCTCTTATCTAAATCAGGGAAGAGCTTATTCAAGACAGGCACTACAGGAATCTGAGCCCAACCAATAATTGGGACCATAAATAGCAAGAAGACTAACCTCACGGATGGACGGTAACCTTATCATTTTCAGATTGAAATTCCATTTTGTCCGTAACTCTCTAAGTTCCGGGATGTGGAGAAAAGCCGTAGCCCCATCCTTTTCGACTTAGATCAAACCATCATTCCGTGGGACACCCAACTGGTCTTTCGTTGTTACATTCTTAAAAAGGAACCAGTGCGCCGCCTGCTCACTCTTATCTTCCTCTGCTTTTTACCCCTCAATAAAGTCCTCGGAGCAGGTGGGATGAAGCGCGTTTTTCATTCCTATCTATGGAAGATGCCACACTCTAAGCTACAAGAACATGTTGAAGGATTTCTCGATGAATGGCTACCAAAGCTCCCCTACCCAGAAATTCTGAAAGAGATCGCTTACTACAAGAAACAAGGAAACCCTTTGATCCTGTCCTCTGCCAGTCCTGAACTTTGGGTCAAGGGAATTGGACTAAAGTTGGGATTTAACCAAAGTTATGGCACCTTATTCGACTGGAGCGAACAAACTCCGCTCTTCCCACAAATCATCGGAGAGAACCATAAAGGCCAAGAAAAAGTTCTTCGACTAAAAGAAGCTGGCATAATTAACGGTCTCGCAGGATTCACTGACTCGAAAGCAGATCTCCCCCTCCTTTATCTTTGTGAGGAAAAGACCCTCGTAAATCCACTCCCTAACATGCGAAGAATTGGAGAACAAAACAATTGGCGTATCATTGAACCGAATAAGCCTTGGAAAAATAGATTATCTTTTGGAATCGGGTGCGCCCGCCAACTCTTTGGCTTTTGGAACCCATGATCCATTGTCTACATGGAGCGGTTGGGAGTTTCCGAGCTTGGGAAACATTTAGCCAAGAAGTGAATGAATCGGTCAACGCTCTTGATCTTTGGCGCCTCTTTGATCATTCCACACCCACTCTCATTAAAACTGGTCAGGTGATTTCCGAAGATGCGGAATTCGGCGATGTCATTCTTGGCTATTCGATGGGCGGAAGACTCGCTCTTCACGCACTGACTGCAGCGCCCGAAAAATGGAGGGCCGCTATCATAGTTAGTGCTCACCCAGGGCTGATATTTGGGCAAGAAGAACGGAGAAAAAAAGACCGCGAATGGGCTAGTCTCTCAATGGGTAATTGGACCTCTTTTCTCGATCAATGGAATAGGCAAGAAGTCTTCTTATCATCCCCCGAAGAATTCCACCAAGCTGATGTTCAAGACCAAGAGATGATCTCTAAAAGCTTTCTTCATTGGTCTCTCGGAAACCAGAGGGACCTACGGTCAGAGTTACCTAAAATCACCTGCCCAATTCTCTGGATTACAGGAAGCCATGATCGAAAATTCACAGCGCTCGCAGAGGAGGTAACTTCACTACTACCAAACAGTGAACACCTAATTATATCAGGATCAGATCACCGCGTTCCATGGGAGCGGCCCAAGGACTTCAGTGCGTCAGTGCAAAATTTCCTGGAGCGTAATGCTTCTTTTTAATCCTTCGCGACCCCCACTGAACCACCCTCGATAAACTCTGCATTCGCAAAACTTTTAACCAAATCCTCCTTACCTCGACTGATCTTATCCGCCCAACGAATGATTCGCCGAACGATAGGGCGTGAACGCCAAGTCATGTGAGCAATAGTCGGTTCGCACCAAGCAAAATTTGGATCGGGATCAGAGCAAATAAGCGAAACATCATCAGGAACTTTTAACCCCCGATTAGCCAAGAACTGCTGGACCGCTGCAAACACCGGGGCCTCCTGAATGATAAGAGCTGTTGGAGGCGTCACCTTGAAAAGCGAATCTAAACAAGATAGGAGACCATCTTTGCGATCATTCCAATCCGGCAAATGATACTCGCCGACTGCAACCCCCCCTTCTTCTAGAGCATCTAAAAAAATTTGCTCTGACTCGCCAGGAATTGGCTTACGCCTCTGGCTTTTCGCTAGCAGAACTATTCGACGATGGCCAAGCTCGAGAAGAGCGTTAACACACTCACGATAGGCTGTATTCTTATTCGGACCTGCACCTGCAAAACGCCGGTCACGCGAACCTCCAAAAAGTGTGAAAGTTGGGAAACCCTGACAAGCGAACCAGTCGAGAACCGGTCGGGAACCCGCAACTACAATCCAAGCATCTGCTTCCGTGGCTTCCACCAGCCGACTGACACGATTCACTTCAAAAGAAAGATCAGCCAAAGACTTTGAAGCAAAAAAAGGGGCATGCCCTGCCTCCATTAACATATGCTGGACCTCAAGAATGTAATCGATCCGCTTATCAGACATTTCATAAAGGAGTATCCCGAGAGTCAGCGGCGCTGGACTCTGATCTTCTGGTAGAAAACCAATCAAGCGTTTTCGGCCTGCCCCCTGCGGAATTAAAACCCCCTCGGAATCCAATTGCCTCAGCGCCGCATCCACAGTCTTTCGATTAACCCCCATTTCCGCAGCGAGGCTCGGCACCCCTGGAATCGAATTCATCCACCGCCCGCGCAAAAGCTCACCCTTAAGATGGTCTGCAACTTGTTCAGATGGTGAAAGAATTCTGAGAGGAGGCATCCCCAAACCTACCCATCACAGGGCAGGTGTCCAGTTTCTAATTAATTTGGCCATTTAAGCGAAAGAGAATCTTTTAATAAGAGAAAAGTTGCCCCTTTCTCTTTCGTAATCACACCAGTCATGATGACAAAATTCACTCTGCTGCCTGCCCTCGTCTTTGCATTTTCCCCCCTTCTTTCGGCAGCTGGGCCAAAGGTAAGAATAACCTTACCCGACTTCACAAAAGGAGATTCGATTCCTGCAGGAGCAACTCACGACTGGAACCTCGGATCCACCGGAGCCCGTGGATGGATGTTCAGCGAGAAAATGGAAACATCCACTGCTAGACAAATAGCCATTACAAAGATTTTCCCTAACTCTCCTGCCGATGGGCCACTAAAGGTTGGCGATGTTATTCTGGGAATCGGAGACAAAAACTTCTCCTATGATCCACGGACTGAATTCGGCAAGGCACTAACTGTTGCAGAAGAAAAATCTGGACTCCTAAAGATTTTACGATGGCGGGATGGCAAGACCGAAACTATCTCACTCAATCTTACCATCCTAGGAAGCTACAGTTCAACCGCACCCTATCACTGTGCTAAATCAAAACGAATTCTTGAAAAAGGATGCGAACAGCTGGCTGAAAAACTTTCAAATTCTGCAAACCGCCGACAAAATCCAATCATCCGTTCTCTCAATGCCCTTGCCCTCCTCGCAAGCGGTAATGAAACCTACCTTGGCATTGTGAAAAAAGAGGCTGAATGGGCTTCGAACTACAGAGCCGACTCTATGGCCACGTGGTATTACGGTTACGCCATCACCCTGCTTGCCGAATACACTATGGCAACCGGAGACAAAGCCTTTCTTCCGGGCCTCAAACGACTGGCTCTTGAAGCCTCCGAAGGCCAGAGTGTCGTCGGTTCTTGGGGACATAAATTTGCGGGGGTGGACGGACGCCTCGTCGGCTACGGTATGATGAATGCACCCGGGCTTACGCTAACCAACTCTTTGATTTTAGCCCAAAAGGCCGGCGTTACCGACCCGAAGGTGAAAATCGCGGTCGAAAGAAGCACGAAGCTTCTGAGATTTTACATTGGCAAAGGTGCGATTCCCTACGGGGATCACCAACCTTGGTATCAAACCCACGAAGACAATGGCAAGTGCGGCATGGCCGCCGTCCTCTTCCATCTCAACAACGAACCGGAGGGGGCAAGATTTTTCTCCCGTATGAGCCTTGCCTCCCACGGATCGGAAAGGGACACCGGCCATACCGGAAACTTTTTTAACATACTCTGGTCACTTCCAGGCGTTGCGCTCTCCGGGCCAAATGCTACTGGAGCATGGATGCAAGAATTTGGCTCCTGGTATTTTGATCTCGCCCGAACTCACGAGGGGACCTTTGTACATCAAGGACCACCCAATACCCGCCACGATAAATATGCGAATTGGGACTGCACCGGAGCTTACCTTCTCGCCTACGCGCACCCTCTAAAAAAGCTGTATATCACAGGGAAATCCAAACCTTTAATCCCCCAACTCGATCATCATCAAGCTGCCGACACAGTTGCCGATGGTCGCGGGTGGTCCAATAAATATCGAAACGAAGCCTACGATAAACTTGGCGAAAAAGATCTACTCAAGCTTCTCAGTCGGTGGTCTCCAATTGTCCGCGAAAGAGCAGCTATGGCTTTGGCCCGTAAAGGAGCAAGCCCGAATAAGGAATTTATTCAAATGCTTGCCTCAAACGACCTCGAGACCCGCTACGGTGCATCCCAAGCTCTTGCTCACACCAAGAAACCAAGCCTCGAAGCTGTGGATGCTCTTCGCAAAAACCTCGATCATAAAGATCTTTGGTTACGAATTGAATCGGCCGAAGCACTCGCCAAAATAGGCAAACCTGCAATGTCGGCTCTTCCAAAGCTTCTCACTATGTTAGCGAAGCACCCGTCCGAAGATGATCCTCGCGGTATGGAGCAACGCTACCTCAGCTTCGCAGTCTTCGGTAAAATGCTTCGCAACTCACTCGATGGTGTCGACAAAAACCTTCTTCATAAAGCCATCTCAGCAACTTTACAAAATGAGGATGGACGCGCGCGAAGCGAGGTTGGCCGAATTTACGGCAAGCTATCTTATGAAGAAATTAAACCCTTACTCCCTGCTATCGAAAGAGCTATTAAGACCCCCTCTCCCAGCGGGGTTATGTTCGCGAGCGGGATTCGTCTTTCCGGGCTCGATATTCTCGCGAAACATCGCATCAAGGAGGGAATGCCTCTTTGCTTCGAAGTAATGGAGATCCAAAAATGGGGCAAGGCTGCGCGGATTCCAAGATGCCTTAAGGCTCTCACCAGCTATGGCGCTGCTGCCAAGCCGATACTCCCAAATCTAAGGCAGCTCGAAAAAGATCTTCTCGCCCATCGTGAAAAACGAAATCTTCAGGGAATTATTAACACCGTTGGTGGACTCATTAAACAAATTGAAACCTCGAAGGATTCTCCCAAGTTACGTAGTCTACATTAAATGAATTTTCTCCTTCGTAGCATTCCCAGCCTCCTCCTAATCAGCCCTCTCTTAGGTGACGGAACGGAGATTAATCAAGACACCCTGAAAAAATTAAAATTACCAGGGATCCGCATTAATCTTGAGGCGAAAGCGGTTGATGTGACATCCACCATTACTCTCGTGGAAGGCTCTCTTGAGTTTATTGCCTGCACCAAAGGCACCAAAGAACACGAAGCCATTATTGCAATAGAGGCCAAGCCCAGCCATATCCACACTGCCCTTCTTCTTCTTGGAGCAAAGGCTGGTCATCCCGCAATCAGGAAAATCGTCGGGGAGGGCGACGATCAACATTGGATTGATCTTCCCCCTAAGGGTAGTGGTGTCACGGTATCCTTGGTCATCCCCAATAAAGATAAAAAACCCACCGAACTCCCACTTTCCGACTTCGTCTATCGGCTTGATGATGCAGGGGAGCCTGACAGGGTTGAAACAAGGAAGCGCCTTAAAGTTTTCCTCTTCGCAGGTTCACATCTCATTGGTCAGGACGACACCCCAAAAACTTACCTCGCTGATCAGAGCGGGAGCGTTATCAGCCTTTCAACCTTCGGCGATGAGCTCCTCTGCCTACCTCAAATCTACGGACATGAAAACCACGCCCTTCGATGGGAAGTCAATCCCACCCATCTCCCCAAAGTTGGAACCCAGATTTTGCTTAGAATCAAACCAATCAAATCAAATCTCCCTCCGAAAAAATAACAATCTAACTCTCCAAACAATGACAGCTCGGATAAAAATTGCGTTACAGGAGAAGAGTCAGGGGAAATTCACCAACTCTTTTAGTTCTTGATACTTTCAGCTCATGAATTGGAGAATCTTCGCTGCGGGAAAACCCGCTCTAGCTTATGCCAAAAGTGGAATCGATGAATATCTCAAACGATTAAAACGAGGGAGCAAAGTTGAACTCTATTACCTTAAGGACGGAGATTCTGAATCAGTTTCCTCCCATCTTCTTGAGCGTTCAAAAGGTACTTTCCGTATCGCTCTTGATGAGCGTGGCCAGGCCTGGAGTACTGAAAAGTTAGTTGCAAAGATCAGCAGTTGGGAAATGGATCCAGGTATCAAAACTATCTCTCTCCTTATTGGAGCCTCCGACGGCCACACCAAAGAGCTCAGGAGCCAAGCTGATGAGGTCTGGGCCCTCTCTCCACTGACACTGCAACACGAACTTGCTCTCGTTGTTTTACTTGAACAAATTTATCGAGCTTACACCATTAAAAGAGGCGAACCATACCATCGATAGTTCAAGCTTACTTCCAAGAGATAGGGTCTAGCCCGTAATAGTTTTTTAACTGCAGATACAGCTGTGGATAATCGCGCTTCAGTTGCTTAGCTTTCTCGAAAAACGTTTCGGTCGCCACCGCGAAAAACTCGGCAGGATTTGTGCCCCCATAAGGGTCCATGACCGTCTTACGACCTTTATCTAAATCCTGACAAAAATCTTGGTAGGAAGCAGAAAAAACGTGTGCCCAATTCCCAATGGCATTTCGGTTTCTTAATACCGGGAAGCCATCAGCGTGACGATTTTCCTGATCTAATTGATGCGCAAATTCGTGAATCACAACATTCCTCCCGTCACGTTTATCTTCGCCACCCCGCTGAACACTGCGCCACGAAAGAATCACTGTGCCCGATTGCCAACTTTCGCCCAACCGGACGATTTTATCTCCATCTTCACGGCCACCAGAAAAAGCCTCTGGATAAATTAAAACTGTGCGCAGCTTTGAAAAAAGCCTGTGATCGCGGCCGACCAAAAGGAGGGCAGCTTGCGCCATTATAACCACTTTCATTTCGCGGCTTACTTCTTCAAGATCACCACAGGCTTCGAAATTTTTCTCAGCAATCAGAACCTGCACTATGGGTTCAAGACGGCTCCTTATTTCAAGCGGTATGTTCTTATAAAGATCGAAATGATCTTCAAGAAAACCGAGGTCTTCATCACTTAGAGGCCCAGCCTTCAAAAGCGCCTTGTGCCTCAACCGTTTTTGGCCTCCAAATGCCCAAATCGCAATACCGACAATCACGGCCAGCCACACCAACCACAGATAAGCATTCATGGGATGAGGCTAGTGTATTTTGCGAGAGAACAAGAACAGAATTTTGGAGTGATGACTGGGAAGGACCACCTCCCAAATATCCTGGAAGAAAAAAGCCCCATCCCACCGAAATGGGATGGAGCTTGGAAAGTTTGAAGAACTCTAACGAGAGTAAAGTTCAACGATAAGCTGTAGATTGACCGGTGGGTCAACATCTTCCTTCTCAGGGAGACGTGAAACGGTTCCTTCCATCTTCTCGCGATCTAAAGTGAGCCAGTCCTGAAGAGGGACCGACTGCGTCAAATCAAGCATGCGAAGTCCAAGCTGCTGCGACGAAGCGCGGTCACCAATCTTGATGATGTCTCCGGCGCGAACCTGATAGGACGGGATGTCGAGCTTCTTGCCATTCACAGTTACGTGCCCATGGTTGACGAGCTGACGAGCCGCATTTCGAGAATTTCCAAATCCGAGACGGTAGCAAACATTGTCGAGACGAGTCTCGAGAAGAAGCAAAATGATGTCCCCTGTAATTCCACGACGACGGCTAGCCTCAGCAAAGTATCCACGGAATTGTTTCTCAAGGACCCCGTAAATGAACTTAAGTTTCTGCTTTTCGCCAAGAGCGATTGCATAGTCGGACTTTTTACGACGTCCGGAGCGAAGTCCATGAGGACCTGGAGGGTAATTACGGCGCTCGAGAGCTTTAGATGGCCCAAAGAGGGGCACTCCAAAACGACGATTAACCTTATCTTTTGGGCCGGTATAACGTGCCATTGATCTGTCTTTCTAAAATTTAGGGTTGAGAAGAATTAGACACGACGCGCCTTTTTAGGCCGGCATCCATTGTGAGGAATTGGAGTAACGTCGAGGATTCCGCTAATTTCCACACCGAGACCTTGCACGGCACGAACAGCGGACTCACGTCCAGCACCCGGTCCCTTCACGCGAACCAAAACCTGTTTGAGGCCGTGGGACATTGCCTGCCGGCAAGCGTCTTGGGAAACAACCTGTGCAGCGTAAGCAGTACTCTTACGAGATCCTTTGAAGCCCATCTTACCAGATGAAGACCATCCGATAGTGTTTCCACGCTCGTCGGTGACGGTGACGGTAGTGTTGTTGAATGTCGCGGTGACATGAACGATCCCATTAGTTACGTTCTTGCTCTTTTTCGACTTATGGACCTTGACCTTGTCAGGATCTTCCTCTCCGAGAAGCTCCGCAAAAATATCGCGTTTCTTCTCTTCCTTCGGTGCCGGGGCGTCTACGCCCTCGGCTGTGCTTTCACCCTCAACAGGAGCATCACCTTCAGCTGGAGCGTCGGTAGCTTCTGGGGCTGCTTCTTCAGCAGCCGCCTCAGGGGCTGGAGTTTCCGCAGGGGTCACTGCATCAGCAGCATCAACCTCGGTCTCCTCATTTTTGTTTTCTTCTTCAGCCATATTAATGGAATGGAAAGTCGTGTCAGGTCAGCAATGACCTTACTGCACAACACCAACGGTGCGGCGCTTACCCTTACGAGTGCGAGAGTTTGTGCGGGTGCGCTGACCACGGACCGGGAGGCCACGCTTGTGACGGATTCCACGGTAGCAATTGATGGAGGACAAGCGCTTCATTTGGCCCTGCTTCTCACGACGAAGGTCACCTTCAATGAGAATCCCCTCATTTTGGATCACCGTCGCAATTTTCACCAGCTGCTCTTCGCTAAGCTCGCCAGTGCGGATGTCAGGACTTACGCCTGCGTGATCGAGAATCTTCGAAGCTGTTGAGGGTCCGATGCCGAAAATATAAGGTAGAGAGGCTTCAATACGCTTCTCATTGGGGATGTCTGTGCCGAAGAGTCGTGCCATGATCGTAAATGTTCAGAAAACCCGAAAGAATGCCGACTGCACCGTTGCGGGGACGGGTTCTGTATCAAAGATCGCCCCGCTGGCAAGAGGAATTCAGCAATTTTCTTGGATTAGAATGATTTACTTTAGTTTTCCTAATCACATTTTCGAGTATGACACTTGAAACTCCCCTACCCCTTTTCATTGGCGTTTGTGAAACCCTAGCAAAAGCACCCAAATCCCAAAGCCTCCCTTGTCTCCTGCTTCAGGCTGGACAGAGTAAATCAAAAAAACGCCCCGAGAATTAACTTACATTTCAGAAATCGACCTAATAATTTCAAAAGCCCAACACACGGTTAAAATTTTTTCCAATGTATCTAGTCGCAATCCACCTTCACGCGATTTCTTGTCTGGTCCATAACAATGATAACAATTTTTCCCAAAAACAGGTCTAATTTCACGGTTGGAGTCCGGAGTATCTTCCGCTGCGTCGAGGAGCCGACCCAAAAATTACAGTATGGCAGAAAAAACGCCGCGAAATTTAACGGAGGAGCGCTAGCGCATCGAAGAAGGTTGAACAAACCAGCAAAATTATTCTCAGCCGCTAAAGAAAACCATTGGGTCCAAAACTAATGAAAAGTCACATTACGCTTCTCGGATGCACTGCCCCAAAATTTGTTTTGCTTTCTTTTACCGCAGCTCGATCTTTTAAAGTGGAAAAGACTTTTTTTTCTTCAACGCGTCATAATCATCAGCAACTTTCCAAGAGGAACTATCGCCATTCCAATATTATGCCAAATCCATGGACCGGGTTAGGAGCCCTCTATACAAGCCGTGGCGGGGCCATAGATCCAAAGGAACCGCGATGAGAACGAAATCAGCCCTTTATCGATTGCCTGGAATACAGGCAACCTTCCTTATGCTTGCATTCGGGCATTCGTCCGCAACTGAAATTACGTCGGACGCGCAATGGACCCTCTCAGACAGCCCTGTTTCCTTAACCGAGAAGGTCATCATCCGGCCGGGCGTAACCCTCGTTGTCGATGCCGGGGTGACGGT
>DCQM01000141.1:0-15988 GCA_002323895.1 Akkermansiaceae bacterium UBA1518
TCAATGTGGATCAAAGCTGCCGGGGCTGGTCAAAATGATAGACGTTTTTTCTCGGAGAGCTCTGAAATCAACAATAACCCCTTGTTCAATATTGGAACTCGCAACAATGGCTCCGATAATACGGTCGATATCTACTTAAGAGACGGTGGAAGCCCCAATCATCAGTTTTCAACTACTGAGCCATTTGATGATACTTGGCACCATATCGCATACACTCATGATGATACGACGATGACCATTCAACTCTATGTTGATGGAGTTTTGGACCGAGATGATTGGACCTTTAAAGACGTCATCTCTCCTGATTTAAATTATACGACGATCGGCGCAATTTTGAGAGCCAATCCTTCACACTGGGCGCAGGGCTTGGTGGATGAGGTCTCTCTTTGGTCATCGGTCCTGCCAGCAACGACAATTGCGGAATTAGCTGCTGGGGCGACTCCAATAGAAGTCACTGGGGGAGGAACGATCTTTGGAATCACCTCTGTAGACCGGAGAGAAAATGGTGACGTTTCGCTGGCATGGAACTCTCGTCCCAATACAGCCTATATCCTTGAGGCAAGTCTCGATCTTGCGACTTGGGTGGAGATCGATGATGGCGTTCAGTCTCAAGGTGACGAAACGACTTATGTTTTTCCTTCGGGCGTGCCAGGCCTTGACACCGATATTGAGCACCGCATCTTTTTCCGGATACGGAAATGATCAGAGGGTGAAATTCATTTAAATCCCGCATCTTTAACGAGGTGCGGGATTTCTATTTTACGACTGCTCGCAATCTCAAAAATTGTGGAGTGAGAGATTCTTTTAGCAAAACGTTTACTTGGATCCTCGCATTAGGTTTCTCTTCCCGAGAGATTCTGGCAGCGTCAGCGAATAGTGGCTCCCAGTTCTTAAGATCTTCTGAAATCTCTGCGATTAGTGCCACGTCTTCGGCTGCGGAGTTCTCAAGATAAGAGAATCTTATTTGACGATCAAATCGTTGCACTAAGAGAGGCTCGAATTGATTGGATTCTTGATCAGAAGTGCCCATGGCATATTCGAGAAATGCTGGGATCAGGTCCCCATCAAAATCTTCTGATGGATTGCCCATAAATCGAGTCGTGTCCGTTTTTCCCGGGTTACCTTCAGGGAATCTACTATTTCTCCAGTTTGGCCCTTTGCTAGGGTCTGGTGAAGATTCCGGATATTTTAGAGTCAGTGAAGGCCCCTCACCATCTGCCGCTTGAGGCCAGCCAGCATCATCAAGATAAGAAAAATCTCGGATAATCTGTCCGGAATGATCAACGAGAAGCAGACGCTCACCACCATTATTAAGGTTGCCTAAAAATTCTCCTACTACCGAAATTTCTTCACCGTATTTTTGAACAAAGGCATTAAGATCGCTCACTAAAAGAAGGCGACCCCCAGGAGATAGATCTGTCCCATAAGGAAACTCAAATTGAATCCCCTTGATAAATTTAATTCCACCCAAGTGCAGTCGCTCAGTTGGTGAAATATTCATCAATTCGATATAGTCGTAATCACTTCCTTCCTCGGCATGATACATGATTTCCGAAATCACGAGAGTCTCTGGTGAGGCAGGAATCCCTACCGCAAAAACTGTTTCGGCCAGAGCCGACCATTGATTGCCGATGAGGCTGCGTGCTTTGAGTGGTCCGCTGGATGTAATGACAACTTCATCTTTGTAATGCAGCGCTGAAGGGGCCAAGAATTCACTTTCTCCAGCAATCAATTGAGCGGATATTAGAAAATCACTGCTATTAACCCCATCGTTAAGTCCGTGGATCGAAAGAAGATTTCCGCCTACTTTGAGCTGATCAAGGTGGGCTGAAATATCAAATGATTCTTGGTCTATCGCGAGATTGTCTGGATGTCCGTCGACCGCTCCGGAATTCCATCTGAGGTCTACAGGAGCGTTCGCCGAAGCAATCTGAACACCATTAAGGTATGCTACAAAGCCATCATCGAACCTCATTTTCAAATTGAGTGATCCGGTAACCGATAATTCATCAGCGGAAACCTCAAAAGGGATTCGAATGAGCGCCGATCTACTGACACCCATCATTTCGGGAACAGTTGTGCCGATCAAACCATTGTAAACTGAAGGAGCTAGTTCATAGCCGATTCCGCCTCGCCCCCCTCCCCAAGATGAGTCGTCAAAATTAAACTGACGCCAGCCCGCTTCAAATATTTCTGGTTCAGAAACCACAAATCTTGTTGGGTTTGACTCATCCAGCAGGATATTTTCTGAGACTTTATCCCCGCTGACCCTGGGATCGCTCCCGTCTAGAGTGTAGTAAATCTCAGCTTCGTCTGGGCCGCTTATCTTCAAAGAAAAACCTTCCGTGACTGGCCCTCCGAATTGGCTTAGCTCCGGAGCACCAGTTTTTGGATAGAGATCCTGCCCTCTAAATTGTTCCAGAACGATCGCAGAGCGTTTCGGGAACCAATTCTCTATGAGGTCATTGCGCACGATTCGAAAATCTTCAGAAACGGTATAGGGAGTTGACCTTCGGTAATCTCCCCAGCGAGCGGACTCGGCAATCAAGGCTGTTTCGATCCCGCTGGTTAAGTTCATCCATAAATCTGCAGGGACGTTTCTTTCAGGGTGGGAAAGATCCCAAGTTGGGTTTTCAGGGTCAACATATAAGACGCCACCATTAAAAAATGCTCTATGAAGACGGTCTGCAAAGAGAAGGCGGTATTCTGGATTCGACTTGAGGGCATGGTGAAACTTCGTGGGTGAATCGTTGACTCTGCGATTAGGTTGGGTGCGGTCTAGATTGACAGAATTTTTCATCCCGTGTTCGTTATCCCAGTCAAAGAAACGCCATCCTCCGCTAGATCCGGTTCGGTCGTAGCCCATGTAAAAATTACCGGGCCAATCGTCGGCTGCTGCATACATATTGTGGATCATGTAATCGATCATCATTTCCAGATCAATCAGCTCAGCAAGCTCTTGGAACGCGGCGAAACTTGAGAGGTCATGGTAGCCGGCACTCCAATTCATTGGGTCTAATTGAATCTTTGCTAAAAGTTCACGGTAGGATGCCTGATGGCCATCGAGGACCTCCTCATGATTTTTTATGATGTCCCAGTTTTCTTTCGCTCCACCGTATCTTGCTTCGCCATGAGAACTATCAGGTCTTTCTGTAGGATTATAGACCCCCCAATAAAGACCATTGATGAATAAATGTACCCAGTTTCCATCAGGAGATTCGTGCCCCATACGGCGATGGGTTTCGCGAGCCCAAGCGTCACGGACAAATTGTCCCATTCGATTTTTGGTCGAGCTATAAACCCAAGCATCCTGAGAATTTGAGCGTAAGACAAGTGTATCAAATTCCTGTGGGCCTTCCTGGCCGAACCATGGATAGCGTAGTTTAGAATCCCCATATTTTTCGCGAAATGCGAGGCGTAGAGAATGTTTAGGATTCGCAGCGGCATTTCGCGATGAGTTTCCCTGAATCCTAACGCCGCAATCAATCTGAAGGGGCTTTCCCCCCAGTCTGAGTGGGAAAATTAGCTCTGCTGAGCACGCTTTTTCCCAAGCACCCCCTCGAGCCGTGCTATTAGAATAGATTCCTCTTGCTGGATCAAACCAATCATTCACATCCATGACCAGAGAGAGAGCAGGAAGTTCTTCGAGGGCGCTTCGTATCAAGTTTTTGGCTTCTTCAACCTCCAAATCAGGATCTCCAGCAATTAAAGCAAGATGACGGGGATCTTGGTCCATGCCGTAGTCAGCTCCCGGCCATGATGAGGAAAAGCCTGAGGGATTTGCAGGTTGATCCGCGATGTCTGCTGGAAATAGGTAGGTGTGCGTATCCACTCCGCTTGAGAGATATCCTTCACGGAAGGCGGCAGCCCTTACAGTGGTGGTCCTTGAAATATTAATCCCGGTTTCTGAAGAATAAAGAAGTCCTGTGTTTGCTGTGGGTTGGGATCCGTCGAGGGTGTAGCGAATGATCGCTTCTTCTCGAGTTTTAATTACCAAATCGATCGGAGTGTTATAGAATCCACGGTTTGGATGAAATGAGGTGTCACCCACAAAACCTAAGACGGACTCGCTCCTATTACGCTGACGAGGGGTAGGGACCAAAAGGTGTTTGGGCTCCTCCTCTTCTTCTCCCGAAGCATAACCAAAGCTGACATCCTTTTTTTGCGCGGGATACGATACAAATTCACTCACTACCTCGAAGTCTTCTTCGCCTCTTGGTTTCAAGAGGGCTAAGCTCCCCCCCTTTTTTTGAATCGTGAAATTGGTATAAAGCGGCCCTTCTTCGGTGCTTTTTTCTTCACCAGTGGCAAAGATTAAAAGATACTCATTAGCACCAAGGAGCACACGAGGGAAGATCCAAGGATTTTCATACTCGGGTGATGAGCTGAGCGCCCATCCGGAGAGATTTACGACTTCCGAGGTTGGATTCCAAATCTCAATCCAATCGGGAGAAGCCCCACCGCCATCAATAAAAGTCTTCTCATTTGAAGCCATAAATTCGCTGATAAGAACTTCGCCCAAAATCACTGGAGGCGCAGTAGTTACTTCTCGGATCTGATAGGCATTAATAAACTGGGAACCGGTATTGGCGTCAAAAGTCAGTCTTTGGACCGTTGAGTCAGCAATAAACGTTCCCGTTGCAACAAGAGGCACACCTGTCTCATTCAGAATTACTTCGCCACCTAGTTCATCCCGAATAGTCAGACTTCGATTTACCGAATTATGGTAGTAAAAGAATTGGATTTGATACCTTTGCCCGGTCACGAGCCCAGTCAAATTGGCGGTCTGGGGATCGACGCCGCTTCGGTAGGCAATCGTGTCGAATAGCTCGTTGATGCCCGTGCCAGCTCGCTTTCCGCTTTCACCTGTGTTATAATTTAGATCGAGCAAGTGGGAGGGAGATTCACTAGAGGTAAAGTCAATTGGTGTAAATCGAACGCCATTGATACTTGGGGATTGCACGGCTCCATTTCCAAAGTTGCAGGCTTCGATTAAGCGCCCGGAACTACGAACGACGTTATCATCATCAGAAGACTCAACTTCCCACGAAACACGAGCCCCTTCGCAAAAAAACAAGGATCCCGAAATCATTATTGAACTTAGAAGAATGGATCGATGAAGTGACACGACAATGGAAAACTATTGCTACTTGAAAGATAAATCTATCCCGAATCTTACCTAAGTAATTTTTCCAAATGATACTTCCCGCTCTGGCCCGGCCAGTTGGCACTTCACTTTGGCGATTCGCGAAGGCACTCTTGACCCATGACGAAAGCGGAAAAGTCCTTCTTGTTTGATCTCCTTGAAACTCCAAGCCCGACTGG
Source organism: Akkermansiaceae bacterium UBA1518 (assembly GCA_002323895.1). GTDB lineage: Bacteria > Verrucomicrobiota > Verrucomicrobiia > Verrucomicrobiales > Akkermansiaceae > SW10. The sequence goes on from DCQM01000141.1 coordinate 5,326, forward strand.
ATTTGAAATGCCTGGCCAGAAGGTTTGGGCCAAGTATGCCGGAAAATTTGCAGATTCGGTAGAGTGTGATGCCTACGGCTCGACTTGGGCGACCTTGAAGGGAAACTCCAAAAAGGTGGTGATGTTGGAGGCTCACGCGGATGAAATTGGGTATATGATCAAATACATCACTGATGATGGTTTTCTCTACCTCGACCGTGTGGGTGGAAGTGACTCGGCAACTGGTCGGGGCAGGAGAATCCAAATCATGGGTGATAAGGGGCTCGTCCCGGGCATCATTGGGAATACTGCGATTCATCTGCGCCGAGATTCGCTTGGGTCCGAAAAGGCTCCCAAGATCCATGAATTATGGGTGGATGTCGGTGCTTCGTCGCCAGAAGACGTTGCCAAATTGGGGCTGCGAGTTGGCCATCCAGCGGTTTATGCTGATGGGCCGACCGAATTGGGCAAGGACCGGGTGGTGAGTCGAGCAGTCGATAACCGAATTGGTGGATTTATGATTGCGCAGGTGCTGAAGAAGTTGGCTTCGGCAAAGAAGAAGCCGGCTTTCACGGTAGTTTGCCTAAATGCAGTACAGGAAGAAATCGGGGGCTTCGGAGCGGCAATGGCAACGCACCGGATCCAACCAGATGTTTGTCTTTGCACAGATGTGACGCATGCAACTGATACTCCTGGCCTGAGTGCTCCAATGTATGGGAAGGTGAACCTAGGAGGAGGGCCGACGGTGACCCATGGTTCCGCGAGTCATCCGCTGGTGGTTGATCGACTGCTCAAAGTGGCAAAGAAAAAGAAGATCGATGTGCAGCATGAAGCAGCGAGCCGGTTTACGGGAACAGATACTGATACGATTTTTCAATCGCGGGATGGAGTTCCTAGTGCATTGGTTTCGTTGCCGCTCCGGTGTATGCATTCGGTAATTGAAATGGCGGCGTATTCCGATGTGGACGCGACGACAGATTTGATGGCGGGTTTTGTTGAAAGTCTCAAAAAAGGGGAGACCTTTCATCAATCTCTCAAGTGAATTTATTTTTCGGGTGACTGATCTGGTTCAATTGTTCTAATAACGGTGATGAAAAAACGTCGAGGACGCAGGGGGTTTTGGTGGTGGTCTTGGCTTCTGATCGCGCTGACGATCGGAGGGGTCGTCGGTGGATTCTTCTATGGGAAAAAGAAGTGGGATGAGGCCCCAAAGGAATACGTCGCCTATGCGACTCTCTCATTTAACGTGCGTGATGTTTTCGTGTCTTCACAAAATGAGATCCAAGCTGGATCCACTGGGGTGGCAGACGCTAATCAGTCCGAGGTACTCCGAAATATAAAATTGGAAGAATCTTTGAAAGGAATAGCCTTGAAGCTGAACCTCGCCAATCAGTGGGGGATGACCCAAAATGAGGCGGTGATACGATTGCGTGGAGGGCTTGATTTGGACTTAGATCAGGCCACTGATCAGCTGACGGTGGAAGCCCGTTTGAACGATTCTCAGGATACCGCTGATTTTGCAAATGCGGTTGCAGCTGAAATACCAAACTTAATTAAACGGCTTGACGAAAAGAAAAAAAAGGAAGCGATGGACCAGTTTTCGGAAGATTCCCAACCTCTGGTTGATGAGAATCTTACCGCGAAAGAGAAGTTGAAAGAGTCGCTGGCAGCCAAGGGTGTAAAGCTTGAACCAGGGCCGGGCGTAGATCTCGGAGATTACCTCTATATTCCGGAGGTTCTAGATGCCAAACTTGAGTGGGATTCGACCAGTGAGGCTTTAAAGGCGATTTATGACAGCCAGGCACAGTATCGCAACTATTGGTCAAAGGTAGTGAGCCCATCCTTTGTGATGGCTAAGGCTACCGCGCCACCGAGCTTTGTTGGGCCGAATTTGCAGCCTTTTCAGGCTAGATGGTCTGTTTACGGGATGACATTGGGGCTGGTTGTAGGTTCTCTTCTTATGCTCATTTGCTGGAAGTTGTTTCCTTAAATTACTGGGTTAATTCAAATAGACCGGGGCTTGTATCCGAGGACTCGTGGTGCAAAGGTTAAGGGAGTGCGCAGAATAGTTACATTTTTCTTAGCGGCTTCCTTGAGGGTTTTCTCTGGAGAACCGTCTGAAGTCGCTCTTGAATTTTTACGTGGATTTGACGGTAAATTATCTAAGCCCGAGATTTCTTCTAGCCTCGCAATTTCACCTTTTTGCGGTCCTAAGAAAAGGACTCGTATTCTCGAGCTCTGGGAGGATCGTGGGTCCTGGAAACAGAATGGGAATTATGCCTTCCGAGCTCTCCGTGAGAAGCTGGATGGTGATCTTTCAGCAGTTCTGATCGGGGCGACTTCACCAAATGGTCCGGACGTGAGTATGGTGATTTCGCTGGGCGTGGTTAGGAAAGAAGGGAAATGGAAAGTTGCTCCTGTGGAAGGAAGTTTTGAAAATACTGGTCTGGGCTTTGAGGCGGATCTGAAAAGTCGGGTGCGTGATCTGGAGAATTGGATGGCCCTTGAGCGAACTTCTGAGATGACTATTTTACTTCGCTCTGAGATGGAAAAATTTCGGAAAAAAATGGAAGGTGCGGTTTCGCCTGAGTTTCTCGCCGGAAATGACGCTAAGCAGGCAATGCAGGAATTTCTGAATGCGGCTGAATCAGGAAAGACCGATGCCATGATCGTTTGGCAGGGATTTCTGGAACGGGGGGCCTTGCCAGAAAGGAATTGGGAAATGCATTTGAAAGCCACTCGTAAGGGCATGGTTAATCAAGATAAGCAGAGGGTTTGGCGGTTGCTCACTTCTCAGAAAGTAATGAAAGTCATTATTTCTAAGGGGAAAAATGAAAGAAGAGGTAATCTTAAACTTCTTGCAGAAGACCTTCCTAACTTCAAACCGGAGAGTGAAGAAAGAGAGGTTGAATTTTTAGTAGGTTTTCTCTCGAGTTTCGAGATTGAGGGTGATCGTTTGAGTCCCGTTAGATTCCGACTGAACAAGACAAATCAGGGGTGGCGAATTTCTTTACCAGCTTTTTTCTCGTATGCCGATCAGGACAGTCGTGCGTTTCGAACGGCAAAAAACGGTGAGTCTGATTGGAAAGACCGTGAACTCGTGAAGAAAATGTTTCAGGTTTTTGAGGAGCAGAATCAGGTAGTGAGGGCGAAAAACCCGGAGGCCCTGCTAAAGTCGATCATTGGAGACCTCAAAACCCAAGACCTAGATTCCTTTCTTCAACGTCATTATCGAGAGGAAGAAAAAGCGGTAAAGGAAGGAGAAAAGCCCGCTGATGGTGGAGACAATTTGCTCCAGCGTAATATAAATGGTCGCCGTGGAAACCCGTTTGATGATCGTCGCGCGGGGCGCTACATTTTAGCTGTAAAATGGTGGGGATTTTCACTGAAGTTTGCCGATCCGGTTTCTGCTAAAGTTGTTAAGCTATACCGGCATGAAAAGATTGCGCTTGGGGTCCTTTCCTTCTCTGGTTCTGGAGAGAATTGGAAGCCAAAATATAAGCAGGTTTGGATGAGGCAGGATGCTTCGGGGTGGATGATTCTACCTGGTATTGTAAGCCCAATGATAGGGACCTACCCTGAAGAGAGTTTCGAGGGTTTTCGCGCTTTGTCGGAAAAGTTCGTCAAGGATGAGGTTAAGATGGAAGAGGAATTCTTTGCCGATGTTTTAAAGATTGTTGGCCGGGAAGACCCAAACGGGAAAGCCGCTTCTGAACCGCAAGCTATAGCTTTGGTTAAGGAATGGCGCCGCATTGCTAAGGCAGAGGACATGATGGCTTTTCTCAGGGTTTCTGCGGTGAGAAAGTTACCTGCCAAACCAACTAGCCTGCTCCGCGACTTGGGATTTGTCCGTAAGGGCGCGGCTTCTGCAATGTCACCGGACCAGATTATCGGCTCCAAAGCGGTGGGTCGTTTTCGTGGCGTTTCGATGATGATTGATCATGGAGGAGGAGTCGATCGGGCCTGTCCGTTGGTTTTAGTTGTGCCGACCAAGACTGGCCATTGCGTTTTGGTCGACGTTGAGCTCCCTCTCGAGACCAATAAGGGGATAAGACTTTTGAATGACGAGCGCCTGGAGGGTCTAGCTAAGGAAGTTTCAAAAGAAGATCTCGCAGCTATTGAAGAATTAAGGGAATGGCATCAGAAGGTGTCGCGCCCTGTTTGGGGGAGATGGAAAAGTGAGCAAGGTGATAAAGAATGAGAGGAGCAGCTGAAATTGTCAGCCAGTTAGAAGGCTCGGTGAAGGCGGTGATGCTGGGGCAGGAGGAAACAGTGCGTCGGGTCATTTCAACAATGATCGCTGGTGGGCATGTTTTGCTGGAAGATGTCCCGGGGACTGGAAAAACCACTTTGGCGAAGGCGATTGCTGCTTCGATTGGCGGGAGTAATTTCCAGCGAATCCAATTTACGCCGGATCTTTTACCATCAGATATTCTCGGGGTGAGCGTGCTTGATTCCCGAAATGCGAGCTTTGAGTTTCACCAAGGTCCGATTTTCAGTGATATCCTTTTGGTGGACGAGGTGAACCGGGCTTCTCCGAGGACACAGAGCGCGCTTCTTGAGGCGATGGCCGAGAAACAAGTTACGGTCGAAGGGAATTACTATGATTTGGGAGATTTGTTTTTTGTGATAGCGACTCAAAATCCTGTTGAACTTCGGGGAACCTATCCACTCCCCGAGGCACAGATGGATCGTTTCGCTTATCAAGCTTCGTTGGGCTATGTCTCAGTGGATCAGGAGATGGAAATCTTGAATGCGCAGGAGCAGGCGCACCCTTTGTCTCGTGTTGAGCAGGTGGTGACCCGCGATGATCTGCTCATGGTTAAAAAGGCGGTGAAGGAGGTTTCCATCACGCCGGCCTTGCAGGAATACCTCGTCCGTTTGGTGGCCGCAACCCGGGGTCGGGCGGGGGTGAAGCTGGCGGCAAGTCCGAGAGCTTCCTTGAATTTACTGAGAATCTCTCAGGCTCTTAGTCTTTTGGAAGGTCGCGATTTTGTCGTCCCAGAGACGATTCAATCACTGGCCCCTGGAGTGATTGGGCATCGTCTCGTTCTTGAGGCTGATGCTCAATATGCCGGGCGGACGGGCCAGACAGAGGTCTTGGAAATTATTGAGGAACTTGCGGTTCCAGTTTAAGGGTTTCGGTTAGGCGACAAAATACTTGGTCGCCGAAACGATTCCGGCGGCCACGATCCCTATGATGCTTAGCCAAAGGGCAAGGTCGAAAGCGCGCGATGGTCTGAGTTCCTGAGGAAGCCACTTGTAGCGCATGATGATTGCTGCGAAGACTACGATTAACAAAATAATCATGGTGAGAGCCCCGCCGATGATCACCATGAAGCCGGGCTTTCCGATCTGGAAGTAGAGGATACTCCAGATGATGGGAAAGATCACCGAGAGAATCGCGATTGATTTTCGGCGCTGCTTCTCATCATTAAAATCGATCCAGCCAAAACGTCCGAAGGCATCTGAAAATAGGCGGGTCCATGCGGCAAGGGCGGCTAGGAGGGTGGAAAAAAGGACGACGACTGCTCCGATAAGAAAGGCTTTTTCCGCCCAGGGGCCAAGGCTATCGGTATACATTTTTGAGAGAACTGTAATGAGCTCATTATCCTCGGGAACGATGTTTTGGCTATGTAAGATGGCGGCTCCCAGAAGATAAAAAAGAGCGGTGACCAGAGTGTAGCAAACCATCGAGAGCGCTGCGTCGAGTTGCATGACATGGATCCAGCCTTTGGCGCGGGCTAGCCATTCGGGTGAGTGCGTTTCGGGTTCGGGGCCGGTAAAGGAGGCGTAACCTTTCTCGATCAGCCAGTAGTTGTAGGCCAAGACTTCGTCACCACCGACACCCGTAATGCTAAAGGTTCCAAGCGCGACAAGGATCAAGGCCGAGGCAGGAAGCTCGAAGCCGAAACCTGAAGCGATTTCGTTGCCGGAAATTGCAAAGGGAGTCCATTGCAATGAGATCAGTGAAATGACTGTGAAGATGGTGAAGAGTCCGATCATAATAATGGACCATTTTTCGATCGGGCCATAGATCCCTCTTGAAACGACGAGGATTGTCAAAGAAGCGGCTACGATAGTCCAAATCACGTTACTATAGTCACCAAGATCATAGAGTGCTGAAAGGGCGAGGGCCACGCCACCGATGATTCCTCCGACCTGGAGGTTTTTTAGGCTATGGGTCACAAACCAACTCCACACTGCCCAACTGGCCTTTCCGAACCTAGGTCCAGGAAGTTCATCGAGGGCCTGCATTGAGGTTTTGCCAGAGTAAATGGTGAAGCGTCCGAATTCGATTTGAATGGCGACCTTGACAAGGCAGGAAAAGAGGATGAGCCAGAGGCAGATGAATCCAACTTTTGCACCAAAGATGGTAGTTGCGATTAGCTCTCCCGATCCGACTATGGAAGCAGAAAGGACAAATCCGGGGCCAAGCCTTTTCGCGGTGTTTAGCCATCCGGTCGGAGGTGCTACAATTTTCTCCGGTGTTCTTTCATAGGGATTTGGCATGGGATGGACTATGGACAGGATGAGAGATCTGGAAAACCTCCAATTAACCAGAATGGGGTTTTGGATGGAGATTTATCGCCGGGGAAGAAGGGCGACTAGTGTCTTTGGTCGTTTGGGACAATGCGAGAAGTATGACCTTTTTAGTGCCTAAAGGAAGAAGCGGTCGTCCATCGGGTTTTCTCCCCGCGAATGAGTTACTTCTCCATTAGATGCTAGATGAACCAAGGCGTGGAAGACCTCTTCTGGATCGCAGCTGATTGCGGTAGCAACATCTTCTGCGCTTTTTCGGTCGGCAGTCAGGTGCCCACGGACTTCATTGAGCATGTCGAGGAACTCGGTTGCCGCTGCTTTACCGGCTTCGACACCCGGTTGGTGGTAAGCGTTGATGTTTACCAGAGAGGCATAAAAAGTTACGGTCCGCTCAAAGAGGGCGATGAGGTGGCCGAGGGTTCGGGGTGTCACCTCTTCGATTGAAATCAACACCGAGTGACGGCCGTTTTCGTATAGGGCGCGTCGGGTACCCCTGAGGAAACCCTGTAGGTAATCAGCCGAGGTATTCTCGCCTTCGATCGTGATGGAAGGACCCGAGCGTCCCTTACGCACCTCGATGAAGGTTGCAAAAAAGTTGTGAAGTCCGTCGCGAAGCTGCTGCACGTAAGCGTGCTGATCGGTCGATCCCTTATTGCCGTAAACCGCAATTCCTTGGTTTACGGAGTTCCCCGCAAGATCGTCCGCTTTGCCAAGGGATTCCATAATCAACTGCTGGAGATACTTGGAGAAAAGAACAAGTGAATCCTTGTAGGGAAGCACGACCATGTCGCGTTCGCCCTTTCCGTTTCCTTCGTGATGCCAAGCCAAGGCTAGTCGCATCGCCGCATTACTTTTCACGTCGGTCAAGCGGGTTAATTTGTCCATCTCCTTTGCTCCGGCGAGCATTTCCTCGAAGTCAATATCTTGAATTGCCATTGGGACTAAGCCCACCGTCGAAAGAACCGAAGTCCGGCCGCCGACCCAGTCTTCCATGGGGAAGGTGGTGATGAACCCTTCTTCGCGCGCGAATTGATCCAACTTGGATCCTTCGCCAGTAACCGCGATAGTATGCTTGGCAAAATCGAGCCCGGCCTCCTCGTAAGCGTGCTTTGCTTCAAGCATTCCGTTGCGGGTTTCAGGCGTGCCGCCGGATTTTGAAATGACAATTGCCAGTGTCTTGTTCAAGTCGCGGCCAATTTCCTTGAGGCTGCGGTCCATTCCATCGGGGTCGGTGTTGTCGAAAAAGAAAGGGCGGATTTCGTCGAGCTGACCGAGGGCATCGTTGATGAGCTGAGGGCCGAGGGCCGAGCCTCCAATTCCGATAATGAGGATGTTCTTGAAGACTCCGCCGGAAGGAGGTGCGATTTCCCCGGTCGGAATCATCGCGGCAAATCCCTTGATGGCCTTGATCGGCTCGGTGATTTGGCTGCGAATCGCATCGTTCGGGGCGAGGTCAGGATCTCTGAGCCAATAGTGCCCGACCATACGACCTTCATCGGAGTTCGCTATTTGACCTGCCTCAAGAGCTTTGAGATCGGCGAACGCCTTCTGAATTTGGGGCTGCATACTACTCTCAAAACTCTCCGGGATATTCATTCGGGAGAGATCGAGGCTGAATCCGAGATCTGGGTAGCGCAAAAGGGCATCGGCGTATTTTTTAAAGGTCATGAGTTAGTAGCAAAGGAGTGATTGAATACTTGAATGTCCGAGAGCGTTACGGCCATTCAACGCGGCCAGTTCAATCAGGAATGATATCCCGACGATTTCGGCATCAAGTGCTTTGAGAAGTTTGATTGCGGCCGCGGCAGTACCGCCGGTTGCGAGGAGGTCATCGATCAAAAGAATTTTTTCGCCTGGTTTTACGGCGTCGGCATGAATTTCGACGATATCTTCCCCGTATTCCAGACTGTAGGCCATTTGATGGGTCGTCCACGGAAGTTTGCCTTTTTTTCGAACGGGAACAAATCCGGCTCCTAAAATATGAGCGACTCCGGCCGCAAAAATAAATCCCCGAGCGTCAATCCCGACAACTTTATCGATTTTGGTGTCTCCAGCGGTGTCCGCCAACAATTCAAGCGAAGCCCTGAAGAGTTCCGGATCCCCTAGAATCGGAGTGATATCTTTAAAGAGGATCCCAGGTTTCGGAAAGTCGGGAACATCGCGAATGGCGGCATCAAGGTCAGCTGCGGTGGGCATGGCGGGATTCTAGTTAGAAAAGACATTAGTAAAACCATAATCAATCAAAAGCGGAGGTGCTGATGGGCCTGCCAGCGCTTCAAAGTGGGGGGTCTTTTTGCCATGCTATGGATAGGAGCCGTCAAAAGTTTATGAGCTCTTGTTGGATCTGCTATGAGGCGGTTTTATTGCTATGGGTGCTTGGCGATCAGTATCCGTTTTTCGGGTATAGATTTGGGTTTTTTCTGAGGAACTTATGCTCTGAGAACGGGGGGCGAGAAATTTTGCGAAGATTCTGCGAGATAAATCCACCAGAAAACGTATAGTAAGCCCATGAATGGGACCGGATTGGATCGTCGAAATTTTCTTCGAGGGCTTGGAGCAGCGGTTGGGCTGCCTGCTTTGGAGTCGGTGACTCCGCTTATGGCGGCTACAACAAAGGGGGTTGCTTCGACTGCGAATGGCAGTCCGCTCCGCATGGCCTATCTTTATATTCCGAATGGGGTGAACCTTGAGCATTGGAAGCCGAAGGGCAAGGGCAGTAACTATGAGCTTGGTAAAAGTATGAAGGCGCTCGAGGGTCTGAAAGGGGATATGCAGATCTACTCCGGCTTATCTCACGAAAATGCGACCCCGGGCAAGGATGGCGCAGGGGATCACGCTCGGAGTAGCGCTACTTTCCTTACAGGTCAGCGTGCTAGAAAGACATCAGGTTCTGACATCAAGGTTGGTACTTCAGTTGATCAAATTGCGGCGCAACTCGTCCGTGACAAGACTCGTCTGTCTTCGCTCGAGCTGACTTGTGACGGGGTCCGAAAGTCCGGACGCTGTGACTCAGGCTACTCTTGCGCATACCAATTCAACCTTTCGTGGAGATCAGAAAATCAGCCCAATACGCCTGAGGCTAATCCACGGCTCGTTTTTGAACGTCTCTTTGGAGCAGGTTCGACAGAAGAGCGAGCAAGGGGGCTCGCCCAGCGTCGCGCGACCCAAAAGTCCATTTTAGATTTTATCTCAGATGATGCTAAAGCAATGCACAAGCATCTGGGCCGGAATGATCAGCACAAGCTTGAAGAATACCTCACAGGAGTGAGGGAAATTGAGCGCCAAATCCAAAAGAGTGAATCGTTGGGGAGATCACTTGACCCAGGTGTGAGCGCGCCCGAGGGGCAGCCAAAAAATTATAAGGACCATATGCGCCTCCTCATGGACATGATGGTTCTTGCCTTCCAGACTGATAGCACGCGGATTTCGACCTTTCTCTTAGCCCACGATGGCAGTAACCGTTCGTTTAAGGAAATCGGCGTATCTGAAGGTCACCACCATATTTCCCACCATAAGCGCCGTCAGGAGAATTTGGATAAGATCCAAAAGATCGATCAATTTTACATTGAGCAATTAGCCTACTTTATGCAAAAAATGAAAGCAACTGAGGATACTGACGGGAAGTCGTTGCTTCATAATTCCATGATTGTTTACGGGAGTGGGATTGCCGATGGCGACCGTCACAGCCATAGCGACCTTCCGGTTATCTTGGCTGGCAATGGAGGGGGTGCTTTTGAGACTGGCCGCCACGTTGATCTTGGTGAGGAAGTTCCTTTGTCTAACCTCTACGTTCGGATGCTCAACGAATTTGGTTCCAATGCCAAGAGCTTTGGAGATTCGACAGGTGCCTTGAAAAAAATCTAGAGATTAGGGAATACCGATAAAAAGACTGCCTCAGATTTTTCCGAAGCAGCTCATGATTTATGATCGGGTTCTTTTCTGTTAGTTGGGAACGACAAAGATTTTTTTCGTAGTTGGATCAGTTGCTAGCTGTCCAGGTTTTAACCCAGTAGTGCGGATCTTGTTGTAAGGCTTGTGAGGGCTTATAACGACACCCGGAGTTCCGGTCGGTTGGGCAGTAGGGTAATTTCTATTTACGGGAGCTGGGGCCGTTGTGGGAGCTGGGGCTGTTGTGGGAGCT
>DCQM01000141.1:16343-19537 GCA_002323895.1 Akkermansiaceae bacterium UBA1518
TAGGGCTGTTGTGGGAGCTGGAGCCGTTGTGGGAGCTAGGGCCGTTGTGGGAGCTGGAGCCGTTGTGGGAGCTGGAGCTGTTGTGGGGGGGGCTACAGTGTAACTTCCGCTGGGATAGGTCCCATTATTTTGATTTTGGCGCTCCCGATAGATTGCGTAGCCTGTCCCGGCTGCCCCACCTAGGGCTGCTGATCGAGCAATATCAGTCCGATTACCACCAGTAATAGTTGATAATGCGGCACCTGCCGCGGCTCCACCGAGGCCATACTGTTGTTGGATGGGCGAGCAGGAGACAAGAGTAAGGGTTCCGGCAGTAAGCGCGACCACAAGAGTTTGGTATGTTTTCATTTAGTTCGTTTAACGTGGGTTAGAAATTTATTATTCAAGGATGCCTTATTTTTCGGGTAATGCTATGAAGAAATGCATTATTTTTAGCATTCAGTATTTGATTGTTCATGAAGTTTTTCTTTGATCAATGATATCAAGCGCTGTGATGAATAGCTCTTATTCATAAAGAAGGTGGCAAGTCGGAAGAATTACGACTATAAGCCTTCCCCAATGGCGGGTGATAATAATGAGCTCGAAAAGTGGGCGACTGATGTCATCTTTGGTCGGGCCCGAGGGCTTGGCCCCTCTCTAATGCGGATTGTTCTCCGCGGGCTTTCTTGGGTTTATCGTTTTGGGGTCAATTTGCGACTCCGCCTTTTTCGCAGCGGGTGGAGAAACCGGTCGAGTCTTGGTACGATGGTGGTGAGTATCGGTAATATAACGGTGGGCGGAACCGGAAAAACTCCGGTAGTAGAAAGATTTGCGAGGGAGCTCACGGCGAGGGGACGAAAAGTTGCGATATTAAGTCGTGGATATAAGAGCTCCGAACTAAAAGAAAGGCAGCGATGGGCTAATCTTGAAACCGGGGAAATTGTAACTAGTCCGCCTAAAATTGTGAGCGACGGGCGGGAAGTTCTTCTTGGGGCGAAGTATGCTGGTGATGAACCGTTTATGTTGGCGACTAATCTCTCTGGGGTCTCCGTAGTGGTCGATCGGGATCGGGTGCGAGGTGGTCGGTTTGCAGTGAAGGAATTGGGAGCGGATACTTTATTGCTTGATGATGGGTTGCAATATCTTGACCTCGAGCATTCACTTGATGTGGTTCTTGTGGATCAAAACGCTCCATTTGGAAATGGTTACATCTTACCCCGAGGAACGATGCGGGAGCCTCCGCCCAATCTTTGCCGGGCGGATTATATTTTCATCACGAAATGTGACGGAAAGCCGCAGGACGAGTTGATCAAGCGGATTCGAAAATACAATCAAGAGGCAGAGATTTTACAATGTACGCACGGGCCCAAGCATCTTCAGGGGGTTTTCAATGATGAGGTGCTTTCATTGGACGCTTTGGAGGGAAAGTACATCGGCGCGATTTCGGGCATCGCACAGCCCGAAAGCTTCGATCGTCTGCTGAAGCAGCTGGGTGGGAAGGTGATGTTTCATACGACTTTTTCCGACCATCATGCTTTTACTTCTAAAGAGATTGAGCCGTTTATGGATCGATGTATCAACCGCGGAGTGGACATGATTGTAACGACCGAAAAAGACGCTGTGCGATTTCCAAAACCGCATAAAATCGATGTTCCGATTTATTACCTACGTATAGAAGTTAGTATTCTCGAGGGAGAAGAGGTTTGGGAGCAATGCCTAGAGAGAATCTGCAAGCGTGTTTCGAGGGAGCCCGAAGACTGGGCCGAGGAACGCTTGGGCCGGCCTGAATCCGCCTAAAAGAAGAATTGCACTCGTAATTTTTGGAAGAGGGGAGAGAGTCGAAACGTGCTTGATCAACTGCAGAGGCCCTTGCGTGATTTGAGGCTGTCTTTGACTGACCGTTGCAATTTCCGGTGTCGTTATTGTATGCCAATCGAAGTTTTTGGGCCTGGGTATCAGTTCCTACCTCGGGACGAAATTTTAAACTTCGATGAACTGGTTAGAATAGTAAGGGTTGGGGTTGGATTAGGGGTGAGCAAGGTTCGATTGACAGGTGGTGAGCCTCTTTTACGCCGGGGAGTTGAAGACCTAGTTGCGATGATCACAGCGGTCCCGGGGGTTGAGGATTTGGCCATGACCACGAATGGTATTTTGCTGAACCATCATGCTGAAAGCTTAGTTGCAGCAGGTCTAGATCGAGTGACTGTAAGCCTTGATGCTCTCGATGAAGAGACCTTTGCCAAGATGAATGGTGTGGGGGCCAAAGTTGATCGAGTCTTATTAGGCATTCGATCGGCTCAGGAATACGGTCTTCCGGTGAAGGTCAACATGGTGGTTCAACGTGGAGTCAATGAGCAGGAGATTGTTCCAATGATCCGCTGGAGCCATGATTCTGGTGTAATTCTCCGATTCATCGAATTCATGGATGTGGGGGAGACGAATGGTTGGAATACGCAGGAGGTAGTCACCGCCAAAGAAATTTTGGAAATCGTAAGTGAACAATATCCGGTGGAGGAGGTTTCAGCTGCTTATCCTGGTGAAGTTGCGAGGCGATGGCGCTTTCTTGATGGTGCAGGGGAGTTTGGGACGATCTCTTCAGTAAGCCAGCCGTTTTGTGGAGATTGCTCGCGTTTGCGAGTTTCAGCCGAGGGGAAGGCTTTCACTTGCCTGTTTGCGAGTCAGGGTGCAAATCTGAGGGATTGCCTTCGTGCAGCGGCTTCGGATGAAGACGTGACTGAGTTCGTCCGTAATCTGTGGACAAGCCGAAAAGATCGTTATTCCGAGAAGCGTGGAGAAGCCGGAATGCCGAAAGCTGAAATGAGTTACCTTGGAGGCTAGTCGCTGGAGCCGAATTAAATTCGATTGCGTAATTTTAGTGAGAGCTATGACTTAACTCTGACGTCAAAGCGCGACTCCGCCTGAAGGAATCTTTTGTAAACCGTTGTGAGGAGAGGCCGAGAAGGCCCCATTTCCTAGGTGATTTCTAGAGTTTAGCTTTTGCTTTTTGGTAAGCTTTTTTCAATTTTTCGAGACGAGCTTCGACCGTTGAGATTTCCTTGATTAGGCTCGCGAGCTCCTCCACTGCGCGTAGCTCTTTGGATGCGCCTTTCGCTGTTTTCACTCCCGTGCCCCCATCTTTAAGCCTCCATGAAGCAATGGTTGCTGCAGTTACCCCAAATTTAGCGACAGCCTTTGTTTGTCCGCCTCGACCTTTT
>DCQM01000170.1:0-36153 GCA_002323895.1 Akkermansiaceae bacterium UBA1518
CGATTATTTTACCTTGGTTGGATTTATTTCGAAGAAATGGGATTCAATTAGATCGCGCTTTTCGGCCTGAGGAACTTGCGGCACACTATTGGAGTGTCCGAGGAACTGGCAAAGATTTTTGAACGAGCTGAGGAAGCTATCGCAAATCGGGATGGCTTGGAGGTTCTTCAGCTTTGTGAAGATTTGCATTATGCTGATCTTGCTGAGCTTTTTGAAGATATTGACCAAGATGGCCGTGCGTTTTTGACCGAGACCTTAGGCGCAGAGAAATTTTCAGAAATCCTCGCCGAACTTCCCGACACTCTCGTCGAGAAAACTCTCGATTCCTTTGAGCCCGCAGAGCAACGTGAGATTTTGGATTCTCTTCCGGATGATGATCGGGTTGATATCCTTCAGGATGTCAGTGATTCAAAACGCCGCGATTTTCTTGAGCTTCTTGACGAGGACAAGCAGGAGGATACTCGGACCCTTCTTCGTTATGATGAAGAAACGGCTGGCGGTCGCATGACCACTCATATTGGGAAAATCGGTGCGCACATGACGGTGAAGGATGCCATCGAGCATCTTCGGGCTGATCAAGAATCCACAATGACTCTTGCCCGGATTTTCGTGGTTAACGATGAAGGGAAATTGGTTGGTAAGATTCGACTTCGAGACCTTGCATTCAACGCTTGGAATGTATCAGTCCAATCACTGGTCCAGGATATCGATCATTCGATACTCGCGACGGCCGATCAAGAAGACGCGGCTCAAATGATCTCTCGCTACGACATGCTCATTTTGCCTGTGGTCGATGAATCAAACCGCTTGCTGGGAGTGATTACAGCTGATGATGCTTTCGAAATTCTCGAAGAAGAATCCACCGAAGATATTGAGAAAGGTGCTGGTATTTCTGGTGATCAATCAGAAGAAACTTACCTGAACACTTCTATTAAGTCCCATTTCAAAAGGCGATGCGGTTGGCTCGTTATTCTTGCTTTTCTCGCAATTCTCTCCGGCTTTGTGATGATGCGCTTTGAGCAGACATTGACTGAAATTTATCTTCTAGCGCTTTTTTTACCGATGGTAGTAGCCGCTGGTGGCAATACTGGAGGGCAGGCTTCTACAATGGTGATCCGGGCTATGGCGCTCGGGGAATTAGATCCTGAGGATACGATGAAAGTCGCTTGGAAGGAATTACGACTGGGACTTCTTCTGGGTGGTCTCTTGGCCTTCCTGATTGGTATTTTTGCAGTGTTTGCCCCACCCGCTTTTCAATTCACTTTACCCAGCGGGACTAACTTCACACAATTCGGGATCACGGTCGCAATTGCATTGGGCGCGCAAGTTGCAACCTCAACTCTCATTGGTGCTCTTTTGCCGATTGGCGCGAGGGCTGTAAGGATTGATCCAGCGGTGATTGCGGCTCCTGCTATCACAACAATTGTAGATGTTTCAGGAATGGTGATTTATTTCACGGTTGCGCGCAGTATTCTAGGGGTATGAGATTCCCAACTATTCTTGCCACATTGACAACAGCGGTCTTTGCTCACGAGGGCCATAACCATAACCCGGCTGCTGCCGAAATGAATGAAGCGGCCACCGTCTTCCTCGCTAGTCTTGATGGAGCGCAGCGCAAAGCTGCTTCCTTCGAATTCAAGAACAAGGAGCGTGAAAACTGGCACTTTGTCCCGATGGATCGTAAAGGGGTGCGTTTTGACGCTCTAAAGCCACACCAACAGCACCTTGCATTTGGCCTTCTTGGAACAGGATTGACCCAGAAAGGTCTCATGACGGCGACTCAAATCATGACTCTTGAGGAGATCCTCCGGAGCCGTGGGGGCGACCCTAAAGTGCGCAATACCGAGAAATATAACATTGCTATTTTTGGATCCCCTTCCCCGACCAAGCCATGGGGATGGCGATTTGAGGGCCATCATCTTTCGCTCAATTTTTCGCTGCTCGATGACAAGGTTATTGGTCTCCCTGCATTTTATGGCACGAACCCAGCTGAACTTAAGAAAGGTCCTTTAAAAGGAATGCGCCCACTGGGGGAAATTGAGGATGCAGGCCGTCAGTTAGCGAAAGACTTAATTAAGGCTGACATGTCTCCAGTTTTCTCAGAAAAGGCTCCTAAAGAGATTTTGACGGCTCAAGACAGCACGGCAAAGGCACAGCAAATTATGGGCACGACTTCAGATAAAATGAATGGAGAGCAAGTGAAGCAAATTTTGGCGATTGTCTCTCAGGTGGCCTCAATGCAAAGAGGCGAAATCACCAATGAAAGTTTACGAAAAATTAATACAATGCAGCGTAAGAAGTTGCATTTTGCGTGGGGTGGTTCACTAGAAAGGAATGGGCCCCATTACTTTCGGATCCAAGGTGTTGACTTCATTGTTGAATACGCGAACACCCAAAATGATGCCAATCACGCCCATTTAGTTTGGCGTGATCTTAAAGATGACTTTGCTCGTGATTCTCTCAAAAAACACTACCTGGAAAACCATAAGTAGAGAAAATTTTTAGCTGTCTGATCATTCCCTTTTGAACGGTTTCTTTTAATGACAACTCCCCTTTCTCCCCCATGTATTCCGCCAAAATCCGGTATCCGCGACCTTCCTGGCAAAAGCAATGTCTTACCGTGATTCCGATGCCGTCCAGCATCCACGCCGCTTCTACCGCCTAGCAGTAGAAGGCCTGGATTAAGTCTGTTGTAGATGTGTTCATATACCACTCCCCCTATTTGGGAAACTTGAAAACACGCCAATCAATTGATCTGTTAGTTAGTTGAGAGCATGGCGGACAGGGTGGGATTCGAACCCACGGTACGCTCACACGCACACACGCTTTCCAAGCGTGCTCATTCGACCACTCTGACACCTGTCCGGTTAAAATTTGCCCTTTGGCCGAGGCGGGCGGAAGCTATCGTGTCAAGGTAAGGGTGGCAATACCGAAATGCTTTTTCTTGTCAATCTGAACCCTTATCGTCGGCCAACGCCTTAGGTGCCATGTCAGAACCCATCATGTCGAGAACTGTCCTAAAGCGGTGCAAATTGCCCTCATCTGCAATGCAGAGGTCTTCGTGGCATTCCAAAACATGCGCCTCCGTGTCAACCTCGCCTTTATGATTAAAAAGGTCGAGATTCCTTCGTGCTTCATCCATTTTTCCAAACCAAGCCTCTTCCGTGGGCTCGATTGCCATAAGGTATTGTAAGCCCAGCTCCTTGAGTGACGATCTCGTTTTCTCAGTTGTGCCAACAATTGAGATTTCGCCCTTTTTATTTTTACGAAACCCAATTCCTAAGCCTGCCAACATTCCCATAAAAGTGGAATCCATTCCCGGGCACGCCTCGAGATCGATGATGAAATTTCTCATCCCATCGGCTGCGGTGCTTTCAACCAAGTCCTTAATAATTGAGCTTTCGAGAAAAGTTCCTCGCCCCTCAGGTCTGATCCAAATGTAAGAATCGAATCGCTTAGTGAAAATTGGTGAGGCGCCTTTCATTTAACGTTTTGAAATATATCCTTCGTCTCCTTTAGGTCAACGCTAAGAAGAGGTGTTGTGCGCATACAAATAAGATTAGATGGAGTGCTGAGAGTCCAAGTAAACGAGATGAAACTCCGTCCGGTTTTAAGAGCTTTGACTCGATCAGTAGAAAGCAAACTGCTAACACGAAAGAAGTGATAAACCAGTGCTGGGAACCCTCGAAGAGCAGGATAAGGAATGAGGGAAGAGCCGTCATGAAGAAGATCAAGAAGGCAACTGGTTTTCGTCCCCACCGAACCACAAGTGTTCGCTTCTCTGCAATCTCATCTTCTTCTTGGTCTCGATAGTTGTTAACGGCTATGAGAACCGCGGAGAGGCAGCCAATTTGGAAACCGAGCACAAAGCCCTGCCATGGCCAGAAGCCAGTTTGAATAAAGATCGTGCCCATCACTGCGATGAATCCAAAAAATAAAATTACAAAAATTTCACCGAGGCCACGGTAGGCTAAAGGGACTGGCCCACCAGTATACCCGAAGCTTAGGTAAAGGGATGGGACTCCAATCGCGATGATTGGCCACCCGCGCGCATTTAGGAGGAGAACTCCGCATGCTAAAGCGAGAGAAAGCATGAAGCCTGCACCGATATACATCGCCTTAGGGCTTAGTAATCCACTTGAGGTTGCCCGGGTTGGCCCGGCTCTATTGATAGTGTCCGCACCCTTAGCCGCATCGATGACATCATTGAAAAAGTTTGTAGCGATTTGGATAAAGATGGCACCCAGTAAAGTTAAAATCGCAAGGTAATAGGAAATTTCAAATCCAAGGGTTACTGCCATTAAGCAGCCGGACCATACCGGCACAATTGCGGCTGGAAGGGTTTTTGTCCTGGCTGCTAGTAACCAAGCTTTCCACAGCGTAACCATCTTTCAAGTTCAAGGTAGTCGAGGGAACTTTGAAAAGTCTGGTTTTCTTTTTTCGACAAATGCTTGTTTGCCCTCTTTTGCTTCCTCGCTCATGTAGTAAAGCAAAGTCGCGTTACCAGCCAGATCTAACAAACCCATTTGCCCATCACAATCAGCGTTGAGAGCTGACTTTAGGCAACGTAAAGCCAACGGTGAATGCCCGAGCATCTCACGACACCATTTGAGAGTCTCTGTTTCGAGAGTAGCAAGAGGGACAACTGTGTTTACGAGACCCATGTCAAGAGCTTGAATCGCATCATACTGACGGCACAGATACCAGATCTCCCTAGCTTTTTTTTGACCCACAATCCGCGCAAGGTAGCTTGAGCCAAGTCCACCATCGAATGATCCAACCTTAGGGCCGGTCTGGCCAAATCGCGCGTTATCAGCTGCGATCGTAAGATCACAGACAATGTGTAAAACGTGGCCACCACCAATGGCATAGCCGGCTACCATCGCTACAACAGGCTTTGGCATTCCGCGTATCTTTTTTTGAAGATCGAGTATGTTTAATCGAGGAATGCCATCCTCTCCAACATACCCAGCATGCCCCCTTACCTTCTGGTCTCCGCCTGAGCAGAATGCCTTCTCACCTTCCCCTGTTAATATAATCACACCGACTCCATCATCTTGATGTGCGAGTTCAAAGGCCGAGAGTAACTCCTTAACCGTTAGCGGTCGGAAGGCATTACGAACCTCCGGGCGATTAATGGTGATTTTGGCGATCGCACCATCTTCAGTCTTCTCGTAACGAATATCCTCGTAGTTAGCCGCTGTTTTCCACATGCCCGACCTTCGGGCCGGGATGTCTAGGACGCAACGCCCTAATTCAACTTATCACCACACTTTCGGCAAAATGTTGCATCGGATAAATGGCCGTGGACACCGCAGCCGGGGCAGGCTTCACTTGTGGGATCGCCTAAATGACTCCGTAATAACTCTGAAGTTACAATTCCGGTTGGGACAGCGATAATGGCATAGCCTGTTAATACATAAATCGCGGTAAGCATTTTCCCAATTGTAGTGAGAGCAACCATATCCCCATAGCCTACCGTCGTGATTGAGACAATCGCGTAGTAAATGCTGATGGGAATATTGGTGAAGTGAGTCCCCTCTACCTCAGATTCGACGAGATACATGAGGGTCCCAGCAAGCACGGAAAAGAGAAAGACGGTGAAAAAAAAGACGAATATCTTAGCGCGACTTTGCATCAGGCCCCGCATGATTGTCTCCCCCCCCCTGACGTGGCCCACCATTTTCAAGACACGAAACATCCTCAGGAGCCTGAGGATTCGAATCACCATCAGCGAATGTGCCCCGGGAAGTAAGATTGCGAGGTAGGTTGGCAAACATGAAAGGAGATCAACGATCCCGTAAAAGCTGGTGATGTAACGCAGAGGTCTCCTGACTAAAATGATTCGCGAAATATATTCTACGGTAAAAAGAATCGTAAACCCCCACTCCGCAACCTTCAAAAGATCTCCATATTGCTCACGAATGCTGTCGACGCTTTCGAGCGATACCGCAGCTACGCTGAGAACGATCGCCCAAAGTAAGATTACATCAAAAAATTTACCGAGAGGGGTCTCCGCCTCAAACACGATGCGCCACATCCGTTCCTTTAGACTTTCAGAATTTTTCTCTTCCACGCAATCGAGTGTAGATGTTTCCTCCTGAGAGCACCAGAAGTCTCTTATCCTTCAGAATGAGCTTTCCGTTACTTTTTATTCCGTGAAGATCCTTATTTTCCTCCTGATCATAGCAAACGCGCTAGCCCTCCCTTCCTTCGAGAAGGCACGTGAGGTTTTGGGGTCGCGTGAAATAAATCGGCGGGAGGCTCTCACAAATGAGATCTGGAAAGCTGGTCGAGACGCGATTCCTCTTTTACAGAAGCTTGCGGAGGAGGAAAATCCTGAAGTTTTTAGGCGTGCGCTATTTGTCCTGCAACGTCTCAGGATGGGGCTGGAGCCAGATTCTCCTGCCGAGCTTTTAAAGTTAGCCGAGGCCTTAAACTTGGTCGCACCCGAATTTAGGCTTTCAAAGCTGGCAGAGCTCTTGGAATACCCTGAAGGAGTAAGGGTCGCTCTTGTTTTTTTAGATGGCTGGGCTGCCGATTCAAAAATGCCACCAGAGCATATCTTCAAGCTCTCTGAATTGGTCACAACGGTAATCCTTGAGCGGCGAAGTTCGTGGAAGAATTTCCTATCAGCTGATCTGGGGACTCGGTGTCGGGGCGCTCTCGTCGCGGCTTTGTCATGGCAAGACCACCCCATAAAGCTCCAAATGATCGCGATTTTGGCAAGGAAACAGACGAAGAAGGTTTTCGAGATGTCTGTCACTTGTCCCGATCGAATCGCAATTGAGGCTTACCTCGCAATGGCCCGGATTGCTACGGTGCATGGAGAGCTTCCGGTGGCTCTCCAGATTCTCGCTGCCGGACTTCATGAAGATAGTTCTTGCGATCTTGCGCGGGCTATCGCTTTCCTAGAGGTTGGGAGTGGTCTTCCGGCGATTCGATATGATGGAAATTGGATTCATGAATTGAATCTCTTCCGGGCCCGTGCTCGTAGAGATTTTGAGGAGGCCCTCCGACTTGCTTCAAAGCCTGATCTTAGTCCTATCCTAGCTTATGAGAGTAATCTCGTATCTGGTTCACTAACTCTCCCGTCAACTGAAGGCGGTGCTAATTTCCCGGCAAGTAGTGCACTGGCTGCTCTTCATCAATCTTTCAGCGCCCTACCTGGTGAGCCCGATATCGAAGCCCTCACTTCTTCGGTATTGATCGATTGGTCGGAATTGGCGCGCACTCTAATGAATCTTGCCTGTCCCACTGAAGCAGCTGAGAAGTTGTCATCTGAAGGTCAGCTCCTCACCGCGACGAGCCTCCTCTGGCGAACCAATCTTCGCGAGGAAGCCCTGAGTCTCGGGGGGGAAGTTTTGGATGGTCCTGCTGATTCACTTCAGACCCGCATGCTTCTTACTTTGGCATCCCTTCATTTTGAATCAGGTGATCGAGAGAAAGCTCGCGAGTTTTTTGGGGAAGTAATCACGCCTGGTATCCAACAAGATACGAGACTTCAGTCGGCCCTAAAATTGGGTTTAAACTTTTTCTCACGAGAAGAGCTTCTACCACTGGCATCGGGTCTACTAGGAAATCAAGCCTATCAAAGAGCACCATCGATCGCTGGCCTTCTCCCCTACCACCCCAAGGTTTCAACTTATTGGTATGAATATTTCCGTGAGAAAGATCCAAATCAGTCTCCCCTTGCCATTTTTAAGCAGGTTGAAGATCTCCTCTCAAATCAACACGAACAGGCACAATCGATTATCGCTGAGCAACTCGCGAGATCCACAAAGCTATTTTTACCAAAAGACAGCCTCTATCATCAGGCTTTGTTTCTCAGGCTTCCAGGAGCTCTAGAAATGATCAAGGATGCTGCTTGGTATCAGTTATCCATTGATGATTTATTTTCGATCGCTCGCGATAACTCGTGGGATCTCGAAGCACGTAAAGAAGCTCTTGTGACGGCTCTCAAGATTGACCCCGCAAATGTTTGTTTGCACTCGCTGAATATGAAAATGAACCAAGTGAATTTACCTGTGAGTTCTCATTTACCAACTCTAGGGGATCCAGGGTTGGCGCTGCAACTTTTTGCCCATACCGGAAAGCTTGAGACAATCGCTCTGATTTCTGAGTTGGTGGATCTTCGTGACCATCGAGGTGTGCGTTGCCTGACAGTTCTAGGAAATGCTTATCTTCAGAGCGGACAGCCAGTGCAAGCAGCTCGGGTTTTACAGGCTGCGATTTGCGGTGAAGTAGCGACGGGACCCCAGCCAGCGACGAAAATTCAATCGTCGCTGGACAATCTCGCAAGCTACTTTGAGGCAAGAAAGCTCATTTCGAGCTCCCCAACAGAGGAGGAAATATGGATCGATCGATTGATCCGAATTGGATATGACTAGCGACCAAGTAGACTTTTAGCCTGCCCCATCGAGATGCTCCGGTATTCGTCGCTCTCGATAATTTTCAATCTGCGCCAGCCATCACGAGCCTGCTGGTCTACATAAGAACTTGATCCGGTTGATATTTTGCGTCCGCCCTCGGAAGAGTTTTTAGTCCGATAAGAGCCTGTCGCAAACCCCTTCTTTCCTGCGTTTGCAACTTTGTCGCCTTGGTTTGCCTTGCGATTGCTAAATCCAGATCTTTGGTCTGCCTGACGAAATCCGCTAGTTTTGTAAGATCCTGTGCTGTAATCCTTCGGCCCGGCCCAAGTCCTCCTATTGTATGACTTTTTCAGATAGGCAGGAGCACTAGAGTTAGCATCGGCATAGGCCGCCCCTGCCCTTTGCTCAAACTGGCTGCGTTTTCCCCCGGTGATAAGGCCGCTATCGCCCTGCTCAACGTCGCTTTTTTTAAACGCAAAGGGGTTGTTGTTTCCGTCTTTGTCTATCGTCACCATGCGCGCGCCCTGCGCCTCAGGTTCTAGTCCCGTATCCTTGGTGGAACTCGAACAAGAAACGAGCCCAGCCGTCAGGATGACCAAGTAAAAAAACCGCTGCACCCCAGAAATGTAGGGATACAGCGCGGAGAATTCAAGGCTGGAGATTCTGATCTAGACATCTAGCTTCGTCCAACTTGCATTCTTTTGCGAAGATTCGACACACGCAGCAATAAAGGCGACCCCTGCGACACCATCGTCGACAGTTGGAAAGTCATATCCCTCTTGGGGAGGAGGAGTTCCATCGATTTGATCACTAATTGCTTTTGCCGCTGCCAAGTAGACGTTGGCGAACGCCTCAATGAATCCCTCTGGATGGGCGAAAGGAGTCCTCGAGTTCTCTTGGGCCGCCGCCCCAAGATAATCGTTTCCTCGCCGATAGGTCTTCCTCGGAGCGTTAGCAAACTTAACGATTAATTCATTTGGATCTTCTTGGTGCCACTCAAGCGAGGCCTTTGTTCCATAAACACGAATATTCAGATTGTTTTCATCACCATTAGAAATCTGAGAGGCGTAAATGATTCCCTTTACTCCTTCTGTGAAACGAACGAGGCAATTGCCGTCGTCATCGAGCTCACGGCCCGGAATGAAGGCTGTCAGCTCAGCAGCCAATTCGTCGACCTCAAGTCCGGTAATGTATTTTGTCAGGTTGTGTGCATGGGTCCCGATATCACCCATGCAGTTAGATTTTCCGGCAATCTTGGGATCAGCACGCCAATTGGCAATTGCTCCGGAACCTTCACCTTCAACGTCGCCGACTGCATATCCCTGAGGATACTCTGTTACAATTTTAAGTAAGCGCCCCAATTCGCCGTCTTTGACCATACGACGGGCCTCTTTAACCATTGGGTATCCTGTGTAATTATGAGTTAGAGCAAAAATTAGCCCCGAGTCCTCCACAATCCTTTTTAGCTCCTTCGCCTGTTGAAGGTCAACCGTCAGTGGTTTGTCACAGATCACATTAATCCCAGCCTCCAAGAAACATTTAGCGACTGCGAAGTGAAGATGGTTTTGCACTACGATTGAGACAAAATCGATGCCGTCCTCGCGGGCGGCCTCGGCCTTAGCCATTTCTTCGTAGCTCCCATAAGCGCGTTCCGGATCAATGAAGAAGTCTTGGCCTGAAAGCTTCGATTTCTCTGGGTCAGACGAGAAAGCACCGGCAACCAATTCGATTTTTCCATCTAAATTGGCCGCCATTCGATGAACTTGTCCAATGAAAGCTCCACGCCCCCCGCCAACCATTCCCATTCTTAATTTACGATTCATACCTTCTTAAAGTGAGATTGCGGTTCCTGTGTTTGACGACTCATAGATCGCATCAATGATAGTCATAAGATGTAGAGCCTGCTCCGGAGTGTTGAGTGGCTCAGCCTTGCCCTCAAGTGTTTCCACAAAGTTGGCAGCCGAGTCAATCCTCCCCATATCTTCGCAGAATGGATGTTCGAGAATTGTATCCACCGCCTTTTCCCCGTCTTGCGTGTAGAGCTCAAAGGTGTCGATGGCTGTTTCGTCTATTCCGTCTTTTTCAAAAAGACGCTCAACTTTGCCACCTGCTTTTGTTCCCTGGAACACAACTGAGACCTCTTCCCTTTTGACCATCTCTGCCCAGGAAACCTGAAGAGTAAGAGCTTGTCCTGTTTCGAAGGTCACAAAACCATGTGCGGCGGCCTCGACATCTGTAACACCGTCAGCACGATCAGGGATCCCCCATGGACCCTTGAAGCGAGTGTCTCCCATAAAGGTGTCAAAGGTCTTGCCGAGTACATTAGTCGGTTTCGGGTAGCCCATGAAGTAAAGAGTTAGGTCTATCATGTGTAATAGATCGATCGTCGCACCACCACCAGCCAGGGATTTCGTGGTAAACCAACCGCCAAATCCAGGGATACCGGTGCGGCGGATCCATTTTGACTGGGCCGAATTAATTTCACCAATCTCACCTGCATCGATACGCTTTTTAAGGTCAACTGATTCGGGACGAGCGCGATTGTTGAAATTAAACATCAAGGTCTTAGCGTTTGCCTCGGAAGCTGCGATCATTTCTTTTACTTCATCTGCATTGAGCGCTGGAGGTTTTTCACAAAAGACGTGTTTCCCCGCATTAAGACACTGAATAGCAAGTGGGGCATGAAACTTATTCGGAACAATAATACTAACCCCATCAAGTGATGGATCGCTAAGCATTTCCGCGACCTCGGTATAGGTCGTGGACACCCCGTATTTTTCGGCGGCTGCTTTCGCTGCCTCTTCGCTCATGTCGCAAACAGCGACGACTTCAGCGCCGGCTTTCACGAAACCAGCGTGATGATACTGAAGCATTCCCCCCGCTCCAATGACTCCAATTTTAAGTGACATATTTTTGTGATTTCTACTGGTTATCGCCATCGAAGGCTGAATCAAACATCCCACCTTCGTTACGCGGGAAATCTAGGGACTTGGTAAAGGCGCAACTTTCAGCCGCACCATGGAAACGCTCCATGCGGCCGTCTTCCCATTCAACTGAAAGTGGGCCGCCATATCTTGTGTCATTTAGCGCGACAATGATTTCTTCGAAATCGATGTCGCCGCGCCCAACGGAGCGGAAATCCCAGTAGCGACGAGCATCAGTAAAATCAGTGTGGCCACCAAAAACTCCCACAGTGCCGTCACCGTGGCCCCACCAAACATCTTTCATGTGGACGTGGTAAATACGGTCAGAGAACTCGCGAATGAAGCGAACATAATCAACACCTTGGTAACCAAGGTGACTTGGATCATAGTTAAAACCGAAACGTTTATGACCCTTTACGGCCTCGATAGCGCGGGCTGCTGAGGCTATATCAAAAGCGATCTCGGTCGGATGCACCTCAAGAGCAAAATTCACATCGACCGCTTCAAAAGCATCAAGGATTGGATTGAATCGATTAGCGAAATCATCAAATCCTTTTTGGAGGTAGGCCTGATCGGTCGGTGGGAACGCGTAAAGGGCGTGCCAAATACTTGAGCCGGTGAAGCCATTTACAACAGCCCCGATGCCAACTTGCTCGCGAGCCGACATGTATTCTTTGCCTGCGTCAATAAACTTTCGGCAAGCTTTTCCGGTATCGATTAATTCTTGAGCTGCTCGTTGTCGAACGCCTTCAGGATCTCCATCACCATAAATATGTGCAGGAAGAATAGCAGCGTGGCGTTCATCGATATGATCGCAAATGGCTTGCCCTACAAGGTGGGCAGAAATTGCAAAGCATGAGAGATCATTCTCCTTGAGGAGTTCCCAGCGGCCTTCGACATAACCTTCCTCATTGAGGGCGGCTTGCACGTCGAAGTGATCGCCCCAACAAGCGAGCTCGACGCCGTCGTAGCCCATCTCTTTGACTTTCGGAAGAAGTTCGGCAAGCGGCAGGTCGGCCCACTGGCCGGTAAATAATGTGACTGGTCTAGACATGGTTTGTTTGGTTTAGTTTGAGATTAGTATTAATTTTTGATTAGGAAGTAAACTGCTCTGCCAAAAATGCTTTAAATTTTGGCAGGACTTCATTGTAGGTTTGGTGAGAAGTGGGGTCAGGTTCTAGTGTGCGCCCTTCTTTGGGTTGGCTGAATTTGGATTCGAGATTAGCCAAATCTTCCCCCATTCCGAGAGCGGCTCGCATTCCAGCACCAATCGTAGCTGACCCGGGCACATCCAGACGATCAACTGAGACGCCAAAGACATTCGAGATGACTTGAGCGATTCCGTCGTTCTCGGAAGCACCACCCGTAATAAATATTCTGCTGGGGCTCACGCCGAGCCAATCAGAATGGGTTCGCATGTTAAGAAATTGGCTTTCTAGAACGGCGCGGACAGCTTCGCCCGAGGAGTAGTGATGGTCCGACGAGAAAACCGGGCCTCCGGTATCGATTGCCGGAGTGATTTCAGGCTCATAAAACGGCAGCATCATTGAGCCGTTATTTCCAGCTGGTGTTTGAGATAAAGCATCCTTTTCGAAAGAATCCCAATTGAGTTCGTATCTTTCTTTGATTGCCTCCCGGGCTAAGGAGCCGTTCTTAAAGCAGATTAAGCTCATATAACCGCCGGATGGATTACCAAAAACATGGCCAAAGCCATTGGGATCAGTTTTAGGGGCAGGCATTGCTGCGAACAAGGTATCACTAGTTCCAAGGCTAATGACAACCTTACCCGGAGAAGCGGCTCCCATGCCGATGAGACTACATGGATTATCACCCGACCAAATAATTGTTTCGCACGTCGGAGAGAATCCGTATTTTTCCACGAAGTAATGACTAATTGGTCCCGACTTTGAATTTGAAGGAGCGCATGGCGGAAGCTTTTCGCTGAGGTCTTCAGCCGTCGCGCGGAGGAGGTCTTGATCCCACTTCAAGTCGGCTAGATTCATAAGATTCATTCCGGCCCCATCACCATGGTCGATTGCAACCGTCTTGCCAGCGAAGATGCTAGCGAAGAAAGAGCTTACCAAATGAATGGTCTTGGTCTGGGCATAACTGTCAGGGTCGGTTTTCGCGAACTTACGAATCTGTGGACCAGTAAATCTCTCGACTGCAACCGAACCTGATTTTGAGCAAACGATCTCGTTCCCACCAACCGCATGGGCGATTTCGGCACATTCTTTTGAGGTGGAACTATCCATCCAAATTGGCGAGCTCAACCGTGAGAAACAATTCGCAAGTTGCGTCTTGAGATCCGACTGCGCTGTGAGCCCTTTAAGGGTATCGTTAAAATTCCCTCTCAGATAAATGCTTCCGTGCTGCTGGCCTGAACCGGAAACAGCCTTGATTTGAGAGAGGTCGATATTTTTACCAACGAGTTGAGCTAAAAGAAGGTCTAGTGCCTCAAGCCACATCAAAGGATTAGAGTGAATTTCACCCCTTGCTCCGTCTTCGTCATATCCGTGAGGCTGTTTGTAGTGAGCGAGATTATCCCCAAAATTAACAGAATGATTTTCCACCACAGTCCCCTTCTCTGTATCAAGGATAACCGCCGAAAGACTCTGGGTTGAAGAATCAAGACCAAGGACGAGAGGCATTATTTTCTAAAGGTAGTCGTTTAAGAGGTTTTCAAGACGTTCTTGTCGTCCGCTTGAAAGCTGAGGAGGATTAATTCCTTGAGCATAATGGTCGAGAGATTCGAGTGTTGCTGAGCCTGATTCGATGTCAGCTCCAATACCCTCGTCGTAGGAGGAGTAGCGAGTTTTTACGAACTCATCAAAGCGTCCGTCTTCGATGATTTTGGCTGCGATCTTGAGGCCGCGCGCAAAGGCGTCCATTCCTCCAATGTGTGCGTGAAAAAGATCTTCGGGCTCATGGCTTTCGCGTCGCCTCTTCGCATCAAAATTCAGTCCTCCCGTTGTAAATCCGCCCATTTTCAAGAGCCTTAGCATGACGTTGGTTGTCCCATAAATATTGGTCGGGAATTGGTCGGTATCCCAGCCAATGAGCTCATCACCGCGGTTGGCATCGATTGATCCTAAAGCGTCGGCATTCATCGCAACCTCTAGCTCATGTTCCATAGTGTGACCAGCTAGAGTGGCATGATTAGTCTCAATATTCAGTTTAAAGTGCTCGAGCAGGCCATATTCACGGAGAAAGTTCAAGCAAGCTGCTGAATCAGAGTCGTATTGATGGGTGGATGGTTCACGCGGCTTGGGCTCGATATAAAACTGGCCGGTATAGCCGATACTTTTCGCGTAATCGACTGCCATATGAAGAAAGGCCGCCAGGTGATCTACCTCGCGCTTCATATCGGTATTAATGAGTGACCCATAGCCTTCTCGTCCGCCCCAAAAAGTATAGCCGGGGCCGCCGAGTCGATGGGTGGCATCGATCGCATTTTTGACTTGGCTTGCGCTATAAGCAAAAACATCTGCATTTGGCGAAGTTGAAGCGCCATGTGCATATCGAGGGTGACCGAACAAACAGGCCGTTCCCCAAAGAAGTTTTTTACCAGTCTGGTTTTGAAAAGTTTCCATCTTTTCTACGACCTTATGAAACATCTCATGGGTTTGAGCTAGGGTCTCTCCCTCAGGGGAGATATCCCGATCGTGGAAACAATAGTAGTCGATATCAATCTTACTGAGAAATTCGAAGAAAACTGGGACTCGATTGAGAGCATTATCTAAGGTTTCCTCGCCACTGTCCCACGGCATTAAAGCGGTTCCCTCTCCGAAGGGATCGCCAAGGCCGTTTCTCATGCAGTGCCAATAGGCAGCGCCGAAGCGCAAGTGCTCCTTCATCGATTTCCCCGCCACAATCTCTTCTGGATTGTAATGGTGGAAAGCGAATGGGTTATCAGATAGTGGCCCCTCATATTTAATTGTAGGGATATTGGGAAAAAATTCAGACATAGGTAGATTGTGGCTTTGACGAGCAGGATTACCCCTACCCAGCCAAGAGACTAGCAAATTTTTCTTTCTTGAGTCCATGATCCAAGTCATCGTTTTTTTGTCTTAAATCGTCAAATCTGTATGTCGTCATTCTTTCGTTTTCAGGATCTTTCCGCAAAACTACGCCCCGGACAAATCGCCATGGGCTTACTTGAAGCGCTTCCTGATATTATGTTTTGGGTTAAAGATGACGCAGGTGTGATCGTTTTTGCGAATCGTGCCTACGCTCAACTTCTCAATCGAACTCCCGAAGATTTGGTGGGTGAAACAGACGAAACACTTTTTCCACCAACAATGGCTAATTTCTTTCGTAGTGATGATGAAAGAATCATTAAGACCTCAGAACCGCTTCAGAATAAACTGGAAATCGTCACTCGACCCGGCGGAGGGATTGAGTGGCGAATGACCTCCAAAATTCCCCTCTTTGACGATAATGACAAGGTTCTAGGAACTGCTGGAGTTTCACGGCGGCTTGAACATGGTGAGGGTCCCCCCCTCCCGACCCCCCAACGGGCAATTTCCAATCTAATTGATCGGATACACGAGAATCTAGGAGAGGACATCACGGTCCGCGATCTCGCCCGGCAAGCTGGCATGTCGGCAAGCAGCTTAGAGCGAACCTTTCGCAAATACCTTGGGACGACTCCAAAGAAATATTTCGTCCGAGCAAGAATTGCGGCTGCGTGTGATAAACTCCTAAATACAACTTTAAGCGTCGGACAAATCGCCAACTCGCTCTCTTACGATGAACACGCGTCCTTTACCCGAGCATTCTCATCAGTCATGCACATGAGCCCGAGAGATTACCGCAATTTTTACCGGTCTGTTGATTCTTAGAAGGGGGAATGAGACAGTTGCGACAAAAGAAGGCCGGATAATCTGTCTAGATCAGAAAGACCTCTGGGCCGTGTTTTATCTTGAAACCCCATTCAAACGGTTAGCTAAGCGACAATTCCACAAGCTGGTAGGTCGCATCAAATACCCCGCCCGTTGTTTTTAGGCAGCAATCATAGCACGCGACTGCTCCCTTATATCTTCGGACTCTCTCGAATGCCTTGCCGCATTCGGGGCATTCGTATTTCCAACGCCTTTTAAAACTACGGGTGGGTAGAGCTAATTCATGAGTTGCTCTTTCATCGGGAATTCCGAGATCCGCGCAAGCGCGTTGCCACTCCAAGCCATGGCTCTTAATGGAGCGATAAGGATTTCTTTCATAAGCAACCAAGTGAGCTAGTTCGTGGAGCACGGTCCTTTGAATCTCGGAGTCTGAAATCTTGGTGAGCACTGGATTTAATTGAATTAGTCCAATTGGCCAGAAGGCCCGTCCCGCACAGGAGCGCATTCTTGGGTTCCATTCAACCGCCACCCGCTTCTCAAGATCGATCAAGCCAAGGTCGCGGACCATTTTGCGGCACAATTGTGAGAATGTTTCGTCAGCCCCCCGCTGGGGTAAGGAAGATTCTGTGCCGTCGCGAGCAAGATCAGCAGATGGCTCAGCAAAACTGAACTTCATCTGACGGGCAGAACGGAACATGCAGAGAAGTATTTCGGATCTCTTAATAATTTCAAGTTCCTAAATAAAAAAGTTAAATTTAACAAATCCCCACTTTTCAGCAAAAAATCATCTTGTCGCTTTCGCGTCGCGCCATGAACGTCCTTTCATGCCCGAGTTAAATCTTCTCGCCGTTCTTCTCCTTGTAGCACTTCTCGTTCTCTGGAAACTTGATTTCTTGGCAACCCTCCTCACTTTAGGGAACCTTAAAGGTGAGCTACCCGAAGAATTTCGTGGTGTTTGGGATGATGAAAAATATCTAAAATCTCAATCCTACGAGAAGGCTCAGGCGCAATTTGGCGTTGTCTCCTCAATCTCATCTCTTACCATCCTCTTGGCCTTTTGGTTTTTTGGGGGATTTGGTTGGGTGGATGATCTAGTCGGTGAATTGGGCTATGGTAAAATTGGAACAGGTCTATCTTTCATCGGCCTCGTTTACCTCGGGTTTTGGCTTAGCTCTCTTCCGTTCGATCTTTACCACACCTTTGTTTTGGAAGAACGGTTTGGCTTCAACAAGACCACAGCAAAGACCTACATCATTGATCAAATCAAATCCCATTTTCTCACCGCTATCCTCGGTGGCGGCATCATGGCGCTTATTCTTTGGATTTTCGATTCAATACCAAATGCATGGGTTTGGGCTTGGTTAAGTTTTACGTTAATCTCGCTAGCACTGACTTATCTCGCTCCTTCATTTCTTCTGCCTCTTTTTAATAAATTCACACCATTGGAAGACAAGGAATTGAACGAAGCAATCCAATCGATGGCTGTGAAGTGCGAGTTCCCCTTGACTGAAATTTCGGTAATGGATGGATCGCGACGTTCCTCTAAGTCGAACGCCTTCTTCACGGGGTTTGGAAAGCGAAAAAAAATCGCGCTTTTCGACACCTTGATTGAAAGTCAAACTACTGACGAATTGGTTGGCGTGCTTGCTCATGAAATCGGCCACTTTAAACGTAAGCATATCGTGCAGCGTCTCGTCATTTCGGTTATCCAAACTGCCGTGATTTTCTTTTTGCTAGGAATGGCAACCAATCCGGAAAGCTCTTTGGGTAGTCAGCTCTATGCCGCGTTTGGAATTTCGGGGGAGTCTAATGGGTCCATTGCAGCAGGGCTCGTTTTGTTTATGATTGTCTTCAAGCCGGTGTCCCGTGCTCTTTCAGTGGTTATGAATATGCTTTCCCGAAAACATGAATTCGAAGCCGATGAATATGCTGCTTTAAATCAAGGCACGCCAAATCATTTGATTTCAGCGCTCAAGAAACTTTCAGCGAATAATCTTTCCAATTTAACGCCCCACCCACTTGAGGTATTTCTTGATCACTCCCACCCGCCTGTTTTGGTCAGGATTCAAGCCCTCAAAAAGTTAGTCTAACGGCTTGGCTCTTGGAGCGATCGGTCGGCCTTTATAGCCGAAAGCGAAGAGGGTCAGAGCGAGGCAATTCATCCCGGTGAGGACGGCCCAATAACCTGACCATCCCCATGAAGGTGATAGTAATTGATAAAGTCTATCAACCGTTAAAATCCCCAGGACTGTCCCAAGCCCTCCGGTAAAGAAACCCAAGAGAGCCTGCGCTTGGGTCCGCATCCCCTCATCGACTCGGCGATGGACAAAAACTCGTCCTGCCTCGAAGAAAAAGGTCCAGCAGAATCCATGTAGGGTGATGCCAATAACTAACCAAGTGACCTCATCAAAAGCGTAAAAGGTGTAGCGCAGCACTCCGCTTCCAATTGCAAGAAGGAGGATGGTTTTGACTCGGAATCGTGCGATCACCCAGCCCATTAAAAGCATGGCTATGGTTTCCATAACCTGAGCTGTCGCCATGAAAGCGCTGACTGATTCGACTCCTAGTTCCTTAAGATGTTTAGGTGTATGCAGATAGTAAGCCCCGAGGGGGATGCTGAATAGGAGTGCGGTAGAAAAATAGACAAATAAATCTCGATCACGGAGTAATTTGAGCGCTCCTAGACCAAGATTATCTGTCCACTTCTTGGGCTTGTCGCCCTTCGGTAAAGTTACGGGAAGAAGGAAGCAGGCAATTCCCGCGAAGACCCTAACGCCGGCGCCAAGTTTTCCTGTCTCTGCAGAAAAGTCGAGACCCCATAAACTTACAAGCAGGCTAGAGGCCATCCATCCAAGGGTTCCCCAAACTCGGAAAAGCCCGAAAGTCCTCCCTGGGTCAGCCAGACTTGATAGCGTGATTGTCGTTAAAAGTGACCAAGCTGGAGCAGATATGAGGGCGTTAATAATGAAGAATGAAAGGAACCAACCCCCTCCCCAATTTTGCTCAAGTGAGTGGAATGCCATGTAAAGGAAACCGGCTCCTAAAAGCATAATCCAGCCGAGAACTTTTTGCGCTTCAAGTCTTTGATCAACTTGAGCCCCAAATATGAGTGGGGAAATCATGCCAGCAAGAGGCGGAACCAAAAATGCCCATACCGCCCAGCTGCCCAAACCATAATTTTCTAGGACATTGGCGAGAGCTGGAAACCAAAACCCTGGGGCAGAGGCGAGGAGGAAGAAAACCACCGCCAGCCAGTAACGGTGGCCTTTCATAGATCTATTTCTTGGAGCCCCAGGAATCTCTAAGAGTGGAAATTCTATTGAAGACCGGCTTCTCCAAAGTGTGATCTTCAGCATCGGCGCAAAAGTATCCAATGCGCTCAAACTGGCACCGTTCCCCTGCTGCCATTGCCGCTAGACTTGGTTCCACTTGAGCGTTGGTTACTACGGACAGGCTATCAGGGTTTAAGCAGGACAAGTAACCACCCTCGGCGCTGTCAGGCACTTCTTCCGTAAAGAGTCTATCGTAAAGGCGGACCTCGGCACTGACCGCTTCTTGGCAAGAAACCCAATGGATCGCTGTGCGACATTGCACCCCTTCAGGCGCTGACTGGCCGATGGTGTTTGGCAGGAAATGGCAATGGATTTCCAAAATCTCTCCATCATCGTCGAAAAGGTGATCGGTATGTTGAATAATATAGGCACCCCGAAGCCGTACTGCCCCTCCAGGTTTAAGTCGGAAGTATTTTTTTGGGGCATCGATCATAAAGTCGTCACGCTCGATCCAAAATTCCCGTGTGAAAGTTAGTTCCCGCGTTCCATCATCTTCATTTTCGGGGTTATTGGGCACCGTTACCTTTTCGCTATCCCCTTCCGGGTAGTTCGTGATAATCACTTTAATTGGATCAAGGATTGCCATCTTTCGGAGAGCAACTTTATTGAGATGGTTTCTCACTTCGAATTCAAGGAGCGCAAAATCAGAAAGTGAATTCTGCTTCGTTAATCCGACTCTATCAACAAATGCACGAATTGCCTCGGGTGGGTAACCCCGACGCCGCATTCCGCTGAGTGTCGACATGCGTGGGTCATTCCAGCCCCCGACATGCTTCTCTTCAACTAGCTGGATGAACTTCCGCTTGCTCATGATAGTGTATCCAATGTTGAGCCGCGCAAATTCGATCTGACGTGGTTTTGATGGAACCGGGCAGTTTTCCACAACCCAGTCGTAAAGTGGGCGATGGTTCTCGAATTCAAGTGAACAGAGCGAGTGTGTGATGTGCTCTTTTGCGTCTTCCAGTGGATGAGCAAAATCATACATTGGATAAATACACCACTTGTCACCCGTGTGATGATGCTGAGCGTGGACGACACGGTAGAGCACTGGATCCCGCATATTCATATTGAAGGATTCCATGTCGATCTTTGCTCGGAGGACGGCTCCGCCATCTTCGAATACCCCTTCGCGCATTTGCCTTAAGAGGTCTAAATTTTTTTCCACGGAACGGTCCCGGTGAGGAGAAGGAGTTCCGACGATGTTGACATTCCCTCTTTGGGATCGGATCTCCTCCGGTGTCTGAGTGTCAACGTATGCTAAGCCCTTCTTGACCAAAGAAACTGCGCAATCGAAGAAGAAATCGAAGTAGTCGCTCGCGAAAAAAAGATGATCACCCCAATCGTATCCTAACCATTCGATATCCCGTTTGATCGATTCAACATATTCAGTGTCCTCTTTAACCGGATTGGTGTCATCAAATCGTAGGTGGCATCGGGATCCTGACTCAGCGTATTCGTTTGCGATTCCAAAGTTCAATCCAATCGCTTTGGCATGTCCAATGTGAAGGTAGCCATTTGGCTCGGGTGGGAACCGAGTGATCGGAGCAGTATGTTTACCATTCTCCAGATCGTTTGCGATGATCTCGCGGATAAAGTCTTTTTTTTCTTCGCTCATGAGCTTTTAAATTTTTGAAAGTTCCTTCAGTAATTCACAGCTCATTTCGATCCCTTTTTCGAAGTTTTCAACTGAGTAATTTTCGTTTGGGGCATGAATCTGACAATCCGGCAAAGCTAGCCCGAGCATCAAGCTATCTGCGCCAAGAATCTCCTTCATGTCTTGTATGATTGGGATGCTTCCACCCTCACGAATAAGGACTGGCTCTCGTCCGAAAGCGGTTGTGAGAGCGGCCTGAGCTGCTTTTCCAAACTTTGAATGGGGATCGTTGTGGTAAGCCTTGCCGGAGTGACCATTGTAAATCTCGATTGTTACGCCTTTGGGCTGATGTTTGCGAAGATGTTCTTCGACTTGTTGTTGTATCTTGGCAGGATCCTGGCCGGGAACGAGTCGGCATGAGAGCTTAAATATCGCTTCGGCAGGTAAAACGGTCTTCGATCCCTCGCCTTGATAACCGCTTCCAAAGCCATTTACTTCGACAGTGGGTCTTGCCCAGAGACGTTCCGCCATTGAGTAGCCCGGCTCCCCAAACCCCTCCGGAGAACCTGTGGTCTTTAAAAAATCTTTATCACTAGTGCCAGGAACTTTTGACCACATTTCACGTTCCCAGTCTTCTAGAGGAACGATGTCCTCGTAAAATCCGGCGACCGCGATCCTGCCGTCATCGTCATGCAAACTAGCAACCATCCGAGCCGCCGCTGTTGCTGGGTTGGCTACACATCCACCGTAAACCCCGGAGTGAAGATCACCAGTTGGCCCTTTTACTTTAACTTCAAGGCAAGTGATCCCCCGTAAGCCGTAGCCAAGGGTTGGCACGCCGGGAGCGACCATTCCAGTGTCAGACACCGCGATGATATCACAAGCAAGTGAATCCTTATGCTCATTTAAAAATGGAACAAGATTTGGAGATCCAATCTCCTCTTCTCCTTCAATAAGAAAAATAACGTTAAGTGGGAGTCCGCCGTTTTGCTTTATCGTTTTCTCGGCACCGAGGATATGGACAAAATGCTGTCCCTTATTGTCTGCTCCACCCCTACCCCAGATTTTCCCATCGCGGATTTCAGGTTCAAATGGCGCTGAATCCCAAAGCTCCAAAGGGTCGACAGGTTGAACATCGTAATGACCATAGATTAAGACGGTCGGACGTCCTTCTACTTTCTCATTGCGAGCTACGATCACCGGGTTTCCGGGAGTTTCGTATAGTCCAGTCTCTAAGCCCAAGTTCTCGAGTTGACCTTTCAACCACTCGGCGTTGGCTCGGACGTCGTCGACATGGCGGGAATCGGTGGATATGCTGGGGAATCGCAAGTGTTGAAAAAGGCGCTCAAGCTCTGAAGTCATGTCAGAGGGATGAGGCTGGTCCGCCAAACTCGCAAGTCACAAATCTAATCCTGCAATGATTCTTCGTTTTTAGACGATTTTGTTAGACCGATTTTTTGCCTCTCTTCACCAATGACAGCTAAAGCATCAAAGAGAGCCATAAGGATCATGAATAAGCACATCAATCCAAGAAATCCCCAGAAAATCAACATTCTCCAGAGTCCCCGCGAGAGCCACGAATCGAGTGGCCAATTTCCTAGTGAAAAATAGGCCACAATTAGCACCAGTAATCCGGTGATAAATCGACGGCGCTTGCCTCGGTCGCTGAGAGTGACAGTAGCGATTGCGAGCGACATCTGCCACCAACCAGATCTTTTCATGCCCAAAGCATAGCGAATCTCGTTTGCTATCGCAACGCTATCATGCAAGCTCATGTTTTCCAGGCGCATGAATATTCTGATCATTCACTACCATCTTCGTGCCGGAGGCGTCACACGCGTGATTGAATCACAAGCGCAAATTCTTCGAGAGCAAGGTCATGAGGTCCAGATTGCTTCTAGTGGTCCACTAGAAGAGTGGGCTAAGCCAGGGGTGATTCTACCGGAGTTAGATTATAGAACTGAGGGGACAATCCCGGTTGAGCGACTCCTTGAGCAAAAGGCCGACCTTTGGATTATTCATAATCCAACTCTTGGGCTTAATGTGAATTTTCCAGAGATGGTCGAAGTGGCGGCACGAGCCGGTGTTCCTATCCTAATGCAAATCCACGATTTCGTGGAGGATGGACGGCCTAAAAATTACCAACTTGTTGTTGGGAATAAACGACTCTACCCCGATGCTCAGCACGTTCATTATGCAACCATTAATAGGCGTGACCTTGAAATTCTTAAGGCTGCAGGTGTTCCCGAATCTCGTGTTCACTTCCTCCCTAACGCTGTCAATCCGCCTCTTATCAAAAAAAGGACCTCAGAAGATCCCTTTGTTTTTTACCCCGTCCGTGGAATTCGTCGAAAAAATCTCGGGGAGCTTTGTCTTTTGGCGGCTCACGCTCCGCCCAAGACTCGCTTTGCGGTAGCTTTGCGATCAGGTTCGGAGGAGCCAGCTTTCATTCATGATGATTGGGTTGATTTTGCCGAAAAAGAGCAACTCCCGATTGACTTCGATGTCGTCAGCCATGACCCCCGCTCCTTTGTGGATTTGCTGGAGAGAGCAACTCATTTGGTTACGACCTCAATCAGCGAAGGGTTTGGGCTTACCTTTCTCGATCCTGCCTTTTTAAATAAACCGCTTATCGGTCGTGATCTACCACAAATCACCCGTGACTTTGTCGGCTATGGCACCCTTTATCAATCTATTCCCGTCTCTCTTGATATCTTACCAAGCTTAGAGAAAGAATATCGTGAGCAACTCACAATAACTATGCTTGCTTACGGTCGAACTATGGACGTCTCTGAGTTGGATCATGCGTGGTCTCAATTCTCGGCTGGCGGAACTATCGACTTTGGAAATCTTCCAGAGAATCTTCAGCGCAAAGTGATTTCAGAAGTCACTCTTCCAGAGCTATCGGCTTGGTTGGAGAGCGCCCTCTGTCAACCGGCCAAGCAAGTGGACACCTCTCCTTGGACGTTGAAGAGCTACTCCGAAAATCTGGACAAGATTGTAAAAGCGATCGGCACACCCGGTAATCTTGGTTGGATTTGTCCCGAGCGGATTCTCACTCAATTTCTCGTGCCTGAAAAATTCCACTTCTTACGGTCGAGGCTCAGTTTGCCCGATACTCCTTCCACCAACGATTGATCGCGTCCTTCTTCGGCTTGCCGTCTGAAATTACAATTCGATACCTCCATGTTACCAACTCACCTGGTTGAATCACCAATGGTTTTTCTTGGATCGGGGTCCAGCAGAGAAATATTTTGCCGTCCGGCCAAGTTCGTAAGCGTTGGGGAGCATCGAAATTCTTTGGATGCCCCATCATTGTAATAGTTGCGTCGCCTTTGTCAGTCGGCCCAAAAATAGCACACCAGTCTGCGCGAGTGGCGTGACTGTCTTCTCGCTTTTTTCCAGCAGAGGTGAGGTAATTACTGTTTTTCGAATTCCACGAGTGGGGTCCACGATAGGCTAAAGGCCCGCCATATCGATAGACAGGTAAGTCTAACCTTTTATCAGAAACATTTTTCTGAGTGAGATGATAGTCGATAAAGTTTCCCTCATTCGTTGCTTTAACCGAGATTGAGAGTGCCTCTTTGAGAATGATTGTCTCTTCCTTCTGGTTCCCTTTCAGCGCAACTTGTTCCTGTTCCACGGTGAATCCTATCGCGTTTCTTTTGAGCAATTTTAAAAAGCGGACTCTCCCACTTTCTTTTCCCAAATTCCAAAAATCAGGTTGATCCTTGCCGTGTTTACTCTTCACCCATGCATGCCACAATCCCAAGTGATGAAGGTGGTCGCTTGGGTGAATGCCAGTAACAATTCCACCCTGTGGGCTTTTGAGGGGGTGGATGAATCCACTCCGACGATAAGTTTGCTTGGCTCCTTCTGGTGGTGGAACTTCAGTCTTGTGGTAGGTAAGAATGTCGGTGTTACCTCGGAAGATAACAATCTCCTTCTCTGATTCGACAACCCTGATTTCTTGGGCCGAAACCAATAGACAACTCAAAATGAAAGCGCTTAATCTTAGAGCCATGACTTTAAAACTTTCACATCTCGCGTGATATTGGCGACGGCCTCCATCACGATTTCCTTAGGGTAAATTGGAGCCTTTCCCCATTCCATGTGTAAAGACAAAGGCATTGAGGAATGCCCATTACTTACTTCATCAAAAGCCTTTTTGTT
Organism: Akkermansiaceae bacterium UBA1518; assembly: GCA_002323895.1. Lineage (GTDB taxonomy): Bacteria > Verrucomicrobiota > Verrucomicrobiia > Verrucomicrobiales > Akkermansiaceae > SW10. Next base: position 25,240 of record DCQM01000170.1, read on the forward strand.
TACAATTCCTGTATCGAGTGGGACATTTTTAAGACTAGCCGTTCGCTTGCCGCTCCAACTGGCGTCTTTCACGAAGATTGATCGGACATGCTTTCCCATCGCAGCTATAGCCGTTGGAAAAGATAGGCCTGAGCCTGCCTTAACATGACGAAGATCGAAGGCAATCGCAGCGTGAGCCGGATCGACGTTTTTAAACATCATGGCGGCGTCCCAAGCGAGCGAACCAGCATACTTGGCCCCAGCGTGAATTTGATAAAGAGCCTGCACTCCAATTTCGCGGTTCATCGCCTCGATCTCTTTCAGCTTCATCGTGTTCTCTACAACTTGTGGGAGAAGATCTTTCGTTAAGTCGTAACGGAAATAATCCATTCGATAGCGGACGATCCCATTAGCTTTTAGGATGCGCAAGAAATCAGCATTATCCGCACTCGCGGAGTCTACATTGCACGTTGCGATCAAGGCTTTCTGACCGTTTTTCTCCAGAGATTTCACCATCTTGGGGACTTCAATCTCGGCGTCTTTTGGCTCAATGTGCCCTCCCCTCCGAATCGTCGCTTCGATCCCTTGGACCCCCATTTTTGCCAACTCTTCACCCATACGATCGTAATCGAGGGTTTGGATAGGCTTTTCAAAAACCACAATCGGCCATGATCCGACTTTCCTAGATTGGCCAGCACCTAGTCTTACTCCAATCGCTGTGAGTCCGGCTTGTGCGATAAAATGACTTCGCTTCATACTTAGAAGATAAAGCCTAGTCCGATCCCTGATGACAATCTGAAATCTCAAAAACAAATCAAACAGCTTTCCCCGCTTTCTTTCCAGACCGACTAGCCTATGTTCCTCACATCCATGAAATCAGTGTTTCTATTCGTAACCGCGCTCACCCTCCCGCTTTCCGCTAATCCGGTAGCTGGCGAAGGATCTGACCTTAAGCCAGACGCCAACGCCATTTTTGGTTCAATGGATAACGGGTTCAAATACATCATCTATCCAAACTCGGAACCTCCCGGTAAATTTTCGGTCCGTCTTCACATTGCTGCAGGTTCTCTGATGGAAGCCGATGATCAACGTGGGGTGGCCCACTTCTTGGAGCACATGGTCTTTAATGGATCAAAAAACTTCACGCCTGCCGAGCTTATCCCTCGGATGCAACGACTCGGAATTCAATTTGGAGCTCATGCCAATGCCTACACCTCATTCGATGAGACTGTCTACATGCTTGATTTGCCAAATATGGATGAGAAAACAGTGGATCTAACTTTTACTGTGATGAGGGACTTTGCAGATGGAGCTCTTCTGACCAAGGAGGAAATTGATAGCGAACGTGGAGTCATCATTTCGGAAAAAACTTCCCGTGATTCTGTGGGTTATCGAATGATGCTAAGGCAATTTGAATATCTAATCCCGGGTTCACATTTGATGAAGCGGGTTCCAATTGGAACCGAAGAGGTAATTAGAACAGCTCCTCGCGAGCGCTTTACTGACTTTTATGCGCGCTATTACACTCCCAAACGGATGACCTTTGTCGTTGTTGGGGATTTCGATGCAAAGGAAATGGAAAAGAGGATTCGCGAAACTTTTATCTCCATGCAGAATCCGCAAAATCCGGGCCAGAATCCACCCAAGGATATCCCACCCTCGGGTTTCGGGCTCAGGTCTGAAGTTTTTACGGACAAGGAACTTCCTTCGACTGACATCTCGCTCTACTCTCTGCGTCCCTACACCCAGAAACCGGATACGAGCAGCAACCGTATTAATCAATACCCACTTGCTATTGCTAATGGGATATTGAGTAGACGTTTTGGAATTCTCGCTAAAGAAAAGGGCTCTTTAATCTTATCTGGTTCGGCAAGCCGAAGTGCCTATTTTAACATGATCGAACAGGGCGGAATCGAAGTAACTCCCGCTGAGGGTAAATGGAAAGAAGCAGTTCCTATTCTAGAGCAAGAACTCCGCAAGGCCGTTCAATTTGGCTTCACTGAAGAGGAGCTCAAGGAGGTGAAAGCGAATCTGATCAATGGTGCGGAAGAGGCTGTGAAGCGCAAAGACACCCGACGCTCACATGGAATTGCTATGCAGTTCATTGGAGCTATTGGCGAAAGGAATGTCTTCACCACTCCAGAGACAAACCTAGAGCTTGCTAAATCTGCCCTTGGGAAAATCACAACTGAAGATTGCCAGAAAGCGTTTAACGAGTTCTGGGATACCAAGGATCTTTCTCTAGTTCTCACGACACCTGCGGCACCAGACTCAGCGGCCGAAGACCTTAAGACGATCTTTCTTAAAAGTGGTGCCACCGAGGTTACCGCTCCAACCGAAAAGGCTTTGATTCCCTTTTCTTACACTGATTTTGGGGAGCCAGGAACCGTTGTGCAGGAGACCAAAATTGAGGATCTTGGCGCGACTCAGTTGATGCTCTCGAACAATATTCGAGTCAACTATAAGCAAACCGACTTCCAGAAAAATTCGATTGGTATCAATGCTCGCTTTGGATCGGGCCAACTGAGTCAGCCGAGTGGAATATCGGGGCTCGATCGATTCGCAAGTGCCATCTTCGAGGCCGGTGGTCTGGGGAAACATTCCGCTGACGATCTTCAACGTCTTCTAGCTGGTAAGAATGTCAGTGTTGGTTTCGGGGTTGGTGAAGGGAGCTTCTCCCTCTCTGGACGAACCACTCCGGAAGACCTAGAGCTTCAGCTGCAGTTAATGTGTGCCTACCTAACTGATCCAGGATTCCGCCCCGAGGGCGAGCGGATGTTTAAGATGGCTCTGCCTATGCTCTACAATCAGCTCGAACATTCGATGCAAGGAGCCATGATTAAAGTAGCGAGTCATATGCACGGTGGAGATTTTCGTTTCGGGTTCCCGACTCAGGAGAAGGCGATGTTGTTTGATAGTAAAATGGTTAAGGACTGGGTAATGCCCTCATTCAAAGACGCACCGCTGGAACTTACCTTGGTTGGTGATCTTGATCCAGCTGTCGCAATACCCTTGATTCAAAAAACCTTTGGGGCCTTACCCGAGCGGAAGACTGCAAAGCCGAATTACGAGAAGCGCCGGAAGATCAATGTTCCGGCACGTCCGGCCAATAAGAAATTTACATTCGATTCCAAGATTCCTAATGCCGCAGCCATGGTCGTTTGGAAAATTCCTGCCACTGGGACCAACGTGAAACAAGCGAGACGATTCAATATTCTCGCCTCAATTCTCAGCGATCGGCTTCGTGAAGAAATTCGTGAGAAACTCGGTGGTTCATACAGTCCGCGTGCTGGGGCTACTCCCAGTCAAGAACTTGATATGGGAGTGTTGCAAGCGATGGCTCAAGTGAAGCCCGAAGAAACTAAGAAGTATGGCGATCTTATGATTTCACTTGCTCACACAATGGCCGAAAACGGAGTCACTCAGGACGAGCTTGAGCGCTCTCTTAAGCCGATTCAGTCGGGGCTCAAAGAAAGTCTTCGTGATAATGGATATTGGCTGGGGACGGTCCTCGGAAGCAGTCAAGAGAAGCCATACAAGCTCGATTGGGCGCGAACTCGGGATCAAGATTATGGCAAGGTAACGATCGAAGAACTCAATGTTCTTGCAAAACAATTTCTCAACAAAAGTAATGCCCTTCTCTACGAACTCGTGCCCGATCCGAAGGAGGAATGATTTGTGAAGAAGATCGATTGAATTACTGGGTAGACTTGAGGGCCCGCCTAACTAAGTCGAGTGCCCGTTGGCTAACTTGTTGCTTAAAATCCCGTCTACTTCGTGGGTGCATCTCACGGAAGGTCTCTATCCCTTTTGGCCCGGCTATTCCAAAGCAGACTGTCCCTATGGGTTTATCCTTCGTGCCTCCAGTTGGACCGGCGATTCCCGTAATTGAAATGCTGTAGTCAGAACCGCTTGCGAGGCGGGCACCTTCTGCCATTTCACTTGCTACCTCCTCGCTGACTGCGCCGTGCGCAGCAAGAGTGTCCTTTGAGACGCCAATGAGCTGTGCCTTTGCTTTATTTGAGTAGCTAACGAAACCATGGGTGAACACTGAGCTGGCTCCTGAGATATCAGTGAGACGACTGGCTACCAATCCTCCGGTGCAGCTTTCAGCTGTCGCAAGGGTCCTTCCAAGCTTACTCAATTCGCGCACGACCACCGACTCCAGGTTTGCCCCATCATCTGAAATTAGAAATTCCTCAAATTTAGATATCGTTAAATCGCGTCCTTGAGCGATGGCGGCATCGGATCCGATAAGTCGTAGGTCCACTTCTCCTAGTCGAGCGCAATACCCAACTTCGAGACCATCAATTTTCGCCAATTCGTCATCGAGTTGATCGTGAAAATCACTTTCGCCTATTCCTACGAATTTCAATTCCTGCACGTTATCAATCTCATCGACGCCAGCAAGTGCCTTAAGTCGAGGGACTACCTCCTCGTGAAACATTGGATAAAGTTCCCTTGGAGGACCAGGGAGAAGAAAAACAGCACATTTAGGATCGCCTCCGAGTCGTGGTGGGGCATAAATTCCTGGTGCAGTTCCATTGTTATTCGGCAGAATATCCGCACCAACTAAGTTTTGAGCTTGTTTGAGATTTGCGTCCACCATCGGTTTGTTGCGCCTCTCAAAAAATTCGTGCAGCGACCGCAAAGCCGCTTCATCTTCAATCATCTCAACCCCCAGCACTTCGGCTAGTGCCTCTCGAGTGACATCGTCGCTAGTCGGCCCAAGCCCCCCGGTTACGAGCACTACGTCGGACCGTCTGCTCGTCTCTCTAAGGGAATCAAGGATGGCTTGACCATCTGGGACGGTCATCTGGCGTTGGACTCTAAGTCCAAGCTTTACCAATTCCTGCCCCATCCATGTCCCGTGTGTATTGGCGGTTGATCCGAGCAGTAACTCAGTTCCCGTATTAAGTATTTCAATCCTCATTCTGATCATTCCAAGCCACTTCCTTCGCATCACCCCACAAAGATTCAAGGGCATAATGCTCTCGGAACTCTTCGTCGAGAACGTGAACCATGACATCAATGAAATCAATTACGACCCACCGGCTTGCCGCTTTCCCCTCGGTGTGAAGGGCCGGATCAGATCCTTTCTCCCTGACGCTTCCCTCGACTTCTCGAACTATCGCTTTCAAGTGGGGAAGCGAGTTACCCGAACAAACCACCATAAAATCCGTGAGTGTCGAGATACCTCGTAGATCAAAAATCCGAACATCTTCGGCTTTTAATTCATTAGCTGCTTCTGCGCAGGCAAGTGCAAGGTCGTGTCCGGTTAACATAGGATTGGGTAGGAGATTGACAAAACCTTGGGCCGGTCTTCGTCCGTGAAATGGTGGAGCGTAGCGGATTCGAACCGCTGACCCTCTGCATGCCATGCAGATGCTCTACCAACTGAGCTAACGCCCCCTACCTTCTCAGGACGGGCGGAGGGATAGGCTACCCCCTCTTCGGTGGCAAGAGAAAAAGCTCAGAACTTGCCGTTATTATCTGGTATCTTTAGGGCCAGTGGTTCGCGCCAATCATCTCCGATGTCCGGTTTATTGAGGGGCTTTCTCTCGGAACTAAATGTCCGGTTAAAGCGAAAATTTTACGGGCGAGCTTCAAGATTTCAGAACATTGATCCGTTTGAGGGAGTATGGTCTTCTGCTCAGTGGCCACCCGCTAACTGACTTGGAAGGTGAATCATGACTTGCAGATCTTAATTCAGACTCCAGTTGAAAAGTATTGCTGATTGCGCACGAGCCTTATTGGTTTAGAAATGATATCCCTAAGGTTATTTGAGCGTCTTTCGATTCATTCCCTCTTCTGGCAAATCACATCTCCTGTTTTTGACGAGACATTTTCGGTTTTTGGCGACCCACTGATAAGCCCAATCCCGAAGAGCGTCAGGCAGCGCCATAATTAAGCAGGCAAGGAAAACGCCCCAACCCCCTGCATTCCAAAACGCACGTCTCGCCGCTTCGCTTGCCCGATAGATATTTCCTCGTTCTGCAAACGCCATGGAATCGTCAGATAAATCGATCTCATATCGCTCTGCTGTCTCACCCTGCAAAGGAGCAAACTTTAAGCGATCATTACCATCGATCCGATTCAACCATTTCACCGCGCCCTGACAGAGTAAGCAATCTTCATCGAAAAAGACGATTAGTTCCTCATCCACGTCAGAAGCTTGCCACATCTGCCTGGAAAATCGAAGATTCATTTCCATGGACGATCATCAGCGTATTCACGACCTGCCTTCCGAGCAAAAACCTCGCGAAAAAATGGCTGCACTTGGAGCTGAAGCACTTTCAAACGAAGAACTCCTCGCTATTTTTCTCCGAAGTGGAACCAAAAAAGCAAGCGCTATTGAGATTGGGCGACAACTCATCAAAAAACATGGGGGGATTGTCCCGCTTGCTCGAATCGATCTTAAAGAACTTTGCAAAGAACATGGTTTAGGTCTCGCTAAGGCTTGTCAGCTTCAGGCCGCTTTTGAGCTTGGTTCCCGTGCTGCTCGGGAAAGTGGCTCAGCTGTTAGTCTTTCGAGTAGTTTGGCAATTCATCAATTTCTCGCCCCTCAAATGGCACATCTTCCCAACGAGAAATTATTCGTCTTAACTCTCCATAGTAATGGTAGGTTGATCCGTATGCGCGAACTCTCGAGTGGGTCGATAAGTCAGACTGTGGCCTCGATTTCTGAAATTCTCCGACCTGTTCTTATCGACCAAGCTCCCAATTTCGTGATTGCCCATAATCATCCTTCTGGTGAACCTGCCCCCAGCAAACCGGATCGATTGCTGACCGAGAATCTAGCGGAAGCCGCGCGTACAATGGGTCTCTATTTTGTCGATCATCTGATCATTGGTCGCCCTACCGATAGCTGCCAAGGTTACTATTCATTTGCCGAGCAAAACCTACTGTAGCTTTTTTAATTCAAAGGGTGGTACAACCAATCTTAGTGTCTTGAACGGCGGCGCTTTTTATAACACGGTTTTTGAGAACGCCTGAAAATTCCTTATCTCTAAAATTGAAAAGCTCCCAATTGCCCCCCAGTCTTTCCGGGCCGCTTCATGGATAAAATTTGCGACCACCTCCCTTTTCCCTTTTTGAAAAATGCCCAAAATTCATCCTCAGTCCATCATCTCTAAATCTGCTCGACTTGCAGATGATGTAGAAGTTGGTCCTTTTGTAATTATCGAAGCTGGGGTCTCAATCGACGCAGGTTGCCGGATATTATCTCATGCCAAAATTTGTCGTGGGGTCAAAATGGGTAAAAATAACATGGTCGATCACGGTGCCGTTATTGGGGGTTCACCTCAAGACCTTTCCTTTGATCCTCAAAGAGACTCAGGCGTAATTATTGGAGACGACAATAGCTTTCGAGAGCATGTCACGATCAGCCGGAGCACTCAAGTTAACGGAAATACCATTATTGGTGACCGGAATTTCTTTATGGCGGTTTCTCATATTGCTCATGACGTCATCGTTGGGGATGATAACATTCTCGCCAATAACGTCATGATTGCGGGGCACGTAAGAATCGGGAATAAGGTCTTCCTCGGGGGCGGCACTGCCATTCATCAATTCACTCATGTTGGAGACTTTGCTATGAGCCAAGGAAATAGCACACTTACCCAAGATGTGCCTCCTTATTGCGTCGCGCACAAAATTAACCAGCTTTCCGGGCTCAATGTCATTGGTTTGCGACGTGGTGGATTCACCCTCGAAGATCGTAAGGAGATTAAGCAGGCCTATTCTCTTGTTCTAAGATCTAAATCTACGCGGGAAGAGGCACTAAAAGAGGCTGACAGCCAAGATTTTGGGCCGGTAGCCTCAAGGTTAATCGAGGCCGTGCGCTCTCCTTCCTCTAGAGGGATCCTTACCCGCTAGTTTCGTTTTGATTGAAAAAATCTGGATTCTCCACTAGCAATCTGACCTAAGGTTTTATCTCCTAGACTTATGAGTAAACGCGTTCTTCTCACTACCACTTCCTTTCAAGACACCCCTGGGACCCACCAAAATCTTTTGAACTCCCAAGACTGGGAAGTAGTCCTAGCTCGTGGCCCGCTATCGGAGGCCGAAATGCTCGATTTGTCCGGCGATTTCGACGCCTTCCTTTGCGGTGACGATGCCATTACCCAAGCTGTGATCGACAAATCACTTCCCCGACTCCAGATCATTTCAAAATATGGAATCGGGCTCGACAAAATTAATGTCGAGTATGCGACGGAAAAGGGACTTCCTGTTCTTTTCACTCCTGGTGTTAATCACACCACAGTAGCCGAGCATACTTTCGGACTCCTTCTCGGCATAACGAAAGACATTCAATCAAACGCTGTTGCGGTTCAGAATGGCGAGTGGGTTGCTGGCTGGAAAAAGCCTGTTGGAAACGAAATTATGGGAAAGACGATCGGGATTCTTGGTCTGGGGCGCATTGGTAAAGAGGTCGCAATCCGAGCCCGCGCATTTGGGATGAACATCATTGCTTTTGATCCCTACTTCGATGATTCCTTCGCGTCAGAGCACGATGTGAAGCGGTGTTCCTCAATGGACGAAGTCCTACACAATTCTGATGTTGTTTCACTTCACTGTTTTCTTAACGATGAGACAGAGGACATGATTAATGCTGCCAAAATCGCTGAAATGCGTGACCAGGTGATTGTCCTCAACTGCGCCCGTGGAGAACTCGTAAACACTAAGGATATGGCCGAAGCCCTCAAATCTGGAAAGGTTGGGGGTTATGGAGCCGATGTCCTTGACGCTGAGCCGCCTGCTCCTAGTCATGTTCTTATCGGTGCTCCGAATTGTATTATCACGAGCCATATCGGCTCACGTACACATGAATCGGTTCAGCGTCAGGCTAACCGCTGTTTAAATAATGCGATCAACTTTTTCTCCGGAGCTGACGACGTCCTCTGCGCGAATGGTATTCTTTAGTCTTAAAATCAGCCCCCTAAAACCTCATGAGTCTCGAAATTAAACAAGCCTCCGAATGTGCCTACGATATTCTCTCGATGGGCGAAATAATGCTCCGCCTTGACCCTGGTGACGGCCGAGTGCGCACCACCCGTCAATTCCAAGCCTGGGAAGGTGGCGGAGAATATAATGTCGCTCGCGGACTCCGCCGTTGCTTTGGGAAACGTGCGGCCGTCCTTACCGGATTTGTAGATAATGAAGTTGGGCGCCTTCTAGAAGATCTTGTCCTTCAAGGAGGGGTCGACACCCAGTTTATTAAGTGGGCTAACTTTGATGGTCTAGGAGTCGCGGCTCGGAATGGGCTCAATTTCACTGAGCGTGGTTTTGGAGTTCGTGCTGCTAAAGGAACCTCGGATCGTGGCCATACTGCGGCTTCCCAACTCACGATTAATGATTTTGATTTTGAGCATATTTTCGGAACTCTCGGTGTAAGATGGTTTCATACGGGTGGGATCTTTGCCGCTCTCTCGGAGGGTAATGCTGCGCTTACGATAGAGGCTTGTAAAATTGCCAAAAAATACGGGACCGTTGTTTCTTACGACCTCAATTACCGGCCTAGCCTTTGGAAGTCGATCGGAGGACAAGCTAAGGCGCAGGAAGTGAATCGTGAAATCGCCAGATATGTCGACGTCATGATCGGTAACGAAGAAGATTTCACGGCCTGTCTTGGATTTGAGGTCAAAGGAGTTGATGAAGAAAATATTACTGGAATCGATATCTCGAACTTCAAGAGAATGATAGAAAAGGCTGTTAGTGAGTTTCCCAATTTTAAGGCGACTGCTACAACTCTTCGAGAGGTCCACACGGCCTCTAGTAACGATTGGGCCGCATTAGCTTGGCACGATGGCGAGTTCCACAGTTCTACCAATCGTGAGAACCTCGAAATATTCGACCGTGTCGGTGGCGGCGATTCATTTGCTTCCGGACTGATCTATGGTTTTCTTGAATTTAACGACGCGGCAAAAGCTGTGGAATGGGGAGCTGCACATGGAGCTCTTGCGATGACTACGCCAGGTGATACTACTATGGCAACTAGAGAGGAGGTCGGTAAACTTGTTGGCGGAGGATCAGCCCGCGTCGATCGTTAACTGAAAATGATCTTTAAAGGTCCGGAGTTGCCCAGCGCACTCTGGGCTTTTTTTAAAAAGCGTCCTACCTTAACCTTCAGCCATGTGGCGTTGGTGTATTTTACTCCCATTCTTTGTCGTTGTTTCCTGTAGCTCGAAAAATCCTGCTACCCCCAGTAGTCTTAGCCTCCCTCCGCTAGGAGGCTCACCTAATATATTTAAGCGCTATTCGATTAAAGGTGATGCTGAAATGATGGATGGCTGGGCGCGAAACTTTGATATGTCTGGAGTCTCATTTAATGAAAAGATGACGTTGACTCTAGTTACGCGGCGTCACGTTATCATGGCTTCTCATTATCGTCGTAAACCAGGAGCTAAAGTGGTGTTTCACAACCGTATGGGAAAGCGAATTGAGCGCACTTTGGTAGATGTTATCGAGGTGGTTGGAGATGTCGCAGTGGGGCTTCTTGATTTAGATGTTCCGCCTGATCTTAAGGTTTATGCCCTCCCTACACTTCGTAAGGATTCTTTACTCCTCAAGGGAACGACCGCCGTGGTAACAGATCAGAATCGACGTATTTTTTTTCATGAGATCGAGCGAGCGGGATCCACCTCAATCACCTTCCGGCACCCCAAGGTTGCAAAACATGGATGGGGCAAGAATCTCGTGAAAGGTGATAGTGGTAACCCCTCCTTTTTTATCAGTGAGGACGAACTCGTCCTCATCGAGACCCACACTTCTGGTGGGGCTGGATCTGGCCCATTTTATGGTAGCCCTCTTATTCAAGAAAAGCTTTCAGCAGCCATTACAACGTTAGCGCCCGGATACGCGCTCCGCCTCAAGTCGCTCTAGTGGTAATACATTTGCTTGGGACATTCCTTAGTAAATCTAAAGTTGGGTGAT
>DCQM01000170.1:36546-36667 GCA_002323895.1 Akkermansiaceae bacterium UBA1518
TCATTGTGGGTCACGATTCAACTAGAAACTCGGATTCGTCAGGATTGTAACTTGATCATGCCGACGAGATTTGGGTTAGAAATATTTGCGGCGAGAGCCATTGCTATTTTTGTGACGAGAA
>DCQM01000102.1 GCA_002323895.1 Akkermansiaceae bacterium UBA1518
TTTTCTTCGAGGAACAGGCGTTGCTCTTGGTTTGCCATGGCTTGAAACCTTTGCGGTAGATGATTCAAATCCCAACCCTGCTCCCAAACGCTTTCTTAGTGTTTATCATCCCGATGGGGTCGGTCTTCCAGTCAAAGAAGATCCAGCTTGGAAGGATTGGAGTTGGTTTCCCCGAGGTGGCGAAAGAAATTTTAAACTCACAAAAGTGCTCGACGTTCTCGAGCCCTTGCGAAAGGAGATCACGATCTACTCAGGACTCTCCCACCCGGCAGCGAGAACGGTTCATGGTCATTCTAATGCCGACCAATATCTGACCGGCGCAGACATAGGAGGACATGGAGCCTACAAAAACTCGATCTCGATTGACCAAGTTTATGCCGAACAGATAGGGCAATTCACACGTCATTCCTCGTTAGTAATGTCGACCAACGGAGGGGTGGGCGGCCCAAGAGGAGCCCAAACCCAGTCCTACAATCGGAGCGGGCGGCCCATCCCTGCCTTAAATCACCCAAAGCAAATTTTTGACATGCTCTTTGTTACAAGCGGCAAAGAAGCAGCGGCGAAATTGGCACGAAGCAAAAGCGCCCTCGATCTTCTCATCGCCAACACTCACTCGTTGGGCCGTAAACTTTCCCGATATGATCAAGAAACTCTAGAACAGTATCTTGATGCCGTTCGTGATACTGAAGTGAAGTTGGAGAAGGCACGGCAGTGGATCGATAACCCAGTCCCCAAGGTGGACACCACTAACCTCACTCTGGAAGCTGGGCCCAAGGAAGCGCAACTTTACTTCAAGACGATGTATGAGCTGATCTATCTCTCCTTCCTTAGTGATTCGACCCGCGTTGCGACCTTCCAGCTGGGTCGCGAAAATGGGGGCGGACCTCACAACCTTCTCTCAACGGCCGTTGGCTTGGGGAATGCTCATGCGCTAACGCACGAAGTCAAAAAACCCAAGGGCTGGGAGAATCTCGGAACCTACAACCGCTACCAAGCAGAAGAATTTGGCCGTTTCATCCAGAAGCTGAAGGACACGAAAGAGCCCAGCGGGCAAGGAAACATCCTCGACAACACGTTTGCAATGCATGGCTCCGCATCCAGCAGCTTCCATCTCTCCCGCAATTACCCTATCATATCTGCTGGTGGGAAGAATCTGGGCTTCGAGAATGGTCGCTATCTCAAATTCGGCAAAGGCAATGAGGACAACCAAGCCGGCGCCGGAATTGTGACCGACAGTGGATGGAGGGCTAGGGTGAAGGTTGAAGAGCTCCCCCTCTCCAAACTCTTTATCACCATCTTGCAGAGACTCGGGGTAGAAGCGAATTCCTTCGCAGGAATTACCGGCACTCTAGAGCGAGTGTAAATCCGGGATCCATCCTCCACGTCGAAATTCTTGACTAAGCCAGCTTGTAATGGTCAGCCCATTCCTTGCGTGGAGCAGGGCCAGAAAGAAGCGCATTAGCCAACTTATTACCGATAAACTTTTGGGTCTTGCGATCAAAATTCAAGTCGGTGTTAAGATATTCCGCAATCATACCTAGATTCAAAACTTGAGTAAGTGCTCCTGAAACACTGAAAGGAGATTCAGTTTTACCCTGACCCATACACGCTTGGGTGAAAGACTCCATATGATCGTTCCCGGGCCCCTTGTTGTTCAGAGCTTCCTTGAGATCATCATGCTTATTGGCTGAGATCAATTTGGACGACCCGCTATGGGAATTCCGATGGACAAGATAGTCTTCCTGTTTCCGATGAAGAAGAGTCCCAGCCCCGCCAAGCCCTGGAGCTTTCTTTCCTCCAAGATATTTTTTATCGATTGATGATGCGTGATCCCCTCCCGCCTTCCAAACAACATGAACCGCAGGCTTATTCTCACCACGAGAAGGGAAGTCCAACTCAATATGCGAGCTTAGCGGGAAGCTGATCTTGTTATAGTCACCGAGTGCCTTGGGCGAGATTTTAGTAGGCAGCCCAAGGTCAAGGTAGTGGTGGATAAAGTCGATAATATGGCATCCCCAATCTCCGAACATACCGCCACCATAAAGATGGAACCCACGCCAATCGAAAGGATGAAACATCGAACTGAATTCCTTCATTTCTTGAGGCCCGCACCAGAGATCCCACGACTTTAGCGATTCTGGAATGGGTTGGGCTTTCGGGTAACCCTTGATTCGCTTTTTCTTGTCCATGAACCAAAGGGAAGCACTTTTCCAAGCCTCAACCTTCACGACATCGTTAACCACTCCACCTGCAAGCATGCGCTTAAATTGCTCCGATCCACCTGAGGTATGGCCCTGGTTTCCCATCTGGGTCACCACTTTGAATTTCTTCTCACCTCGCATGAGTATCGCTGCCTCCTCAAAGGTATGAGTCAGCGGCTTCTCCACATAAACGTGCTTACCTAATGACATCGCTTGAATGGCCGCCGTAAAGTGAGTATGGTCGGGGGTTGCTACAGAGACTGCGTCAATATCTCCACCCATCTGATCGAACATCTCACGAAAGTCGTGGAAAAGCTTGGCTTTCGGGTTTCCCCTAATGATTCCAGCCGCCCGTTTGTGGTCAACATCACAAATCGCAACCGGGGTCGCATTACCTTTTCGGCATATTCCTGAGACTACGCTGGCCCCTCTTCCTCCTGCTCCAATACAGCCTAAGTTGATTCGCTGGCTTGGAGGGCGTTGGGGGTTATTCTGGGCCCGTGCACTCGTGAGGTAGGCAGGAATAAAAGTAAACCCAAAGGCGGACGATGTCGCTTGAGTAAGGAATTTACGGCGAGTGGACTTAGAATGTATTTGATGGGCGCTCATGGTATTGTTTGGGACTGTCTTAAAGATTTTCTGGGTCAAGGATGACATGCTTAACACCTTTGCGATGGAAAGTGTAGCTGATGTGGATCTTTCCATCTTTGGTCTGAATCACTGCAGGATACGAATACTCGACCGAACGATCGGAATTTTCAGCTTGTGAAGTTTTTTCAAGAGTTACCGCGGGCGCCCAAATCGCTCCATCTTCAGAAATTGCGACGTTAAGCATACGCCGGCCAGGCACTGGAGACTTACGCGTAGTGTGATTATAGACAATGAGATGTCTGCCATCGGCAAGAGTCAATGCGTCTGTTCCTGCATTTGGATTTGGTAAAGAACTCGCCACCATCGGACCCCACGTTTTACCACCGTCTGAAGACCTGCTCTGGGTAACCACATTTTGGCGGCTTCGACATAAGATTTGAAGGCTCTTATTTTTCTGAATGAGCAGACTAGGTTGGATGGCATCGAACTCGACTCCATCGTTGATCGGCCCGATGACTTCCCATGTTTTTCCGAGATCACGAGTCATCTCAAAGTGCACTCGCCACTTGTCTCCCTTTTCGCTGCTGGAAGGGCAGAGAATCGATCCATCTTGAAGCTCAAGCGGTTTGTTTTTCACCGGGCCCAGGAGGTGCCCGATCAGCGGGTTCTCCCCAAGCTTAGTAGGCCACGACCATGTTTTACCATGATCGGTCGAAGTCGTCATCATCCCCCACCAAGAACTAGGACTGGGGCCAACTTTATAGAAAAGGATAAGAGGACCATTCTCAGGCTGAAAAAGCACAGGATTCCAACAAGGATATCGTTTCGTGCTGCTTTGCACCCCGTTCACAACCTCCACAGGAACACTCCACTTTCCGTTTTTATATCGGGAGGTCCAAATCCCGACATCCCGATGGCCCTCATGAGTGCCCCCAAACCAAGCCGCCACCAAACCTCCACGTGTCTCGACGATTGTGGAAGCATGGCAGGACGAAGTTGGTCTTTTAGAGAGAGTAAAGATCTGACGCGCCTCCACTAATGCGCCCTCTCCAACATTCGAAACAGGAGGAATCAATTCTTGTGAAGTCGCCAGCCGGCTAAGAATGATCGCTAGAAAAAGAAAGAAATTTTGGTGCATCCTCATACGACTTTGGCAGCTTGCCTTTTTAAATTTTAATCAACAAGTCAGAATCATGGTCTTTGAATATAAGCTCATCAAGGCTCTGATTCTCATCAGAATCCATCGCTTGTCTTCCAAATAAAAAAACACCACGAAGTGACTAGCCTCCTCTTCGATTTTTAACCCAACCATTTGCCGCCGACTCCGCCGAAAAGAGAAAATTTCCATCGCTTTCGCTTACCCAAACAGTGTTTAGTCCTTGTGTTACCCATGCTCAGATTTTTCATCTTATCTCTATTTTTACTGCTTCAGACTGAGGGTTCTAAAAGGCCAAATGTTGTCCTCATTATCTGCGATGATCTTAACGATTACGTAGAAACGCTCGGAGGCCATCCTCAGGCGAAAACACCCCATATGAGGCGTCTTATGGAGCGCGGAGTCTCTTTTACTCAAGCGCACTGCAACATTCCAATCTGCAACCCTTCAAGAGCCAGTTTTATCACGGGCCTATATCCTCATACCTCACAGCTCTACGGATTTGAAAAGTGGCGAGATAACGAGATCACCAAGAACTCGAGGACCTTGATGGACCACTTCCGGAAGAATGGCTATCACACCCTCGGAACTGGGAAAATCATGCACAATGGCGAACGCCAAGAGTGGACTCACTACCAGAATGATGCGGACTACAGCCCTCTCGCTCACCGTGAGGGAAAAAACATAGCGCACCCTGATATCCCACCTCCATTCCGAGACGAGTTCGAAGCCATCGATGGTTCATTTGGACCACTGCGAAAGGTGAAAGCTCCCTTTTCTTGGAAATCCGGAAACTGGAAGCGTATGAAAGATTTTCGCTACGAATCAGAGGACGATCGCGATCTCACTGCCGATGAACTCAATGCAAAATGGGCTGTTGAAAATCTTAAAAGACTCGCTACCACGGATAAGCCCTTCCTCATGGGAATTGGATTCATTCGTCCACACACTCCGCTCATTGTTCCCCAAAAATATTTCGACCTCTTCCCGCTCGAATCTATCGAGCTTCCCATCATAAAAAGAGGAGATGTCGAGGACACCTTTAAACAAACCGTCAGTTCTGTGGAAGATGATCGAAGCGGTGATCGAGGATCAAAAATTTATGACACCCTCATCGCTTCGTATGGTGGAAAGCGTGAACTTGCTCTCAAGAAGTTTATTCAAGCCTACCTCGCCTCAGTTGCCTCTGTCGATGACCTCATTGGGGATATTCTTAATTCTATTGAAGAATCACCCCTCAACGATAATACCATCATTATTTTAACTTCAGACCACGGGTGGGGGATGGGTGAGAAAGATTACCTCTACAAAAATTCTCTCTGGCAAGAAAGCACACGAGTCCCTCTTGTCATAGCCGGCCCGAATTTAGCTCAGGCCAAAACGTGCCAAAAACCAGTCAGCCTAATCGACCTTTACCCAACCCTCATTGATCTTTGTGGCCTCTCAAAAGAAACAAGAAAATCCGCGAAAGGTCGGCCACTCGATGGACATTCGCTCAAACCTCTTTTGCTAAAGCCCGCTGGAAAATGGGCTGGGCCAGATGCCGTCCTCACGGCCATGTATAAATGGGCAAACTACTACGACCCCGCAAAGCAAAACTATACTCTACGCGATCAAAATTGGCGCTATATCCGTTACGAAAATGGCAAAGAAGAGCTTTATGACGTCAAAAATGACCCCCATGAATGGCATAATCTTGCCCTTAATCCCGATCACCAAAAAACTTTAAAAGCATACCGGAAGGCGATGCTCGCAAGAATTCCTGCCTCCATTCCTCCACCCAAGCCCACCAAGAAAGATGCCGAAATTTGGAAAGATCGTTATTTCAAAAAGCATCCAAGCGCTGATGCCGATCAAGATGGGAAACTCACTTGGCCAGAACTGCAAGC
>DCQM01000008.1:0-5643 GCA_002323895.1 Akkermansiaceae bacterium UBA1518
ATTGGTGTATGGGGTTAGGGGCAAAAGTTGAGTTTGATCTTGGCCCCATCTTGGTTGTCTTTTACTTCGTAAGCTGGTGGAGGACTTGGAGGGTAAGTTTTCCGGTGTTTTCAAGGGCGCCGAAGGTGATTTTGTCCAAGGTGTCGCCTTTTTGGTGCCAGTAGGTTGCTTCGCTGAAGTTGCCGATGAGGTGGAGGACAGGAAGGTTGGCGCGATTCATCAGAGGAACGTGATCATCGATGATGGTCATGGGGTGCGGTTTGACCCAGTCTTGCAGGCTAAGTTTGGATGCTGCGGACTGGGTATGACTTTTAAGTTTTTGGTGGGTGTCTCCGCCGATTAGGAGGGAGATTTCTGGGTCACCGACGATGTCGAGAACGATGCCGATCTGGGGTTTAACTATGCGCTTGTCTAGTTGAGAGGCGTAGTAGCGACTTCCATAAAGTCCGTCCTTGCGGTTGATGTTTTTGAGGATGGCTTCTTCGCCGTCAAAAAAAACGAGTTCGACGTTTTTAGCCCCTTCGTTTTTTTCGGAAAGAACGCGGGCTATTTCAACGAGTACTCCGGTGGAAGATCCGCTATCGTTGACGCCGAGAAATTCAAATTCTGCGTAAAGCTTTGTGTCGAGATGGGAGCAGAGAAGGAAGGGTGTCGAGGAGTTCCAATCGGGCTCGGATCCGGGCGAATAGCGGGCGAGAAGGTTGGTAAATTCTTGCGGGCCGATAGGGGTGATCCCAGTGAAGCTCTGGCGCTTAGTTTTCCAACCTAATTGGCCGAGCTTAGTTTCGAGATACTGCAGGCTCAATTGGTAGGCTTCGGATCCAATGGGCCGTGGGCCGAATGCGGTGAGAGCTTCAACGTGGGTTAAAGCATTTTGACCGGAGAATTCGTCGATGGTCTCCGCTGAAATAGTGCCTGTAATCGGAGCTCCGGAGACGGGTTTGGGCTCTTCTTTCTCTCCGCTACAGCCGGTTAAGAAAACAAAGGCAATGACAGCGGCGAAAGTGGTTTTGATCACGAGATCAGTCTAGGTCGAGACCAAGAAGGTTCAAGATTCTCCCGAGATCATCGTTGCCGTAGTATTCGATCTCGATCCGCCCTTTCTTATGGGTGTGATGAATCACAGTTTGGGTGGCGAAGTGATCGCGAAGGCGGTTTTGAATCGCGGTGATATGGGGATCTACGACCTTGGACTTACTTGAAGATTTTTTAGGTCCGGTTTTGTTATAATCTTGAACGAATTTTTCAGCCGAACGCACTGTCATGTTTTGTCGGAGTATTTGGTCGGAAACCAAGATTTGCTCGTTGGGATCTTTGATTCCAAGGATGGCCTTGGCGTGACCGACAGTAAGGTGGCCGTCAGCAAGATGTCGCTGTATGGAGGGTTGAAGATCGAGGAGGCGCATTGAGTTGGCCACGCTGGCTCTTGATTTGCCAACGCGCTTGGCGATGATGTCCTGCTTGAGCCCAAAATCTTTGGCTAGGCGAACATAGCCCTCTGCTTCCTCAATGGCATTAAGGTCCTGACGTTGTAGGTTCTCAATGAGAGCCATCTCGAGGACTTCGCGATCGCTCGACGGCCTTTCGATAACGGGGACGGTCTCAAGCCCAACCATCTTTGAGGCACGCCAACGCCTCTCACCGGCGATGAGTTCCATCTGCCCTTCAACCTTGCGGATGATAAGGGGTTGGATGATGCCGAGCTGCTCGATAGATTGCTTGAGCTCATCGAGTGATCCTTCGGCGAAGTGCTTCCTCGGTTGAAGGGGGGATGGCACCAAATCGGAGATTGGCACTTGGCTTACGCTTTCGCCTGGCCTCAACTCGACCTTAGCATTGGGAACAGTGTCAGAAGAGGCTCCCCTAATTAGTGCCCCGAGTCCTTTTCCTAATGCCTTCTTCGCCATGACGCTTTAGGAGATATCCAAGGTCTTCCATAAAAGGAAGAATGGAATCGATCCTTAATTTATCCGAAATGCTGGACTGGCTCCACAGTCTTGACGTAACACGGATCTCAGGGCATCCCAGAGGGGTGAAAAGTCCACTCCTACTTTTATTCATCCTAACTATGAATGCGTTTTGTCAGAGAAATGACATACCGCTTTCAACAGTTCCCAAGCGAAACATCGTTCCGATGGAAGTGAAAGAGCGTGCGCAAGCGGCAGTTCAGGAAGTAGTTAACAAGACAATCCGCGGAGATTTTCAAGCGGCTTTGGACTCAATGAATCCTGAATATTTAAAAGTGATCGCGCGTCCCTTCGGCGGGCCGAAAAGGTTGAAGGCTCAGTATTTAAGGCAGATGAAGGAGATGGGGCAGAACGGAGTCACTTTCCAAGCCGCCATCACTCGTAGGGCTGACATTGCGTTCGAGGTGGATTATGGGCTCGAAGATTTTTTGGTAGATGGAGAAAAAGTGATGGGGGAAGATGGAAATCCCAAGAAGGTTGCACGCTATCGCAAGTGGATGGTTTTCGTTCCGACAGTCAAAGATTTCCAGTATCTCGACCAATCGAAGAAGCCTGCGAAACTTCGCCGCTTTAGGAAGTGGGAATATGAAATCGCGATTTCTCCAAAGGAGCAAGAGAGTTGGACCTTCGTTAATGGCAACGGTATGAACGCGCTGCAGCTAAGGAAGATCTTTAAGTTTCTTCCGAAGGAGGATAAGGAATTTCAGTTCCCCGAGGTTAAGGTTGAGGAACTTAAGTAACTTCGTTTTAGATTTAAAATGGGAAAAAATAAAAAAAAGGATCGCAAGCATTCCGAAGATAAGCAGAAACGTCGTATCGAGAAGCTTCGCAGACGGGGTGAAAGCGACTTTGTGGAAGTCCGCGGATCCGTGATTCACGGGCAGGGAGTTTATTGCATCGAGCCAATCGAGAAGGAGCAATACTTTATTGAGTATGTCGGCAATCGTGTGAGCAAAGAGGAAAGTGAAAAGCGAGCATTAAAGCAATTTGAAGAGCACGAGAAAAGTGGTGCGGCGGCGGTTTATATTTTTAATCTTACTAAAAAGTGGGATCTTGACGGTAATGTTGAATGGAATCCAGCTCGTTTAATCAATCATTCCTGTAATCCGAATAGCGAGGCGATTCAGGATGGGAAACGGATTTTCATTCAGGCTCTGAGGGATATTGGAGTGGATGAAGAGATCACTTTTGACTACGGGTTTGACGTCGATTGCTATGAGGACCATCCCTGCCGGTGCGGCTCGTCTAATTGTATTGGATACATTGTGGGCCGCGATTACCACAATGATTTGGCCGATCGCCTCGCTGCGAAAGAGACCTCAGATGTTTCTTAATTTTTCCAATTTGGCAAATCCTTTGAAAGCGTGCAATCTCTAGGGACACCATGAAAGCGATTCTATTTATTTTGGCCGTGACTACGGGGTTGGCTTTTGCTGGCTCACCTGAGAGAGCGCGTTTCATTTCGCGCGCTTTCGATCAATCCTATCAACAATGGACTAGCGATGTTCGCACCGCTGCCACTAATGATGCCCAAAACGCAGCGTGGCAGCGTCGCCCAGATGAAATCGAGGTTGGTCGAAAGATCTGGGAGGAAATCCGAAATGATCTTGATAAATCTTGGACCCTTGAACCAGCAGCTTGGTTGCTCGTGAATGCGTCGACTTATGCGGTCAAGCAAGTGAGAAAACCCGCGCGACGCGGAGATCCGGCTCGCCCGGCAGGTATCATCAGGGAAGCTGTTCGAAGTAATCATCTTCTAAGTCCTAAGCTTGGTTCTTACTGTATTGCATTGACGCACATTCAGGATCCACGATCCATGGCACTGCTCGAGACCGTTGAGAAAGCCAACCCTTCCGAGATGGTTCGCGGGGCTTCTGCTTTGGCGCAGGCTATTTTGCACCGTCGTATTGGTGGTGGGAAACGCGGCATGGCGATTCGGCAGGATAAACTCCGAAAGGCGATCATGGCGCCTGATCTAACCGTGGGGAAGACCACTACTCAGGCAATTCTGAGGGATGAACTCTTTCGTATGAGCCGACTCAATCTTGGTGCCGAAGCTCCCGATTTTTCGGGTGTGGAAGTGACTCTTAATAAGTCTTCGCTGAGTGACTACCGCGGGAAGGTGACCATCCTCTTCTTTTGGCATGCCCTCATGCCGGCGCATGATGAAAGTCTTGCTTTAATGAAAAGATATCAAGAGGAGTTCGCAGACAAAAATATCCAGATTTTGGGTGTCAATATGGACGATCCGCGGACTTTGCGCAGGCATATAGCGGAGGGAACCGTGAATTGGACGAACTTTTCGGATTCCACGCAATCGATTACTAAGATTTACCGTATTGAACAATGGCCCTTTGTTTACGTTCTCGATGGGGAGCATAAGATTCGCTATTCGGGTGAGCCGGGGGCTTTCGTGAAAATCACCGCTGAGGATTTAGCACGTCAGGTTGCTGTGGGTGAGTAGCCCTTGAATCTTCTTTGGCCAAAGTTTTCAAGCGCCTCGGCTTGCGAGATTTGAAGTTCAAGTCACGCTGCCCAAAGCGATGTTGTTGGACGTCGATGATTAAAACACGCCGTTCAGGTAAGATGTGTTTCCAAGATGTCAGAGGCATGTCAGAAATAATGATGATAGCATCTTCGGCGGGAGTTGTTTCGATTTCGGTGAGGACGTCATGCGCTTCAGTGTGGCTAGACCGTTTAGCCTGAGCAAGGAGAGTCAGAGTGTCGCTCCAAGCCTCGGCGTGAAAAGTCTTTTGACTCTTCCAGGCCAGAAAATCGGCTCGAAGATTCGCGGGCACTCCGATTGCTCGGAGGTGTCTCAGGGTTCCGCAGGCTAGTGAGAGCGAACGCTCAAACAGGTCAGTGCGAATGAGGGTGTGATCAGTTCCAAAGCTATGGAAAATGACAACTGCATGTTGGGGTCGTAAGCCTGGGGGGTCGTATTCACGGACCCTGGGGCTTCGACCTCTTGCCTGAGATCTTATGGTGGCTGGCCAGTGAATTTGCTTGGCTCGATCACCTGGTTGGTAAGGCCGCAGTCCTCGGGGTTCCCCAGGAGTGTCGCCGGATTGGAAGCCTCCTCCATCCCACGCTTCATCGAATTTACCGTTCGCAAAGAACTCTTTTGGGACAAGGGGCTGAGGGAAGACTAAAATCTCATGTTCAAGGGTGATTTTTTTCGAGAAACGAAATATCCTCAATGGGAAGGCTGAACTTAAAGTGCAGGGGTGATCCGAAATAGCCCCCCTTTTGGCAATACTTCCCCGAAGTTTACTTGTCGAAGAGGAGCGGGCAGCAGTCCATGTCGCATGCGTTTCAATTTTAGAAACATGGGATAAGTTGAGCTCAAGGTCTGTATTGCAGGCATCGAAAAGATTCCGCTTGTTCAGCTGGGTGAGCCGCAGATCGAAAGGGGTGTCCGCAAAGACGCGGGAAGGGGCATAGAGTTTAAGGTGAATGCCCCGGAGGTTCCATTTTCCGAATACTATTACCATAAGTCCTAGTAGAAGTCCGGCGGTGCCGAGTGCGATTAAGTCGCCATCGATTCGCCCCCCCCCCGTCATTGTGAGGGTGAGCGCAACAAGAAGAAAAAGAATGCCGCGCGGAGTGACTGTCACAGGAGGAGTCTGAACAATTTGTTGATGGGGTCCAGCTTCCATGTCATCTCGACTGGTCT
>DCQM01000008.1:5982-7406 GCA_002323895.1 Akkermansiaceae bacterium UBA1518
GGTCTTTGCTAAGGCTTGGGTGAGAAAATGATCAAGGGGGCGAGTTCAAAATCGCCTTTAAGCAGTTCCAGACTTGCCAAGATTGATCCGCTGCCGAAGACTGCGCCCGCTTTTGAAACGAAAGGCCTCCGTGGCGGAATTGGTAGACGCTGTGGATTTAAAATCCATTGACCCTAGGTCGTGCCGGTTCGATCCCGGCCGGAGGTACTTCGTGCGCGAGGTCATTGTTTAGGGCAATGCGTATTTCGATTTTATCGATGGGCAGTTTTTGGTGGGTGAGATTTAATGACTGCGATGCGAATTATTCTTTGTCTGCTGCCTCTATGGTTTCTGAACTCTGCGTGCACCCATACTTCGGGATATCGCCAGACGCCGGAGTTGACTCTTGAAAAGCTCGACCCAAAAGTTTCTCTCGGACATGTTGAAATCGATGATCAGGGTGAATTGATTAGCTTTGATCAATTAAAGCGGGTGACAGCCAAGATTGAGGCTGAGTCAACCGAGCCTCTGTTGATGGTCGTTTATATTCATGGCTGGAATCATAATGCTTCGGAGCGTTTGATCACGGGGGCTGGTGACCTTCATGATTTTCGGGAGATGCTCAAGGATCTAGGGAAAGCTAGTGGGAGAAAAGTGATGGGAGTTTTTGTGAGTTGGCGGGGGAGGTCTTTGGCAACTTTTCCAATTGGAGTTGATTATTTTCATCGGCATGCGGCAGCGCGAAGAGTCGGTGGGGTTTCAGGCACTGAGGTGCTTCACGAGCTGGGTGCAGCAGCGCGTGGAGCTAATTCGAAAAATCGAATTGTGATGATTGGCCACTCGTTGGGTGGTGCAATTCTTGAAAGTGCGATGGCGGAGTCAATTTCAGCCCGTGTTGCGATGGATTCTGCGCGCGGACGGAAGTTGATGCGCAAGGATTTTCCGGCGGACTTGATGGTTTCTATCAACTCTGCCGAGTCTGCAATCTATGCCCGGCAGCTTCTCTCGACTTTTAAGAATCGTGGCATCAAGAATGTTGAAGGAGGACCTCTTATGGTTTCTTTAACTAGTCAGCGCGATTTCATTACGAGTGTTTTTTGGCCTATGGGAAATCTCATGGGCAGATGGGTTCCTGGGCTTAATTTTTTCAATACTGGAGTTGCCGGGATGTATCGCAGGGACCCCAAGAGTGATAAGTTACGCGGGGGGCAGGCGGCAGCTCACAGGTCGACAGTGGGACATTTTAAGCCACTGTTCAGTCACGAGTTTGAAAAACTAAAGAACCAAAAAAGGTCTCTTGAGGAGCTTTATTGGGACAATAAAGATGCGCGTGAATTAGATGGATTTCTTGTTCGGGGTGAAAAAGAGGTCTACCGATTCTCGAGACCGAACACGCCCTCTTCTAACGACACGCCTTACTGGATTGTTCCCCTTCCTGGTCACTT
>DCQM01000108.1 GCA_002323895.1 Akkermansiaceae bacterium UBA1518
AATGCCGACATTTTCTTTACTCACACCCACATGGACCACATCCAAGGGCTGCCTTTCTTCACTCCCCTCTACAACCCAAAGAATAAGATCCGACTTCATGTGGGGCCTTTACAACCCCCATGTGACTTACAAGGTGTCATAAGCAGAATGTTGATGAAGGCTCCGATCTTCCCGGTTCCTAGTTCTTTAATCGAGCAGGCATGCACCTTTAACAACTACAGTTGTGGTCAAGTCTTCGAGCTTGGGGACGGCATTGTTATTAGAACGGGGGAACTTAATCACCCTAATGGCGCTTGCGGATATCGCATCGAGTTTGCAGGTAAATCAATCGCCATATGCACAGATACGGAGCACTTTGAAGATCGTATCGATCAAAACGTGGTTTCTCTTTCGCATGATGCCGACGTGATGGTCTATGACGCTGCCTACACCGATGAAGATTACCCCAAGTTTAAAGGATGGGGGCATTCTACTTGGCAGGAAGCCGTGAAAGTGGCTGAAGCCGCAAATGTAAAACAGACTTTTCTATTTCATCACGACCCCTCGCATGACGATGACAAGATGGATAGCATTGCGGAAGAAGTCGCAAAGATACGACCAAGTGTTCGTCCGGCGATTGAGGGCGAGGAAATCGAAATCTGAATCGGACAGGTCAGGTTTTAAAACCTAACCTCCGGTGGCTTTGAAAATCAAGAAAGCCAAGAAAGGTTCAGTCCTCCTAATTTGACTCAAGTCGACTATCGCAAATCACCCCATTGGTTGGAGTCGGCAAGCTTACTATTCGAAACACGCAGCCGCTCAGACATCAAGGTGAGCAGGCTTACGAGAACGACATTACCAGCTTGAGGATTTCCTTCTACGAATGCATTAAGTCCGAAGCGATCGATTGCCCATACCCTGCCATCGCCTCGTGAGATCACCTCGGCGCTTGCAGTCGATGGATTGAAGATATTGACCTCACCAAGGGTTCCCCCGGCAGGAATAGTTGCGACTGCAGTGCGATTTCCCTTTTGCTTAGTGAAGACGTCGAAAACCCCCTCAAGAATAAGAAAAAGGTGATCCTGTTCGGCTCCCTCCTCAATAATATGCTGTCCGGAGGTAAGGGTATAGAGGGTCCCTTGCGAAACAAGTTGCGTTCTGACCTCATCTTCCAGATTCTCTAGAAAGCCTACTGCTGGTAATTCTTCGCTCATCAATGATTTCTCGTTAGATCTAAGGGTAGAGTTGTCTGAAACGGAGGAGCTTGCAAACTCAAACTATCTGATATCAGGCTTGGATTTGTGGTTAGTGTTATTTCCTCTAGAGGTTAGAGGCCACCATACCAGGGAAAATCTCGACCCACGTCCTAATTAATCCAGTAAGAGATTTTTTTTGGCTCCTAAGAGGAGCACTCTTCAATATTCTGAACGGCGTCTCAGGAGTAATATTTACTCCCCTTCTTAACCCCCCTATCATCTCGACAAATGACTCACCGTTTTGCCTTTCAAATCCTCACAGCCATTTCACCGCTCCTAATCACGAGTTTTTTAGTCAATAATACTCAGGGTGCCGAGAAGAGACATCGCGCCGCCTATTATAAAAACGGCGAGATCCACGTAAATATTCTTGGCACTCCCGAAGTCAAACCAATCACTAAGGGTCACTGGGATTTTAAACCGTCTTGGTCAAAGACCGGAGACAAGCTCGTCTTTTTCCGGCGCCTCGTGAATACAAAAGAGGTCAGTAATTGGAAAACGGCAATCTGTATAATCAATGCGGATGGCACTGAGTTTCATCAGCTCACCGACGGAACGCATACCGATTTCAATCAGACATGGACCCGCGATGGAAGTAATACCCCAATCTGGAATCGTCGCACTCCGGGTAGTCAACGATATCGCGTTTTTGCCAGCAAAATCAGGGCTAAACCTGGCCAAGAGACAGCCCTCACTCCGAAGGAGTTCAATACTTGGGCTTTCAGCTGTCTCAAAGATGGTCGAATCCTCGTCCGCGCAAACCCACCAAAGCAAGGACCGGGATATTACCTGATGTCTCCGAACCTTGACGGCATACCGAGTTATGAACGTATACAGTGCGAACTCGACAACGGAGGAATCCTCGCTCGTATCAGCCTTTCCGTAGATGAAAAGCGAGTCTGTTTCGAATATCAGAAGGGATTTAAAAAATCCGTTCATGGTCGTACTCTTTATTTTGCTGACTTCGATGTGAGCAAACCTTCGATGACAAACTTCAAACCTTTCGCAAACGAGGAAGGAAAAAAGATCTGGTTTGCCTACCCGCGCTGGACACGCGAACAATCAGAAATCATCTACCATGCAGGTCGAAAACTCTTTCTTTATTCTCCTGATGGAGGCTCAACCAAACAGGTTTCCACTGACGATCAAGCCGACTACCGTTACCCCCATGGCGAAGCGACTCCAAAGTAAATTATTTCAATCCCGAAGCCTTCGTTAGCTATTGAACATGGGGCCGAAGTTTCACATCAACTCTTCTGATGGCACAACTCCAAAACGTTCTCGACCACAAACATTTGGACAGCTCTAAATACCTTCTTCTAAAACTAACATCCGGCCGCGAGATATTTTAATGAAGATAGTTTTTTCCTACTTAAGTAGACGATACCGATCAGCTCTACTATGTGATAACCAAAGAGACGATTAGTCCCACTTCGATTGGTTTATTATTCGGTTTCAATAATCTGGATGCTTATGTTATTGGGCTTACTCAGATGCGAGTTCAACCCCTTCCCGCCAAAAGCAATTTTTTAGTATTCAGAATGAATAGGACTCTTACTTTGTTTTTCTGCGGGCTAATATTTTCCAGTTTCACAGGGATACTCCCCGGTCAGGAAGATTTGGGTAAAATCCAGAAAAGAAGCTACTCATTCAAGGAGGCTGATAAAGATATAGAATACGCGCTCTATGTTCCTTCCGGCTACAAGAAGGCTAAGCCGGCGCCCCTCTTGGTTCTACTACACGGACTTGGAAGTAATCCCCAACAAGTGATACGCTATCAGGGCATCACCGCGGAGGCCGAGAAAAGGGGCTATATTGTTGTAGCGCCCTACGGTTACAATGAGCGAGGATGGTATGGTAGCCAAGGTAAGGGAAGCGGAGGTCTTCTCGGGGGGCGTGCCGGCGATCCAGAGAACCTCGGTGAGTTGAGTGAAAAAGATGTCCTCAACGTTCTGGGGATCGTGCGTAAGGAGTTTAATGTCAATTCGGCGCGTATTTACCTCGCAGGGCACTCAATGGGCGGAGGAGGAACGATTCATCTTGGGGCAGCCTATTCTGATATCTGGGCAGCACTTGTCCCAATGTCACCAGCTTATATGGGTAGTAGCGACATCCTTGAAAAGATTATAGCGCCGATGATGGTCGTCACCGGTGATAAGGACACCACCGTTCCTGTTCAGATGGTCCGTCCTTTCGCCAAGAGGATGAAAGAGACGAACACAAAGCACGTTTACAAGGAGATCGCCGGAGGAAACCATGGAACGACATTTTACCGGAACCCCGAATTGATGGCCGAAATTTTCGATTTCCTGGATGGTTGCAGCCTGCAGGTTGAAGAAGGTGATGAATTACCTCAAGAGCCACTGAGGACCTTTACCAATAAGTCTGGCAGAAAGATAGAAGCTAGGATCGTCAGTAGCGAGGGCACAAAGGTAACTATTGCGCGCAAAGACGGGAAGCTCTTTACCATTGCTTTGAGTTCGCTCAGCGAGGCCGATCAGAACTACATTCAAACTTGGATTGCAGAGTCGGCGACTGAGCCCTGAGGGTGATCTTGCAGGGGCAAGATTCTGAGTAAGGAGATTTATCCAGATTTCCGATCGGCCTCGTCATAATTGATCACCCGCTACGGTCACAACAAGATTACTAGGAACCAATGCCCTCCAAAGAAGAAATTAGTTTCGCCCAAATTCTGTGGGATTTTCATAAGATTGATCAACCTCTAGAAAAAGTAGACTTAATTTTTGGTTTGGGAAGTTATGACCTACGTGTCGCGGATCACTGCGCAAAACTTGCTCTTGAAGGATTTGCGCCCCGGATTCTTTTCAGCGGTTCTCAAGGGAATTTCACCCGCGGTAAGTGGCCAAAATCTGAAGCCGAAATGTTCGCAGATCGAGCGCTCGACGCAGGAGTTTCACCGGGTTGCATTCTCATTGAGCCGAAAGCGACTAACACCGGTGAAAATGTCCGCTTTGCGCGCAAATTACTTGATGCTAAGGGGATAAAAGTTTCATCCGTCATTCTTGTCTCCAAGCCGAATATGAACCGTCGTGGATGGGCAACGATGCAAAAATTGTGGCCAAAAGCACGCGTCGTCTGTAGCCACCCAAAGACGCATTTCCTCCATAATCCTGCTGATGGGCACACACCTGAAGATATCATCAACGAAATCGTTGGAGACCTGCAGCGGATTATAGAATATCCAAAGTGTAATTTTCAGACCCCCCAGGAGATTCCTCTTCAGGTTTCCAATGCCTACGAAAAATTAGTAGGGCTTGGATACACGGGGCATATGCTTAAGCAGTAAGGCATTTCCACCCGTTTTACCACTCTTCGCTTCAATGGTGTCATCCTAAACTCCTCGCTAATTAGATAAGTCTAAGCGGTAATTCGGGGCGTAGGTTTAACTTTAATTTGGTCAGAGCGTCCACTCTGCGCGAAGAACCTCTCACCAAGTAAGACCTTCCTGAGTCATAGCTCGGTATGACGCGGGCCATTGAGCATCCATCCAATCCCAACTAAAAAGAGGCCTAAAAGCTCTCCTTCCAAAAGTAAATTCCTAACAGTAGAGTCTTCTTGCCGCTGAGCGTGGGGTTGCATAGACTGTTGGCTAGATTAACTGGCTCAAGAGTCTGTAGACATGAATCTTCTCAGCAATATTTTTGGTTTCATTGTTAATCTTGCAGTGATCTTGGGCGGGTTGGTATGCGTTTCCTGGTTTGCTGGGATCCTCCTGATTTACTGCCTGCTAGGCAGGCCGATGTGGGAGGTAGCGATCGTGGACATTGCAGCCAGCGGTGTTTTTATCTGCTTTTGCGTTTCGGTTCATCGCAGGAGGTCGACTCAGGACAACGCGCGGAAACTTCTGGATGATAACAGCCGGGCGCGTCTCTCACTCAGTAGGCCCATCAGCTTGATCGAGGCCGCAGGATGGAAATGGCGTAGGCGGTGCTCAGCGTTCACCAGCCAGTTAAAAGATTTGAGTTCAGCCCTCCGCGAGGACGAGCCCCTGCAATGGAGATTATTCACATATTTTACGATCGTGGCCTCTTTCATTGTTCCCGCTTTCCTGCTTCTAATG
>DCQM01000139.1 GCA_002323895.1 Akkermansiaceae bacterium UBA1518
TAGTTTTTGATATTCGGAAGCTTGGTCTCAATCGCGATTTGATTCACGAGCGCCGCTCCATTCGATATCCCCATGATGGAGAATTTATTTTTTTTCACATCATCACGCTTCGAGAGCTCACGAACAATGGCCTCAATAAAGGCCTGATCATCCGCCTTGGATCGCTCCGAGACGATGTTCCAACTCTCCTTATAGCCTTGGGGAAAAACGGTAATGAACCGGCGGGCAAGATTACGATAGCGATTGAGAACCATTTTTTGCAGCCCCTTTGCATTACCACCATTCCCATGAAGAAAAATAATGACGGGAAGAGCCTCTTCGTCTTCGCGCTCAGGAACATTCACCCAGTAGGCCCGGGCGTAGTTTTTTTCCTGCGACCAAGTCTGCTTAATCACAAAACGATCAATCCCGTCATCTCCTTGGACTCGCTCCTCCTCAGGGTCTTCGCCTTCATCCTCTCTGTCTCCTCCCCCGGGCAAGATCTCTTCTAATTCCGCCTCAATAATCGCACCTCGTCTTTCCTCCAATTCAGCGAGCTCCTCTTCAATCTCCCTGACTTCGTCCTTCAGTTTATCCAATTCCTGATGCTCTTCCTCTATCTCGAGATCGACTTGTTTCCCGACGATCTCTGCAATCTGATTGCGGAGTTCTCGCTTCTCATCCTCATCATCGGTTTCGTGCCACTCTTCCAAAAGAGCCTGCAAGCGAATCCGGCTCCTCTCAAAATCTAGAAAACGTTCAGCGACCTCTTCTCCCTCCTCTCGCCTGATCTCGAGAAACTCCGCAAGAAGATCTCGCGCTTCCTCAAGGACCTCCTCGTAACCCTCATCGCCATCTTCTTCACGGACGCGCTCAAGAAATCGCAGAGATTCAGGCATTTTATCCTTCAGAAAACCTAGAACATGTTCGGTTCCAGGACGACTCTCTTCATCAGCGAAAACCAATTGAGGAAAGCCAAGAAAAATAACGGCAGATGAAAGAAGAAGAAAGTTACTCTGGATTTTCATGATCATAATTGGGGGAATTTTTCTAATCTAATTCTAAGTTTACGAGCCCTCTCTTGGGCGATCAGTATCTTCGGAAAACGGGTAGCATACCGTTCCCGTGCAAAAAGCCTTTGCGAGAGCCTTGGCCTTTCCATCACTTCAGGTAGAACAACGCCCTTCTCTTGGATTTCTTCCCGGGCCACTGTCTCCCTCCGTTCCTCATTCGAGGGCCACACCATATTGGCTGCCGCAAGAATCACGATCACGACCGCAGCCACAGAAATCCACGGTCCGATACCACGCCAACCACTCCGTTCGGCCAACATCTCGGAAACTGCACCCTCAGCGAATGATCGTGAAGGGGTCATTGCTGGAAGTGAAGCCAGACGATCACGTAGAGCATCAAACACACCCAGCTCTTCAAAATAAGCTCGCGCTTCGGGGTCGCTTTTCAACAGAGCCTGAACCTTTGCCTCCTGAGCAGCATCAGCCTCTTCACTCCAATAGAGAAGGATCTCGTCTCGCGTCTTTTGGTTCATCATTTTACCTATCCAATTCGGTGTTGAGCAGCGACTTCAGCCGCTTTTTTGCAGCGTGCATTCTCGCCAATACGGTCCCAATCGGAGCCCCAACAATCTCTGCAATTTCCTTAAACGAAAGCTCTCCCTGAGTTCGCATCGCAACCACTTCTTTTTCTTTCTCCGGCAGCAAAGCGATCGCTCTCGTAAGAGCCTCTAAGCTTTCACGCTCCTCAATCAATTCACGGGCTCCTGGCAGAGACACAATATCTTGCACTCCCCCTAAATACTCCTCGGGAGCTTCTGCAACAACCGCTCGACGGCGGCGCCGAATGATATCGACCGCTTCATTTCTTCCAATCCGAAACAACCAACTCTTAAAGTGGTTCTCTTCCCGGTAGTTAGGGAGAGCTCTCAGAGCCTTCCTAAAGGTCTCCTGCATCACATCCTCGCAGTCTTGTTGTTGTAGTAGCATTTGCCAGATGTATTGATAGAGAGGACGCTCATATCGCTTCAGCAGTTCGATGGCGGCATCGCCATCGCCTTCATTACAATATTTTCGGATAAGAAAAGAATCATCCACAGGGGTTTAATAGTTAATAACGGGAAGGGCTCACTTTTATTGCCAAAAAACAAAATTATCTCATCCTGACTTCTTTCTCACTTTTTAGAGAAGCTTGTTTGCCATCGCCGCCTCTTCGAAGTCATGGTATCATTCACCAACCGATGCGCCACACAAGACTCCTACTTCCGATTTCCATGGTCTTTTTAAGTCCATTGATCAAAGGAAAAACCGAAGACTCAAACTCTCTTTTCCCTCCCGCAAAAGACTTCGCGGTTGAGACAATTGCAACAGACCTCTCAAACCCGATGGAAATGACCATCGCTGGCGATCTTGTTTTCATCGCCGAGCTCCACGGCAACATCAAAGTTGTCGATCTGAACACCGGGGTAACGCGAGTCGTCGCACACCTTGAAGTAGATTACCGGAAGAAGGGCCCAAAATGGAGCTGGGACGTTGAATCAGGTGTCTTGGGAATCGCTGTTGCCCCTGACTTCGAGAAAACCAAGTGGGTCTACATCTGTTACACTCGGCCAGGTGGAGAGTCGGTAAAGCACGATCATGTTGTTTCACGATTTCGCTATGAAGACGGGATGCTCAACAAAGCGACCGAGCAGGTCATCATCAAAATCCCCGCTCTCCGCGACAAGGATCGTATCCACGAAGCCGGATCCCTTGCCTTCGGCCCAAAGGGAAATCTTTTCATCAGTAGTGGAGACAACCAAGACCACACCCAATTTCATTACGCCGCACGCACCTCGACAAACAGCGCGGTATTGAATGGGAAAATCCTGCGGATCCGTCCGCGAGAAAATGGCGGCTACACCATCCCAGACGGAAATCTTTTTCCGATCGGGACTCCAAAAACCCGCCCCGAAATCTACGTCATGGGCTGTCGCAATCCCTTCCGAATCTCCATCGACCAACGAACCAGCCATCTCTACTGGGGCGAAAACGGCCCTGCTGACCACTACTGCGGGAGTCTTCAGAACGTCGACAAAAAGCTCCTCCCACTGGGCTTCGATGAATTCAATCAAGCCCGCAAACCGGGCTACTTCGGCTGGCCCTTTTTTATTGGGCCCAACGAGTCCTACCCCGATTACTCCTTCAAAAAAATGGAAGTCACGGGAGTCTTTGAACCGGCCAGGGCCGTCAATCATTTCGAAGAGAATACAGGGATTAAGGAACTGCCTCCAACGCAGAAACCTCTGATTTGGTACAGTCATCCTCCCTCGAAAGACTTTCCATCGTTGGGCAGCGGAGGCGCCTCAGCCGTTGGTGGACCAGTTTACTATCACAACGACTCACGCAGCAACGAAGGACTCCCCAAGTCCTTCGACCATCATTGGTTCATCGCCGACTACGCAAGAGGATGGATCAAAATGGTGGAGCTCGATGACAATGAAAACCTGTTCGAAATCAAGGACTTCCCCACCGATCATCGATTTCAAACACCCACTAATATAAAGTTTAATCAGGCTGGTCAGCTGTTTGTCCTGCAATATGGCAAAGGCGGATGGGATCCTGATAACGGAGGAAGCCTCGTGCGCATCAGTCACCGAATTGACGGTGGACTGGCAGGAAACCAAATGATCGCAGCCCGCCCGCTCCGAGGCCTCCCTCCAAAGCATCCGGGAACTGCTCTGATGGGACAATTCAATTGTGTGGCCTGCCATCAACCAGGAGGCACTCTCATCGGGCCATCACTCGAGATGATCGTCGATCGTTATGCAGATCTCCCCACTCGGAAGACTTACTTGAAGGGGCAGATCAAAAAGGGAAGCAAAGGCATCTGGGGAGAAGTTCATGCCATGCCACCGCACGACTTTTTGAATGACGATCAAGTTGAAGAAATCGTGGATGCGCTCTTCAAGCTCGAACTCATCAACCACGAAGCTCGGAACCTCCCACCACTCCTCGCTTCCCCGCCCAGCCCAAACTACCCCGGAACCGGACCGGCCGAACTTGTCGATGGCATCACCGGCGATCCCGAAAATCTCAAAAGCGACTGGCTGGGCTTCGAGGGGGAAGATCTCGTTGCGACCATTGACCTCGGAAAAACGATTTCGGTCGAAGAACTAGGCCTCTCTTCCTGTCAGGTAACCTCTGCTGGCGTTTTCTTACCGCCGACCGTTGAGTTTTCGGTCTCACTTAATGGAAAAGATTTTAAATCAGTCGCCACAACCACAACAGAGGTTCCCAAGAAACAATCCGTCGGCACCCGCATCCTCTCGACAAAGATCAAAGAAGTGAAAGCACGCCATCTTCGCGTTCATGCCAAGAACCTTGGAACGATTCCCGACTGGCATCAGGCCAAAGGTCGCAAAGCTTGGTTATTCATTGATGAAATTCTTGTAAACCCTCAGCGGTCACGAAAAAATCATCGATAGAGAAGAATTCCTGCCCTCCTAAGAAAAAAAATTTCAAGCCCAGCCTCCCAAGATTTCACAATCTCTATTCTTGGCTTCAATTCATTGATTGCGGTCTCCGTTGATGGGTGTCGTAGCAGAGTGTTCAGTTTCTTGGTTTCCCATTGATCCGGATAGAGCTCTCGTAAAGTTTGCGCCAGCAATATGCCCAACTCCACGGAGGGGCATTTCTCTGGATCTTTTAAAATGATGCGCACCCCTCCACATTCCTCATCTTCGAACTTGCTTGCCGTTGGGGTGAAACGAATGGGAACGAAGGCCAACCCCGGAAGCCTAGCCAAGTCGAGTTTGCGAACGAATTCCGCTTCATCAATGTAACTTGCGCCAAAGATCTCGAAAGGAAAGTTCGTCCCCCGTCCAACCGACACATTGGTAAACTCGAGCAACCCAAGTCCGGGATAGAGAGTTGCCGCCGTGAGATTGGGCATATTGGGCGAAGGCTTGATCCAGGGAAAACCAGTTTCGTCGAAGCGCATTTCGCGAGTCCAATTCTCAATCGGAATCACGGTGAGCTTCAATTGAGGACAATGTTCTTTTTGGTAGAGCCGAGCTATTTCGCCAATTGTCATCCCATGTTGTAAGGGAACCTGATGGAAGGACGTGAAGGCCGGATCGCCCTCGCGCATCGGTCCCGCCACTTTTCGACCCCCAATAGGATTCATTCTGTCAAGAATGAAGAATCGCAAACCTGCGTCCTCCGCCGCTTCCATCGCCAATCCCATCGTCGAAATAAAGGTGTAGAATCGCGTCCCAATATCCTGCATATCGAAAACAAGAGCGTCGACCTCCGCTAGGTGTTCAGTCTTGGGTTTACGCCGATCTTCCCCGGCATAAAGACTCACTACTGGAAGTTTTGTTTTGTCGTCCACCCCATCTTCGACCTTATCATCGAGGGTCCCCCGGATCCCGTGTTCGGGTCCGAAAAGCAACTTAAGATCCACTCTGCGAGAGCGGTGTAAGAGATCGATCGTGGTCACCCCTTTTCGATTGATCCCAGTCTGATTCGTGATCAACCCCACGCGCATTCCCTCAAGCGCTGCAAATTGATCCCGCTCCAAGACATCAATTCCATTCAACACATCGGGAAATTTTGGCGACTTTGGCACCACTTCCGGAAGAAGTTTTTTCACGGTCGAAAAATCAAAACCCGTAGCCTTCGCCGCGAGCGTTCCAAGGTCTTTCCGCAGTGCAATCACATTACCTCCAGATGGATGATTCCGATTACTCAGGAAAATAACAAAACTCTCGCTCGTTGGATCGATCCACATCGAGGTCCCCGTCCATCCGGTATGGCCAAACGACCCTTTTGGAAATAACTCACCTCGCAGGGAAGAGTAGGTAGAATCGATATCAAACCCTAAGCCCCGCCTAGACTCGATATTCGCAGGCGATTGCACCGAGGTCATCAGGGAGATTGTCTCTGGCTTCAAAATTCCACCTCCGCCATTCAGCAACATTCGGGCAAAACGAGCCAAATCATCGACCGTGCTAAAAAGTCCTGCATGCCCTGCCACGCCTCCCATTCGACGGGAAGTAGGATCGTGCACGATTCCTCTCAAGAGACTTCCGTCCTCGAGAAGAGTAGTGGGAGCGATCCTGCCCTCCAGTTTCGGGTCTGGCAGGAAGAAAGTCTCATTCATTCCCAACGGCAGAAAGATCTCTTTCCAACAATAGTCCTGAAGCGGCATCCCAGTCACCCTTGCCACGATTTCACCCAACAGGATAAAATTGAGATCGCTATATTGGTAAGAGAATCCCGCCAAACCACGAGACGGTTCACCAGCAGCCAAAGCAAACCCATCCTTACTCCCGCTCCATTCATAGCCTCTACGCACCCCTGCCGCCAAGCCAGAGGTGTGTGTTAAGAGGTGCCGAACCGTAATCTTCGGTTTATTCGAGTCTCCACTCAGTTCCGGCAAATATTGTTGTGCCGGCGCATCCAATTCAATCGCCCCTCCTTCAATCAACTTCATGACCGCGGGAGTCGTCGCCACCACCTTGGTCAACGAGGCTAAATCATAAATGGTCTCCTTCGTC
>DCQM01000045.1 GCA_002323895.1 Akkermansiaceae bacterium UBA1518
AGGTTTCGCTGTGAGACGAAGGTGGGTTTGTTTTGTGGGCCAGTGAGATCGTAAAGGTTGTTGGCTTGATTGTGAGCGGAATCGTCAGTGCCAAGAGCGTATTCAAGGAGAGCAGTCATGCCATCAGAATCCAAGTCGGCGTTAGGTTCTCCCGTGAAGAGAAGCGCGTCGCTAGTAGTGGGATTGCCCCCTCTGGCGGCGCTGGAGCGCCAGGAGGTCGAGAGTTGAGGGTCAGGGTTTTGATCAGGAGCGATAAGCACAAGGGTAAAGCCTGTGCCGTCGGGGCTGGTCGGCCAGGGGAGTTTGTCGTTATAGCGGAAGTCCCTGATAGTACTTCCGTCAGCGGCGAGGAGGGTGATGTTTTCGCCCTTGTTGGAGAGGTCGCCGATGAATTCTCCGGCGACGGGAATTCCAGGATATTCGATGGCAAAGTCAGCGGATTTTCCAACGAGCACAATCCGCTCTTTCGGGGCGAGAACAGGGATGGAGAGAGTGCTATTCTGATCGAAGTTAAAAGTAACGCCGCGGATGAATTCTACTCCGCTAAGATCGATAGCATCATTGCCAATATTCATGAGTTCGATGAACTCTACTGCATCGTCGTCGCTGAGTGGATGGTAGTTGAGTTCAGAGATGACGAGGTTAGCGCTGTCGGCGGGAATAGCGTCGACGAAGAAGGAGGCTTCATTGAGTGCGCTCCAAGTTGCTCCTGACAAGACGCGTGCTTTGGCGAG
Source organism: Akkermansiaceae bacterium UBA1518 (assembly GCA_002323895.1). GTDB lineage: Bacteria > Verrucomicrobiota > Verrucomicrobiia > Verrucomicrobiales > Akkermansiaceae > SW10. The sequence goes on from DCQM01000045.1 coordinate 735, forward strand.
AGTTGAGGACATAATCAGGGGGAGTATGTTCGGGTTATATTTGAGTGCGCTTGGGGAAATATTCGGGCTCGCGATGGTGGAATCACGGGGGTCGCTTCCGTCGAGCGTGTAATAGATCGTGCCGGCGGGCGCGGTCATGGTAAGCTGAAGGCCTCCGCTCACATTCCCTCCGTGTTGGCTAAAGCTTGGTGCTGTAACCGACGGGTAGAGGTCTTGTGACTGCAATTGGTTGAGGACGGTGGCAGTACGGTTGGGGAGATAGGTGTTTTTCTGATAGTTGATTTCGGTCTGCCAGCGCGCCATTCCGACTGGGTTGGCTTGCTGTGCATCTCCCCAACGAGCAGACTCGGCGATCAGTGGCAATTCAAGAGTGTCGATCCATTTATCAAGCTCGTTGGCGACCCAGCTCGGAGTGAGCACACCGTTGTTGAAAAAGTGCCTGTGAATGCGGTCCGCGAAGCGCAGACGATACTCAGCATTGTCTCGGAGCTTTTTGTGGAGGCGAGTAGTCCGGTTTGCGAAATTCTTGTTGGTTTGATTATCAGAGGCACCGCGGAAGGTACGTTCAGAGTCCCATACGAAGATGCGCCAGCGGTCATTGCCTGTTTTTCTCCGCGCTGCCTGGAAGTTGTTATCATCCCAGTCGGTATTGCCATCATAGAAATTGACGAGGAGGTAATCGATCAGGTTGTCGATATCGATCAGTTGTTCTATCGCGGCATATTCTGCTGCTCCGGCGAGCCCGGCTTCGGCCTGACTGAGCATGGCATTCCAGGCGGTAAGATCTCCGTCGATCGCTTCCATTCCATTTGTCCGTGAAGATTTGATGACGTCCCAGTCCTCTTTCGCGCCGCCGAATCGCTGCGCCATCGAGTTGTCTTCATTACGATCAAGAGTGTGGAAGAGGCCCCAGTAGATTCCGTTGAGGTAAAGATGAACGTGTTCTTGGAAATTGGCTGGGCGATCCATCGCAAGTTGCAGACTGCGGGCAAGTTGGTCTCGAATATAGAGCGCTTCATTACGTGAGCTCTGAGTTGGGTGGAACCATGAATCGCCATTCTGTCCACGCAGGAGGTAGCTATTGACCTTGTCTGGCCAGGCATCGTTTCCAAAAACTGGGAAGTCGAGCTCAGAGGGGCCATAGGCCGAGCGGAAGACGAGACGGAGATTGTGTTTCGGACGGGAGGTCCAGCGGCTGGCATTCCCGAAGACGCGCATCCCACAGTCAATCTGTAGTTCTTGACCGTGTGGGAATCCAAAGAATTCCGCTGAGCAGGCGCGTTCCCAAGGGAAACCGCGGGCGATGGTCGAGTTTGCATAGATGCCCCCGGTAGCGGGGTTAGTATTGTTGTCAAAAAGATCGTCGATGGGCATGGCAACTGAGACTGTTGGGAGAGCCATCAGGGCATCGATAATATCTTTGTCAGGGGCAACGCTCGAAGTCATGGCATAGTCAGCGCTTGTGCCTGGTTGCCAGATGGAAGGGTAACCAGAAGGGGAGGAGGGTTGGTTGATGATGTCATCAAGGAAGAGGTAGGTGACCGTGGTGATTTTTCGCGGTGTTTCTCCGGGGCGAAAAGCAGCAGCTCGGAGGATGGTTGTAGATTTGATGGGAATCGGAGTGCTGTAAACCGTTCCCGTGGAAGCGGTGGGGGGAGATCCGTTGGTCGTGTAGCGAATGGCTAGATCGGGATCGGAGCTGCTGAGTCCGACCAGAAATGGGGCGTCGTAGAATCCGCGCGGGACATCGGCTAGAACTTCTTCCTCAACAAACCCCCTGAAAGTCGTAGTACCGTTTTCTGCGTCCGGCGTAGATTTGGAAAAGTAACCCAAGGTATCATCTGCGAGACGACCATAGGAACTACCCACATACTGGGGAGGGTAGGATGGGGCAACCTGATCGTGGATGGTCAGGCCATTGGGCTCTACGAGAGCGAGATATTCCCCATTTGAGGAGAGCTTGAAATTGGTGTGCAGTTGATTCCCTGAAGTTGCGCGATTTTTGTCAGAAGCAAAGATGATCATGAGTTCGCCAGCTTCTAAGGCGGTGGAGGGAAACTGCCACTTAGTGAGGTCAGAGGGGTCGTCGGTGAGATAGAATCCGGCGAGGTCGCTGGGAGTGCTACTGGTGTTTTTGATTTCAATCCAGTCGGTCTCGTCTCCGTCTTCATCGGAGATAGGCCCGGCGTTTTGGGCAACGAACTCATTGAGGCGAAAGCTTGCTGGTTCGTCGACGTAAATGGTCACGGATTCGGTAGTGGTTCCGCTAGGGCCGGTGGCAGTAAGCGTGTAGACAGTCGTGACGACTGGGGAGACATTGAGGTTACCGATCCCATTTGTAGTGAGAGGTAGGACATCACCAATATCTTGACTGAAAGAAAGCGCGGTGACTTCGGGAGCAATTTCCCATGAGAGTGTTGTGCTGTCGCCGCTTGCAATAGTTATCGGTTCCCCAGTGAAGAAGTTTAAGAGGGGCGGTTTTTTCATCGCCGCAACGTGTTCTGCGATACGGGAGTCTGGGAGCGCGCGAGTATAGAAGGCCACTTCGTCGATTGTCCCGTCGAAGTAATTTCCATTTAGGTTTTTATGAATTCCAATAAAGAAACCTCCGTTCGATGATTCTGGGTTGACCGTGCCGGAGGCCGTTTTGACTCCATCGATATACCAGGTCCACTTGTTGGTAGAGTCATCGAAGACGAGAGCTCCGTGATGTACTTTTCCCACAATCGCTGAAGTTCCGCTACTCCTGGTGGCACCCCCAAGGAAACTGCGTATGTCACCATTACTTGAAGAAATGAAGAAGAGCGTGCGTCCTTTGCCTCCGTCTTGTTGGACGACTGCTTGTTGGGAAGTGGCGTCGGTTTTGAAAAGCGCCTCGATCGTGAAACTTGTGAGAGCGGGATTAAAAAGTGGCGGGGTAAGAATGTGTGATTTGCTCGTCGAGCTACCACTAAATTCTGCAGCTGTATCGGCTTCTTCCGTGAGCCCGGCGACTCCGAGAGTTGAGAAAGCTGCTCCGGCGAAGGTGGCGTGGTTCCCGTTGGGAGAGGAGTCGAGTGCTACTGTCGCCCCCGAAGTTTCGCTGAGTCGGTAAAAAGCTACCGGGTTATCCGCGAGGACCTCTACGGAGTAGGGCGCAGCGGAAGCGGCGATAGGAGCCAATAGGAAAAGGAGAGATTGGCAACTATTGGGAACTTTCACTACTGTTAGGAATTTTCTTTTGGCGCAAAGGGAAGGTGCTGCTGGGTCGCAACGAAATCAAAAACATATTCGTTCCCATCAAGGTTATAGCCCTATCTTATGCTCTGCAATTTTTGTTCTAAAAAATCAGCGACTCGTTCGAAGGGGTCAAAACCGAATGCTTCTCCGATAGGCTTGCGAAGATTGGAGTTGGCGTTGATATCATAGAAGACACGGCGACCATCTGGCGTTTCAAGATATTCGATGCCTGCAACATCCAAGTCGGCACTTTTGACAATCCGTTTCCCTGCTTTGAGAGCTTCAGCTGGAAGTTCGAGGTAGGGATAGAATTCAACCGGTCTAGCATCAGTTTCCTGAGGATCGGGAATGGCGCAGGCTCCTTCTTTACCGGCCTCGACCGGATTACAGGATTCGGAAGGACATAGATTGAAGCGGCCATGGGTCACGACTCGCATGGCATAGAGAAGTTCCTCTCCAAGAAATTCCATGCGGACGATGCCAACCTCAGGATCATGAGGAAGATATTCCTGTAAAAGTAAGAGTTGATCGGGCTCCCAAAGGCTGGGATTCTTGGCGAGGAGCTCGCGGAGTTCGTCGAGTGAGTCGAGTTGATTCATGCGAGCACCGCTGCCACCTTGTTCTGGTTTCAGCATTGCCGGGAAAGATAAGTCATTCCGGCCTAACAAGGCCTCGGCGTCATTGAAAATGATAGAGCGCGGGTGATCGATCTCGAGTTCGTTGAGCTTAGCGATTTGCGCGCTCTTAGAGAGTTCGAAGGAAAAGACATCGATGCCATTGAGAACTTCTGCTCCCTGTATTTGAAGGTTCTTGAGCAAGGCTAGCGTGAAAGGAACGACCCTAAGGTGGCCTCGGACGTAGGCACTCGGACTTGCTTGGTTGAAGTAGAGTCGCGCTTTGGGGAGATCGTGGCCACCAAAGGCCGCAGATTTGAGATCATATTTTTCATAAGAAATCTCACGTTGATCAAGGACATCAAAGAGTGGTTGTTGCCAAGCCTCATTTTCAAAGAGGACGACGAGATCTAGAGCGGGAGAGGCTGCCATAAGTGCCGGACAATTGGCGATTTGATGTGAAAGTCGATCTTGATTTCCTTCTTTTTTAAAGTCCCGGATTGGCGAGTGATTCTCGAGATGAGAAACGGATAGGAATTTGCTTTTGGCGGAGAGAGAAGCTGGTGCTCTGGTTGGGAGTAGATTAGTCCAATGCTAGCTCAACTTGATTTTGGAAAAGCTCCAGATCGGGGTCATCGACATCTTTCATCCAATGCCATAGGGCCTTGGTCATGGTGCTTACTAGGCCCGATTGATTGTCACTTGGTTTATCAAGTAGGTTCTTTAGGCAATCGGGGTCTTTTCGTAGGTCGTAGAGTTCCTCGCGGGTACGATGGAGATAGAATTCAGCGCGAGCACGGACCTTTGGGTCTTTAGCATTCTTCATTGCCTTGAAGGTGAGGCCGCTCATCGATTCGTTGCGGAACTGCGTCTTGCCGTCCGACCAGCCGTTCCAGATATAAAGAAAGTCACCATTATTGATGGCGCGCATCGGCAGGTGCTTCCGGGAGTAGGGGCGCTCATGGAAGGTAAATACCTGATTGCGATTTGCTTGTTTGAGCCCCTTCATAAGAGGGAGAAGGGAAAGGCCGTTGGCGCCTTCTAGATTCTCGATACCGGCGGCAGCGAGAAAGGTAGGAGCGACATCGATAGTGCTGACGAAATTCTTTTCATCGGTCACTCCGGGTTTGATGTGGCCGGGCCAGCGCAGGATGAAGGGTGTGATATTCGAAGCAAGGTAGCAATTGGTCTTTGCATAGGGTAGAGGCATGCCGTGATCGCTCAAGAATAGGACCAAGGTGTTGTCGGCTTGGCCGCTTTTTTCCAACTCATCGAGGACTGCTCCAACTACCTGATCGGCACGAGCGACGGATTGAAAATAGGTTGCCAATTCGGTTCGGATTTCAGGAAGATCTGGAAGGAAGCCGGGCACCGGAACTTGTTTTGGATCGATCTTTCGTGGGAACGGGATCTTTTGAAAGGAATCGCCCTTCGCCCCGGCAAAGGGACGGTGCGGGTCGGCCGCGTTGGCCATGATAAAGAATGGTTTGTCGGCGTCATTGGCTTCTTCGATTGAAGCACGGACGGCTTTGGCATAGGCGCCGGCACTGCGGCCTCCGCCGAGATCTTTTTGTTTGTCGATTCGGTGGAAGGCTTTGTGACGAGAGGGCACCACGTGGATTTCCTTGCCGATCAGACTGTTATAATAGCCGGCCTTATCAAGCGCCTCGGGTAGGCTGGGCACTTCAGGGTTAATTTTGTCGAACCCGAGTGCGCCGCTGGTTTGCGGATAGCGGCCGGTCATCAGGACAGCACGACAAGGCATACAGATCGCGACGTTTACGAAGCCACGGTCGAAGCGAATGCCTTCAGCGGCAAGTCGGTCGATGTTTGGAGTGATATTCTTGATTGAGCAGCCGTAGGAGCCGATCGAGTCACGATTCATATCATCGACGGTGATCAGGAGAAGGTTCGGTTTCGCGGCGAGAGAGGTGAAGTAAGCAAAGAAGAGTAGAAAACGCATAAGTTATGAAATTTGGATAGAAAATCGTCTGCCTTTATGATCAGGTCTGGCCGAGGTATCGCGAGTCAAAGGGTGAATTTAAAAATAGTGTATGCCCACCCTGCAATAGCCGAATTCTAATGCAAACATGATCAAGGATTATCTTTGCGGGAAGAGTTCTTCCGTCCTGAGCATCCGATGTTTAATGATTATCTAAAAGTCAGATTGCCTTTGGCTCTGTGATTTTGTTACACCCACAAGATGAAAGATCTCTGTTCTTCTCTTCTTTCCGGAGTCTGTCTGGGAACCGCTACTCTAAGTGCAATTTTCACTGGCGCTGCATCATCGGAAACCGTGAGTGTGAGTTCTCTAGCTGATCTGGGCGCTCCTTCCGAGACTCGTAATACGTCCGGGCAGTTTCCGACGTATCAAAATCGCACTGTTGGTGGAGTTACACAAGTGAATACAAAGGACGCTACCTTTGCAGTCTTGGTTGATTTCAACGCAGGTGACAGTGCTGTTAATGGTGTAATATGGGAGACTGGAGGGGCCACAATTGGAGTAAGCGTTTCCTACAATCAAGCTGCAGCAACTTTAAGTTTACATCATTCATCTAATGGTGGAAATGCGTTGGGAGTAGTGACTCATAATTTGACTGAAGCGCAGATTTCAGGGGGAGACGTCGACGTTGTATGGGCATACGATGCTAGCGAAATCGAATGGGAGCTCTTTGTTGATGGAGTCAGTAGTGGAACCACTGTCGATACGATGGCAGTGAGCAGTCAGAATAGCTGGAGTGGTGGAAACGCGGCTGGGCTTGGTATCTTTGGAGGAAATTTCGCTGCTGGAAATGGTGATAATACGAACCTTGTAGCGATTGCTAATCTTGGAGACACGGCAACGATCAACCTAGACACAGGGCTCCGTTTTTGGGCAGGAACAGACACAGCCCTTTCCAAGCCAACGGAGAAGGCCGAACTCCAGATTGAAACGGTGACGGTTGCTGAAAATGGAATGACGATCACTTGGAATGGGCAAGATGGAGAGGTTTACCAAGTTTGGAGGTCTTCTGATCTGGAGACTTGGGTCGAACTGGATGATAGCATAATAGCGGGCCCTGAGGGGGGCAGCTATCTTGTCGAAGGAGAGGGATTCATCGCAGGACGAATGTTTCTGCAAGTTCGCCAATTTTAGTAGGGCGATATTAACTTTTATTGATTAACCCGAGCGAGCGCTTCCAAATTTACTCGTCGGGGGAGCGACCTAAAGGCGTTTTTAGATTGTAGCGGATGGCGGAGAAGAAAAGCGCTCATTCATGGGGCATTCATTTTCAATCGGTATCCTCCTTCATCTAGCTCAATGAAACCTCTGTATTTTTCTTCAAACTGGTCAATGACTCTTACAGTTCTTGCTGCCATATCTCTTTCTCTTCCCCTCGTATTTGGCGAGGAAACAAAGGCTTCCCCTGATCAGGATAAATCCAACGACTTCTGGAATTCCGTTTACGAAGACAATCACGTCGTGGAAATCGATATTTCCCTCACCAAGGAAGCCTGGGAGTCCATGCAACCTGCTCAAAACGAACGCGGAAGAGGTGGCCCGCCGCGAGGAGGAATTCTTCCCGACGGCCAGCCAGGTGGTCGGTCCCGGCGCCCTGATGGGCCACCTCCTGGTGGTGGTGGGAGAAGAGGTGGAGCTGGAGCGAGCTTCGAATACGTCAAAGCTTACATCACGATTGATGGCGAAAAATTTGAAGACGCGGGTCTTAGATTTAAAGGAAACTCTTCTTACCGCTTCTCTTCCGATGGACTCAAAAGACCTCTGAAAATCGATACTAACCGCTTTGTGACCGGACAAAAACTTCACGGCCGGACCAAATTCAATTTGTCGAATTCCTATTTAGATCCCGCCTTCATGAAGGAGAAGCTCGCTTACGAGGTCTACCAAGCAGCTGGAATCCCGACACCGGGCACGGGCTGGGCCAAAGTGAGCCTTTCCATTGAGGATGAACTAAAGAAAAAAAATCTGGGCATCTATGTTTTGATCGAGCAGGTGGATGAAAACTATCTGGAGCGCAAGTTTGGTGAAAAATCGAAGAGTAGCCTCCTCATGAAACCTGAGACCCATGCTAATTGGCAACACCCTGGTGAAGAGATCGAACAATATAAGGAGGTTTTCAACATCAAGGAAGGGGAAGATAACAAGGAGCAGATCACCCAATTCGGTGACTTTCTCAGCCTCATTGGGGAGGTGTCCGGCACTGAATTTTCAAACCAGATTGGCGAAAAATTGGACCTCGATTTTTATGCGGGCTACCTCGCCGCCACTAGCCTCCTCGCCAGTTTAGACAGTTACATTGGAGCGCCTCACAATTATTATTTGATGGTTGATCGGGCCGATAATAAGGTTCGTCTTTTTCCATGGGATGTGAACGAAGCTTTTGGAACCTTCACCATGGGGACGACTCCCGAGAAGCTCGCCGAGTGGGATATCACGCGGCCTTGGACCTCTAATATCCCTCTCTTGGAACGCCTCTTTACT
>DCQM01000071.1:0-20973 GCA_002323895.1 Akkermansiaceae bacterium UBA1518
AATGCTAGAATTCTGGCCCCCTGTGCTCTCAGTTTGGCGGCATCTTCAATATGATCGAGGTGTTGGTGAGTTAGGAGAAGGTGGGTAGCTCGGAGAGAGTTTTGATTCAAGAAATCAGCGATTTCGGCGGGTGCATCGATGACGATACAAGTGCCATTATCCTCTGCAAGGATGTAGCCATTGGTTTGGAAGACGCCGCCAGTATGGACTAGAATTTTCATGAGCGGAGGAAGTCGATGGTGAGGGCTATTTCCTCAAAAGGAATACTGCTACACGTGATTCCGTTTCCGGGACGATCGAGAAGAACGAATGTTTTTTGTCCACCGGAGAATTTTTTATCCCGCAGGAGTTTCTCTATGATAAGGTCGGTAGAAATGTCATCGCTAAGCTTGAGCGGAAGTTGGTAGTGTGTGAGAAGGGCAAGAATGCGCTGGCTTGCATCGGGGGCGAGGCCGGCGTGATTTTCCGAGAGTCTGAGAGCGGCTCGAATCCCGAGCGAGATCGCTTCTCCATGAAGAAGGGTGCCATAGGGAACAGAGGCTTCAATGCCATGGCCGATGGTATGGCCGAAGTTGAGAAGGGCGCGCGTTCCAGAAGTCTCTTGTTCGTCGTCTTCGACTATCCGAGCTTTAATGGCTACGTTACGAGCGATCAACTCAGAGGGAACATTTTGATCCATCGGGTCGAGAGCTTCTAGATCGGTAAACATTTCTTCATCGCGTATAGCGGCATGCTTGATAACCTCGGCGAAGCCTTCCCGAAATTCCCGTCCGGGCAGGGTAAGCAGGGTGTTGGGATCGGTGAGGACGAGCCGGGGTTGGTGAAAAGCTCCAATGAGGTTTTTTCCCTCGGGTGCGTTGACACCGGTTTTCCCTCCCACGGCGGAGTCGACTTGCGAGACGATCGTAGTGGGGATTTGGACGAATGGCACCCCACGATAAAAAATAGAGGCAACAAATCCAGCGAGATCGCCGGTTACTCCGCCGCCAAGAGCAATTACAAAGGAAGATCGGTTGTGCCCTGCCTGAATCAGTTCGCGGTTCAGATTCTCAACTACCGCCATCGATTTGGAGGCCTCACCCGCGGGGAAAATATGAGAGGAGAAAGTGTATCCCACCTTCAGGAGCGAGCTTTCAAGTTGTTCCAGGAAATGTGGTGCGACATTATCGTCAGTGATAATCGCAGCCATCCCGGTGAGTCCGGTGGCTTGGATGCGCGAGCCGGATTCGGCGAGTAGACCTGGAGCGACGAGAATTTCGTAGGATCGGGAGCCTAGGTTGACGTGAACGGTGTTCATTGATGACGGGAGCGGTGCCAGATCGATGTGTCTGGTTGGAGTAGAACCTCGACAGGTAGTTCTGCGAGGTTTTGTTGGGTGATAAGGTGCTTGAGAAGAGCGAGCGAGGCAAGCGAATCGTAAAGAGCATCATGCCAGGTTTTCCCGGGGGCATGTTGGCAGAAATCGTCGAGTCCCAGCGAGGTGCAGAGATCTCCGAGTGAGTGGGATTTTTCGCAAGGCCAGGCGGCTCGGGCCAGCTGAAGGGTATCGATCCAAGGCCCGAAGGAGTGGCCTGGGAACGCACGAAGAAATCGTTTTTCTGTTCCGTGGCCATGAGCAACGATTGGGCCACCGTTTAGTTGTTTTTTTAGGACGGGCCACAGCGACAAGAGGGTTGGGGCGTTTAGGAGGTCCTCAGTGGTGATACCATGAACTTTTTGCGCGGCCCAAGTGATATTTTGATCGCAATGAAGGAAGGAAACAAAGGGCTCGTGAAGGTCTCTTTTAGCCGACCACGTTGCGAGTCCAACTTGCACAGGAGAATCAGTCTTTCCTTTAGCGGTGCCAGCGGATTCGAAATCGATGGCGGTAAAGATGGCGTCGCAAATCTTGATGTGTCGAGGTAACCAAAAAGTTATCGATTGCCAAGGCTATCGATGGTTCCCACGCAAATTGGTGAAATTGTGACGTGATTTTGAGAACTTATCCTATTTTTCCCGTAGGATAGGGGTGAAAATCGCTTGGATTGTAATTTTATCAATTGGGTTTGCCGTTGCGGCGGAGGAGGAAGTTGACTTTCAGCGAGATATTCGTCCGATTCTCTCAGATAAATGCTTCTTTTGCCATGGCTTTGATCCAGAGACCCGTGAAGCCGATCTGCGATTGGATACGCCCGACGGTGCTTATGAAGATTTGGGCGGATATTCTGCGGTGGTTCCAGGCAAGGTAAAAGAGTCGGAACTGTATTTAAGAATCACTAGCAAAAAGAAAAAGGAGGTTATGCCTCCTCCGGAGTCTCACAAGGTCTTGAATCCTGAGGAAATTGAAATGCTCAGAAAGTGGATTGAACAGGGTGCTGAGTATCAAGAGCATTGGTCCTACGAGGAAATCAAGAAAACTGAGGCTTCGAAAGGAGAGGAGATCGATCATTTCGTATCCCAAAAATGGGGTAGCGCTGGGATAGAGGGAAGTAAGCCTGCCTCTAAAGAGGTTTTGCTACGTCGACTTTCTTGGGATCTGCGGGGTATTCCGCCTTCGGCTGAGGAGCGGGAAAAATTTTTAGGAGATCGTTCTCCTGGTGCATGGGGTTCATTGGTGGATCGTTTTTTAGCGGATCCAAAATACGGCGAGCGTATGGCAGTGTGGTGGCTCGATTTGGTCCGTTATGCAGATACTATCGGTTATCACAGCGACAACCCGATGATGGTTTCTCCCTATCGTGATTATGTTATCAATGCCTTCAATCGGAATAAGCCTTTCACCGATTTTACGATCGAGCAACTTGCGGGTGATCTTTTACCGAATGCTAGTCTCGAACAGAAGGTCGCATCGGGCTACAATCGGCTCCTTCAAACTACCGAAGAAGGTGGAGCGCAAGATAAGGAATATCGCGCTATTTATGCGGCGGATCGGGTGAGAAATGTTTCGGAGGTTTGGCTAGGCTCAACTCTGGGGTGTGCTCAGTGTCATGACCATAAATATGATCCGTTTACAGCGCGCGACTTCTATTCAATGGCTGCATTTTTCGATGATATTCGTGAGAATGGAATCGGGAAACGGCGGCCGAACCTACTAGTGCCGGGGTCCGAAGAAGAGGCTCGTATTACCGAACTCAAAAATGCGATCGAGAACGGTAAGGTGGAGAAACTCCTCAAAAGTGATTCTGATTTTAGAGCGAAGTTTTCTGCGGGATTTAAGGCGTGGCTTGCCGGGGCCGAATTAGGGGGCTCGGTATGGCGTCCAGTAAAGTTTAGTGATTTCAAGACGCCAGAGGGAACCACGCTAAAAGTCCTAGATGATGGAACAGTTTTGGAAGGTGGAAAAATTGCACCTACTGCAACTTATTCCTTCAAAATATCTTCTCCCGGGAAGGTTTCGGCAATTAAACTAGAGGCTCTGACTCACGAAAGTTTTTCAGTGAAGGATGGTTTTTCGAGAGGGAATGGGAATTTTGTCCTCACCGAAATTGAGATCAAAAAAGGGAGGGAGAAGCTGAAGGTTTCCTCGGTTACTGCTGATGTGGAGCAGCCCAACTTTCCTGCAAAAGCTGCGGTTGATGGGGATCAGAAGACAGGTTGGGCTGTCGGTGCAAACATGCCGGAAGGGCGGAAGGGAATCCGTCGTGCGGCCTTTGTTCTCGAGAAGCCTCTTGAGCTCAAGGGGGGCGAGGCGCTAGAAGTAAAATTGCATTATCAATCGCCTTACGAATCCCACAATATCGCACGTTTCGGCCTTTCGATGGCGGCAGTGGACCATGCCGACCTTAAAGATTCACTTGGGCCAGCTCCTGAAGTAATCAAAGCTTTTGCAAGTTCCCAAAAAACTCCGAAAGAGAATGAAGTTTTAAGAAATTATTACCTCTCGATCGCTCCCGAGATTCTTGCTCAAAATTCTAAACTACGGTCGCTCGAGGAGGAGTTGAAAAAAACTGAAGGCGGGATGCGCAAGATGCTGGTTTCTGAGGCGCTGGAGACTCCTCGAGTCACACGCATCCTACCGCGAGGAAATTGGATGGATGATTCTGGCGAAATCGTTCAACCGGCGGTGCCTGAGTTTTTGCAAAAAGAGATGTGGAACGTGGATGGTCGCGCAAGCCGTCTTGATTTGGCGAAGTGGATTCTGCACAAGGACAATCCGCTTACCGCTCGCTCAACGATGAACCGGGTTTGGCGCTTGTTCTTTGGTCGTGGGTTATCTCCCAATGTCATCGATTTGGGTGGCCAGGGCGAGGTGCCGACGCATCCTAAGTTGCTTGACTGGTTGGCTGCTGATTTCCGTGATGGAGGTTGGGATATGAAAAAGATGGTGAAGAAAATAGTTTCTAGCCAAGTCTACCTTCAGCAGTCTGAAGTGAGTTCTTTCTTACGTGAAAAAGACCCTTCGAATAGTCTGCTTGCAAGGCAGGGCCGCTGGCGGGTGGATGCGGAATTCGTTCGCGATGGTGCGCTTAAGATTTCTGATCTTCTCAATGATGAAAAGTTAGGTGGTGAAAGTGTGAAGCCATACCAACCGGCTGGGTTTTGGCAGCATTTGAATTTTCCCAGAAAAGTTTGGAAGGCGAGCGAAGGAGGTGATCTCTACCGACGCTCGGTGTATACTTTCAAATGCCGAACTTTTCCCCATCCCTCAATGGTTGCCTTTGATGCTACGAGTCGCGAGGAATGTACTGCTGAGCGCTCACGGTCGAATATTCCCCAACAAGCTCTTGCGATGCTGAACGATCCAATTTTTGTAGAAGCCTCGCGCGTGTTTGGAGCGCGGATGGCGGAACATAAAGGAACGGCTCCAGAGAAAATAGCATGGGGTCTGACTGAAGCATTATCGCGGGAGGGAACCACGGAAGAGGTGGACCTTTTGGCAAAGGTTTATCGGTCGCAATTGAAAAAATTTAAAGATGACCCCGAAGCGGCTACCGCTTTTCTTTCCACTGGGAAATGGCCATCAACCGCCATTGTTCCTGCCCACGAAGCTGCAGCTTGGGGGCAGGTTGGCAGAGTCATTCTTAATGCTTACGAGACAACCTCACGATTCTAGACGCCATGATTGATACGACAAACAGACGAACCTTTTTGAATCAAGCTACGGTAGGGATTGGAGCGCTTGCGTTTCAGCGTCAGCTTTTTGCCGAGGGTATTCCGGACGACATAAAGATGGCGGGGAACCCCAAGGCCAAGCGGGTTATATTTCTGTGCATGGCGGGCGGGCCATCCCATCTCGAGACGCTCGATTACAAGCCGACTCTTGCTAAGATGCATGGACAGCCCATGCCGGAATCGATTACTAAAGGACAGCCAATCGCGCAGTTGCAGGGCAAGGCCTTGAAGTGTCTTGGGCCACAATGGGATTTTATCAAGCAGGGAAAATCGGGGCAGGAGATTTCCTCACAGCTTCCGTTTATCGGGAAAATGGCTGACGATATCGCGATCGTTCGTTCGATGACAACCAAGCAAATTAATCACGATCCGGCTCATACTTTTATGAATTCGGGGACCCAGATCTCAGGTCGTCCGTGTATGGGTTCGTGGATTCAGTATGGCCTCGGTAGCGAGACTAAAGATCTTCCGGGATTTGTGGTCCTCACCTCGGTGGGTGGAGGTCAAAGCCAGCCGATTGCCTCACGTCAGTGGCACAGCGGGTTTTTGCCAAGTAAATATCAAGGGGTTCATTTCCACTCCAAAGGAGACCCGGTGCTCTATGTCGGAAATCCTAAGGGAGTTAAGCGTTCAGATCAACGTCAAGTGATTGATGCTGTGAAAGGCTTGAATTCGATTCGTAATGGCCTTGCTGACGACCCTGAAATTGCGACTAAAATTGCGCAGTATGAAATGGCATTTCGAATGCAGGCAAGTGTCCCCGAGCTGGTGGACTTGAAAGGAGAATCGAAGGATACCCTTGAAATGTATGGTGCGAAACCCGGTGATGGTTCGTTCGCGAGTAATTGTTTGTTGGCTCGGCGTCTTGCGGAGCGGGGGGTTCGCTTCATTCAGTTATATCATCGCGGATGGGATCACCATGGTGGAGTGAAAAATGGGGTGGCCGGAACTGCGAAATTGGTGGATCGCGCGAGCTGGGCTCTGGTGCAGGATTTAAAACAACGAGGAATGCTCGATGATACTTTAGTAATTTGGGGCGGAGAGTTTGGCCGCACGCCGATGTCACAAGGAGGCGGTAACAATCCTGGTAGAGATCATCACATTAAAGGCTTTTCTCTTTGGATGGCCGGCGGAGGAATCAAAGGTGGTGTAACCCACGGAGCTACTGATGACTTCGGCTACAACGCAGTCGAAGATGTGGTTACAGTGCATGACCTACATGCCACAATGCTCCATCAGCTTGGAATCGATCATGAGAAGTTTAGCTATAAATTTCAGGGGCTGGATATGCGCCTTACTGGAGTTGAACCCGGAGTAAAGGTTATCAAAAATATCGTTTCTTAGTTTCCGTTTGAAGCGGTGGTGAAAGTTTCGTCGCGATGAATCGCGGGTTACCCTACCTTCACGGGTCTTCGCGGATTTATTATTAATTGGCGCCACTACATAGATGCTAAGGCGGCTAAAAAAGTGCTGCGATTCATGGCGATCCGGACGAATTTCAGGCGCCTGGTAGAGTGGTGCGTAGGATTTGGCAATCTCCTTCGACGGTCAGTGGACTGGCGTTTCTCGGCAAGATTAGGAAGTCGCCGGTTTTAAATATGCGCCCTTCGTGGGAGCTTATTTTTCCGGAAATCACTGTGATGATTGAAAAAGAATCGTTTATGTTTGTGATTTTTTCGAGCTTCGAGAGCTTATGGCGTTGGACGACGAAATATTCGCAGGATGCAAGAGAGTCGCCATCTGGTTGATCCATTCTAGGTTCGAAATCATTGAAGTCGATGGAGGCCATGGATTCTTCAATGTGAAGGTCCCGTGGGGCGCCGTTGAGACCGACGCGATTCCAATCAAAAACCCGGTAAGTGGTGTCTGAGTTTTGCTGGATTTCATAAATAAGGAACCCGGAGCCGATTGCGTGCAGTCGACCTGATGGAATGAAAATGGATTCGCCCGGTTCTGGGCTGACTGCGTGAACTTGCTCTTCTACAGTTCCATCAGAGAGGGATTGCTGGAATGTCTCACGTGTGCATTTATCCTTTAGGCCAATGTAAAGTTTAGCTCCGGGGTCGCAGTCGGCGATATACCACATTTCGGTTTTTGGTTCGCCACCTAATTCAAGGGAGAGGTTTTCAGGTGGATGGACCTGAATAGAGAGGTCATCACGAGCATCTAGAATTTTTATGAGAAGTGGGAAACGGTCTCCGGTAAATCCCTTTCCAAAGATTGCCTCGCGGTGGTTGGTCCAGAGATCATGGAGTGATTTCCCAGTGTAAGGGCCAGACGAAACGATGGATTGTTCATCAGGACGATCGCTCATTTCCCAGGATTCCCCGTAGGGCTGATCATCCGGGAGGTTTCGCTGGTAGATCGTTTCCAGCGAGCGACCTCCCCACACGCGAGTCATATAAAGCGGCGAAAATGAAATGGGTTCCACGCGCTAAAAATGGGGGGAAAGGGACATTTCGACAAGAAAACTGAGGTTTGAGCGATTATTTAAGAAATCCAGACTATGCAGATACCTTTAAGTTCCTTCTTGCCTGATCTACCTTTCTTATGCGAAATTAGTTCTCACAGGGGAGTTGAGTGTCTCCGTTTAAGATCATGGCCAAGCAAAAAAAGCCTAGGAGGCAGCACGCGGTGTTGAAGAAAGAGGGTGGCCAGGAGTTGATTGGGATCGGGCTAATTTTGATGGGGCTATTGATTTTCTGCTCGCTAATAAGATTTACTACTGTCGACTTCGTCGAATGGAAGTTCTTCGGAAGCTTTGCTCCGGAGGGCGTTGAGTCGCGTGATACTCAAAATCTTATTGGTCCGGTGGGTGCTTTGATCGGATTTGTCTTTATTGCTCTTTTCGGAGCAGCAGCCTATTTGCTTGCGGTCGGAACAATCTGGCTTGGGTTCGTAGTGGCATGGTTTAAGAGCCGGTTGGGTCTTCATACTTTGATCGGTTTCGGTTCGCTGATGTTTGCGAGTGCTGCTCTGTTTAGCGTCCTTGAGATCTTTGGAAGCGTCCACTTTGGAAATTGGCCTGGTGGTGCGATTGGTGAGGGTCTAGGTAATTTTGTCTTCAAAAGCCTGCTTGGAACGTTGGGATCGGCCATCGTCCTGTCGGGGGTTTATTTTGCCAGCGTGATTCTTTTAACCGGGTGGCATCCAGTTGCCTTTGCCCAAACCTCTTTGGTGAAGGTTCGTGAATTCATTTCCAACTCCCGCGCGAAGCGGGCTGCCAGACCGGCACCACCTGCACCCGCAAAAAAACGTGCCAAGCGTAAGAGAGGCCAATCTTTCACTGACCCGACTCTTGGTTCAGAATCCAGTGTTGAGGAAGATGGTCAGGGCGTCCTTCAACTGAGGCAGATCCCAACACCGCAAATTATTGATTCATCCCAGAAAAAAGTTGCTCCTCTCGCTGGAGCTCGGCCTTTTGAGCGTAAGAAGCCAACTCATACTGGGCTTAGCACCGAGGGGTTTGAGAATTACGAATTGCCTGGATTTGATCTTCTTGAATTTGACGAAGAAAATGATGTCGAGCCGGAAGACTTTAGTGAGGAACTTCTAGCGACCCAAACAATGATTATCGAGACCTGTCGCGCTTTTGGTGTCGAGGTCACAGCTGGCGATATCACCCGTGGACCTACTATTACGCGCTACGAAATCTACCCGGCTATTGGCCTACGGGTGAGCCGTATTACCCAACTTGAAGCTGATCTTGCGCGTGCCACGAAGGCCGAGCGAATCAATATTCTCGCGCCAATCCCAGGTAAGGATACGGTGGGAATCGAGATTGCGAATGATGATCGAGTGGCGGTTGCGCTTCGTGAGCTTCTGCAAGATGAATCGTTTCGCAGTTCCAAGCGGAAGATTCCTCTCGCTCTCGGTAAGGATGTTTATGGAAACACTGTGGTGGGGGATCTCGCTGCGATGCCCCACTGTCTTGTGGCTGGCGCGACCGGCGCCGGTAAGTCAGTTTGTATTAATTCCATCATTACAAGTATTCTTTATAAATTTGGCCCCGATGAACTTCGCTTCATCATGATCGATCCAAAGGTCGTGGAAATGCAGGTCTACGCCAAGTTGCCCCATCTTGTCGTGCCAGTTGTCACTGATCCCAAGCGGGTTGTTGGGGCCCTGAATTGGTGTGTCAATGAGATGGAGCGCCGCTACAAGATTTTTGCAAAACTTGGAGTAAGGAACTTTGACAGCTTCAATAGCCGAGTTCGTAACGAGGAAGAAGTTCTTACGCCGGAAGAGCAGGAGGATCTTGATTCCATTGTGGACGAGGAAGCTGTTGAATCTATGGCTAAGGCTTTTGAGGATGGCGATCTCGGCCCAACCGCTTCGGAGGATGATGAGGTTCATGAAGACGATCTCGAGGTTCCGGACCGTTTTCCTTACATCGTGGTCATTATTGATGAGCTTGCTGATCTTATGCAAACCGCTCCGGCTGATGTCGAGGGGGCGATTGCCCGGATCGCTCAGAAGGCTCGAGCTGCTGGTATCCACTTGATCGTAGCGACCCAAACTCCACGTGCCGATGTTGTCACGGGTATTATCAAGGCGAATATTCCAAGCCGCATTGCGTTTCAGGTTTCGTCCTCACTCGATAGTCGGGTGATTCTCGATAATAAGGGCGCTGAGAAATTGGTTGGTAAAGGAGACATGCTCTTCCTGCCCCCAGGCTCAGCCAAATTGGAGCGCGCCCAAGGTGCTTTTGTTTCAGATGAGGAAGTCGAGCAAATCGTCAACTTTTGCGCGAACCAAACCGAACAGCGGTTTGAAGAGAGTATTCAGAAAGTCATCGAAAGCGGTGGGTCAGATGGCGATGGTGGTGGGGAAGAAGTCTCAGATGCTGATGAGGAGGCACTCGAGCGCTGTATGGAAGTGCTTCGTGCTGAGGGAAAGGCCAGTACCTCGCTTCTACAGCGCCGCCTTCGTCTAGGTTATACCCGTGCTGCCCGTATGATTGATATCCTTGAAGCTCGTGGCATCGTAGGGCCAGCGGATGGTGCTAAGCCACGGGAGGTGCTTATCCCTGACGCAGGAGCCGAATAAGGGGCGTAGCCATTCCCCCTGATTATGAGAGGTCATTGAAACGGGAATCAATCTTGTTTTCCAATACAGAAAAGGTGCTCTTCACCACGGAGGAACCAATATCCATTAGTAATAACCGGTGAAGCCCAAAGTGGTTCACTGAGCTCCATTTTAGCTACCTCCTGAAATGCTGGACCAGGTTTGACCACCGTGATTAGTCCTTTTTCGGATCCAAAAACAACATGATCTCGTAAGACTACGAGGGAGGCTGAATGCTCGCGCCCAATCTTCTTCTTCCAAAGTAATTTACCTTCGTGTGCTCTCCAGCAGGTCGCCGTGCCCGAATCGGAAACTGCGAGATAGAAACCGTTCACTACTACCGGACTGGGAACGTAGGATGGATTCTTGCGGGTGTGCCAGATGATATGAGTGTCGGTGACGTTTCCGGTGCCGGTGGGGTCAATCGCCATCATGTGTTTAGTGGGAAATCCACACGTCATATAGAGGTATTTTTGATCGTAGACCAAAGAGGCGACAAACTGATCGGTGGGTCCATCAATGATCCAGTGTTGCTTGCCAGTGTCCGGATCGTAGGAAGCCACGCTTTTACTCCCAGAGAGAATGAGTTGGTTTCGTCCATCGATGGTTCGGATTAAGGGGGTGCAATAACTTCGTGTCTTATTTGGTCTTGGCGTTTTCCACATTAGGTCACCGGTCTCTTTATTTAGGGCCACGATGTAGGCATTACCGTCGTGGTCACCGTTAATAATCAGCTTGTCTTTCCAAAGGATTGGGCTTGAGCAGTAACCATGGATACTTGAGAAAATGCCAGGTCGTTTTTCCCAGAGCTTCTTCCCCTCCAAATTATAGGCCGCAATAAACATTTTCTTTTGATCAAGGAAGCTTACGTAGATTGAGTGACCATCGGTCACTGGAGTGCTCGAAGCTCGGCTGTTTTTGCGGTGTGCTTTTTCGATAGGCGATTCGAGCACAGTTTTTTTCCAAAGAGTCTTTCCTGACTTGATGCTGAGGCACATGAGTAGTCTTTCTCCTGAATCTTCGTCAGCCGAAACTAGAAAGAGCTCGTCGCCCCAAATGATTGGTGAAGCATGTCCCTTGCCGGGAATCTTAGCTTTCCACTTCACATCCTTTTCTATCGACCACTCCAGCGGAGCTTTTTCGTCGGGAACTATGCCATCCCCGGTTGGACCACGCCATCCGGGCCATTCGCCTGCGAAGCTGTTCGCAAAAAGGTTTAAGAGGATAGCCGTGTTTTTCAAGAACGTCATTCTTCTCATTACGTCGGAGAGTGAGAGGTCGTTTCAATCCTCAAGAATTCAATGTCATGAGAGAAAGATCGGAGGTTGGATAACCGTAATTCTCATGTAGGGTTCCCAAGACCGTTTGTAATGTTCAGTCGTTTTATATTTGCTCTCACTCTCGGTTTTCCCTCCCTTTGTGCGAAAGTCAGTTTCAACGACGAGATTCGCCCTCTACTCTCCAACAGTTGTTACCGCTGTCACGGTCCGGACGAAGAGGATCGTAAGGCTAAGCTTCGACTCGACACTCGCGAAGGGGCCACTAAGGATCACGAGGGTTTTACCGCTATTTCGCCCGGAAAAATCGAGGATAGTGAGTTGATTTATCGAATTGTTACGGATGATGAGGATGAGATGATGCCACCTCCGGGAAAGGGGGAGCGATTTACGAAGGAACAAATTGAGCTTTTTAAACGATGGATCGAAGAAGGAGCGGAATACGAGGTTCATTGGTCCTATGCAAAGCCTGTTCGTCCTGAGGTTCCTCAGGTTGACGAGACTATGATGAAGGTTCGTAATCCCGTAGACTCCTTTATTCTCAGCCGACTCAGTAAAGAAGGTCTTTCGCCCAGCAAAGAAGCTGATGCTCACACCTTAATTCGTCGTGTTGCTCTCGATCTTACTGGGCTTCCTCCTACCAAGGCGGAGGTCGAAGCATTTCTTGCTGATGAGAGTGCCAAGGCATACGAAAATCTGGTCAATCGTCTTCTTGCCAAGCCTGCTTTCGGCGAACACTGGGCTCGCATGTGGCTGGATCTTGCTCGCTATGCCGACTCAGCTGGTTATGCGGACGACCCGGGCCGTACGATCTGGGCCTATCGAGATTGGGTTATTCGTGCCTTCAATGAGAACATGCCGTTCGACCAATTTACAATTGACCAAATTGCTGGCGACCTAGTTTCCACCCCGACTGAAGATCAACTCGTCGCCACCGCTTTCCACCGCAATACTAAAACGAATAACGAAGGCGGAACGAGTGATGAAGAGTTCCGTAACGCAGCGGTCGTTGATCGTGTCAATACGACTATGGCGACTTGGATGGGAACTACAGCAGCTTGTGCTCAGTGCCATACCCACAAGTATGATCCCATCAGTCATGCTGAGTATTTTCAGATGTTTGCCATTTTCAATCAATCGGAAGACGCCGATCGACGGAATGAAGCTCCAATTATCCAGGTGATGGGCGATCAAAATAAGAAACAAGTGGCTCATATTTCCGCTGAGATCGCAAAGCTGAAAAAGGAAATGGAGCCTGCCGCCACGCTCGATCTTAAAGCCTTTGCGGAATGGGAGGCTGCTTTAAAGGCGAAGGTAGGTCGCTGGGATGTTCTCACGCCAAGAAAAATGACTGCGGTTTCTGGTGCGAATTTCAAGGCAGGTTCTGACGGCTCTGTCCTCGTGAGTGGAAAGACTGCCGGGACCGATGACTACACGATTTCCGCTAGTAGTAAGCTGAAGAAAATTACCGCAATTAAGATCGAGGCTCTAGCTTATGATAAGCTAGGAAGCGGGGGGCCAGGTCGGAATGGAAACTTTGTCATCAACGAAGTCGAACTCACTAGCGGTAAGACCAAAGCCTCTTTTTTGAATGCCTCTTCGACCTACGATCAGGACAAATTTGGAGCGGCCTCTGCGATCGATGGCAATGCTGGCAGTGATTCTGGCTGGGCTGTTGGCGGATCGCTGGGTCAGGATCATCATAT
This sequence comes from Akkermansiaceae bacterium UBA1518, assembly GCA_002323895.1. Taxonomy (GTDB): domain Bacteria; phylum Verrucomicrobiota; class Verrucomicrobiia; order Verrucomicrobiales; family Akkermansiaceae; genus SW10. The sequence goes on from DCQM01000071.1 coordinate 13,142, forward strand.
CGTGATCGAGTTAGATAAACCTCTCGATGGGCGGAATCTTGAACTCAGACTTCTTCAGCGCTATCCAAATCATGCGCTTGGTCGCTTCCGGATTTTGGCAACCGATTCTGCAGGTCCTTCCATGGCGCTTTCCTCCGATACGATAGCAATCCTTAAAACGTCTCCTGCCAAACGTAGTGCCGCTGAGAGGGCTCAACTGGTTGCTGTTTATCGTAAGACTAATCCGAGCGTAATTGCGGACACCAAGAAGCTTGCGGATCTCAAAAAGCAACTGGCCGCCGTCAAGCCTCTCACCTCAGTTCCTATTATGCGTGACCTGCCCAAGAATAAGCATCGTAAGACCCATATTCAACTTCGTGGTAGCTATTTGAGTCTTGGGGAAGAGGTTGCCCCGGGGGTGCCTCAAGTTTTTGGATCGCTTCCCAAGGGCTCGAACCCCGACCGACTTGCGATGGCAAAATGGTTGGTGGACCAAGAGAATCCTCTGACTGCGCGTGTGGTCGCCAATCGATTTTGGGAGAATCTCTTCGGGGTAGGAATCGTCCTTACAAGTGAGGAATTTGGATCTCAGGGCGAACGGCCATCTCATCCAGAACTCCTTGACTGGCTTGCGGTCGAATTTATGGGTGGGGGATGGGATGTTAAGAGTTTTCTTCGTCTTCTCGTAACTTCATCGGCCTATCGCCAGAATTCTCATGTCAGCGATGAGATGGCTGCTCTGGATCCCGACAATCGTCTTGTTGCCCGTGGCCCTCGGGTCCGGCTTTCCGCAGAAATGATCCGCGACCAGGCTCTTGCAGTCTCGGGTTTGCTGAGTTCGAAAATGTATGGTGTTCCGGTTCGTCCACCCCAGCCAAATCTTGGTCTCAAGGCTGCCTTCGGAGGTGGCACCGATTGGAGTACAAGCTCTGGCGAGGATAAGTTCCGTCGTGGCCTTTATACTAGCTGGCGCCGTTCCAGTCCGTATCCTTCCATGGCGACCTTCGGGGCTCCCAATCGCGAGGTTTGTACTGTGCGACGTGGTAATACCAACACGCCGTTACAAGCCCTCGTGACCTTGAACGACCCTGTTTACATTGAAGCTGCTCAGGCTCTCTCACGACGAATGGCGGCGCAAAAAGGGACGGTCGCTGAAATGATCAAACATGGCTTCCAGCTTTGCCTTTCGCGCTATCCAAACGAGATTGAAAATTCCCGATTGATCGCTTTGTACGATTCTACACGCAGCAAGTATGCCGCCGACCAAAAGCTCGCGCGGGAAATGGCTACCAACCCTATCGGGCCACTTCCCAAAGGCATCGATGTCGTAGAGCTTGCCACCCTCACCGTTGTCGCAAATGTTCTTCTCAATCTTGATGAGACTTTGATGAAGCGCTGAAGCCCCCAACCAACTTTCATCTTATGAATCCACAGTTAGAAAGCCTGCAATACAAAACGCGGCGGCACTTCTTCAAACAGTGCTCCATGGGTCTCGGCGGGGTTGCGCTTAGCGAGATGCTCGCGACTGATGCTATGGGTTTGGAAGCTCCGAACAACCCACTTCTGCCCAAGCTGCCGCACTTCGCGCCCAAGGCGAAGCGTGTGATTTACCTTCATCTCACTGGATCACCGCCCCACCTCGATCTGTGGGACCACAAGCCTGAGCTCGTGAAGCGTGACGGCCAGGAATGCCCGGATGAATATATTAAGGGGAAGAAGTTCGCCTTCACCTCAGGAACCCCCAAACTGATGGGGAGCCCTCGCACTTTTAAACAGTATGGCAAGAACGGCCTCTGGATGTCTGACGCGATTCCGCACTTGCACGGTGTGGCTGACGATCTCTGCATCATCAATTCGATGACTACTGATCATTTTAATCACGCTCCCGCTGAGCTTTTCGTGCACACTGGTTTCCAGCAGCCAGGCCGTCCTACCTTCGGAGCTTGGACTACCTATGGTCTGGGATCGGAAAACCAAAACCTTCCCGGATACGTGGTCCTTATCTCGAGTGGAGTGCAGCCGAATGGCGGAAAGAGTTCTTTTGGTTCGGGGTTTATTCCTTCTGTTCATCAAGGCGTGCAGTGTCGTTCAAAAGGGGATCCTGTTCTTTATGTCAGTGACCCTCCGGGCATGGATCGTAGCCTTCGTCGCTCCAGCCTTGATGCCCTCCGCGATCTCAATGAGACCGCTTCAAAAGACTTCGCTCATCCGGAAACCCTGACTCGCATGGCGCAATACGAATTAGCCTTCCGTATGCAAATGTCAGTCCCCGAGGTTATGGATATTTCGAAGGAATCGACGAAGACTATGGAGTCCTATGGCGCTCAGCCCGGTGCCTCAAGCTTTGCTAACAACTGCCTTCTCGCTCGGCGTCTCGCCGAAGATGGAGTTCGTTTTGTTCAGCTCTTTGACTGGGGCTGGGATTTCCACGGAACAAATCCAAACGAAGACATACGTGATGGGCTTACCAAAAAATGTGCTACCATGGATAAGCCGATTGCGGCCTTGATCAATGACCTCAAGGAGCGTGGACTTTTTGAAGATACCCTTATTATTCTCGGTGGAGAATTTGGGCGGACGCCATTCCGCGAAGGCCGGACAGCCAAGGGAAAGGTCCTAGGTCGCGATCACTTTCCTGATTGTTACACTATGGTTATGGCTGGTGGAGGAGTGAAAGGTGGATACACCCACGGTGCGTCCGATGATCTTGGTTTTTCGGTGGCCCGTGACAAGGTCCACGTTCACGATTTGCAAGCAACTTGGATGCATCTTCTTGGGTTTGATCACGAGAAACTCACCTACCGCTTTCAGGGTCGTGATTACCGCCTCACTGATGTCCATGGCAAAGTTGTGAAAGATCTCCTAGTCTAGAGCGAAGGGGCTGAATCGAAGTCGTGTGGCATTGGCTTGCCATTAATTTTCTGCTTGTTAGTCTCTTCACGATGAAAAAACCAATTGCTTGGATGGTCGCAGCTATGGCGTCCATACTCCTAATCAATGCTGCTTCAGCAGATGAGCCCAAGGCTCTTGTGACGAAGGCCGCTGCTGAGTCTAAAGTTCCCACGCTCACTTATTATTACTTCGACGGATGACCGCTTTGCGCAAAAATTTCGGTCATCGTGAATGATCTCAAAAAGACAAAGGGAAAAGAAATCACCTTCAAGAACGTCCTTGTCGGAACTGGCAAGAGTAAAGAAGAAATCAAAAAGGCTAAGCTCAAGGGGCACGGTATAATCGCTAAGGACAAGAGTGGTAAGCTCGTCGATACGATTGAAGGTCACACTTATGGTAAAAAAGAAGTCGATGCCGTCGTGGCCAAGCTCCTTGCCAAAAAGTAAGCAGAGTCTATCATAATATACCGCAAAGAACCGGAAAACTTCTTCCGGTTTTTTCGTGCCCTCAGAGAGCTGGGGGTGTCAAGAAGATCGTGAGATAGGTGGAGAGACTGTAAGAGGTATCAAGGGGCTTGCTAAGCCAATTTAGCGAGCGATTCGCTGAAGGTCTGTTCTCAATCTCTGCGATTCCCGAGCGCTTAAATTGAAGGTCTTGGGATTATCGTGGCCGATCCAAACAACAATTACTTTCTCTGGGCTAAGAGTAGCAGCCCAATGATCAGTTCCAGGAAGAGATAAGCCACTGATAAAATCTGGAAGTTTTGCTAATCGAGAATGTTCTGCGAATGCGGGGAAGGAGGCGGCGGGGCGCGAGAACAGGGTCCTTTCTTTCTGGATCAGTTCGCGAACGAAGACGGGGGTAGGCCGCGAGCCATTTTGGAGAAGGGTGGCGTAAGCAGTGGCCAATTCAAGAGGTGAGACGCTAAGGGTTCCCCGGTAAAGGTCTTCGCCAACTCCAAAAGTTCCCTCAAATCCAAATCTTTTGAGTAGCTGGATTGCGTCTTGAGCCTGAAGTTGACGTCCCGTAGCGACTGGGTTTCCGACAATTGGTAAGTGTCCGCGCTCGAGAGCAATTGTCCCGATTAGTGGCTCAATCATGAGCGGGCCGAGGTCGCGATGAGAATCAAGGGCTCGGTTGAAGCCGGTGGGCTTTTTTTCACGGCATCCGACCACTCCAAGAATATCTCCGTTACGGGGATCGATAGCGATCGAAGCCATTTGGCATCCGTCCGGAATCGAGGTTTCTTGAACGAGCTTTTCAAGTTTACGTTGAAGCTGAAAATCAATTGAGGTGATGACCTCCAAACCACCAGTCGTAATCTGTGTTTGGTTGAGAACGATTTCTAGAGGACGCCGTAGCACGCGTGTTCCGTGATCGGTTTCAAGATCTCCGGCGTTGGGATTACGAAGATCGAGAGATTGGGATTTGATGGCATCAGCTTGTTCTGGGGTGATCACATCAGTGGTGATGAGCCGGCCGAGGACTTCATTGCGCTGGCGGACTGCTCCCTCAAGATTGCGCCACGGACTGCAGGCGTGCGGTGCTCTAATTATCCCGACGAGCAGAGCACATTGGCCTTTTGTAAGTCTAGAGGTAGGGCGGCCAAAATAGTTGAGGGAAGCTTCCTCAATACCATTGAAGCCGGATCCAAAATAAATTCGATTGAGATATGCCGTTAGGATTTCTGACTTTGAGAATTTTGATTCGATGCGGTAGGTGATCGCGATTTCGAGGAATTTTCGGTTCAGGGATTTCTTCTCACGTAAATCGAAAGTATTTCGTGCCAGTTGCATCGAAAGGGTGGATGCCCCTTGGGTAAAGTCGAGGTCTTTGGCATTCCTCAAGGTCGCGCGGGCTAGGCCCCAGAAATCGACACCTTCGTGGTCCATGAAGCGGGCGTCTTCTCGAGCAAAAAGGCAGATTTTCAGGAAAGTGGGGATCTCTTCGTAGTCAACAAGGCGACGGTTGGCTCCGTGGATTGTCCCGATTTCGATTCCATTACGGTCAAGTAAGACGGTACGCTCGGGCATACGGGAGGTTTCGGATAGGTCGAACTTGCTGGCGTGCCAGGCATACCAACCGATCATTAATAAGAGGGGAATGAGTAAGGTGAGACCGCCTTTCCAAGCAAATTCCCATAGGCGTTTTAGAATCTTGGCCCATTTGCTCCAGCTCTGTTGACGATTTTGGTAACTCAAGCTCATTATCGACTTTGCTTATGGGTAAGCTGGAAGAGAGGCCTCGGGATTAGCCATCGCCGGAGGGGTGATTGTAAAAGTTGCGCCGCTTGCAGTGGTGTGTTCCACCGCTGCGAGAGGAACTACGGTCACGAAAACGGTTTGGCGATCCTCAAAAGCGGTTTCCCCAATGTTTAGAATCGCAGCGCATTCCCGCTGTTTTTTGAGTGTCAGTATATTTCCTAGCTGAAAGCTTTCAAGAGTGGCATCTTTTGATGGAAAGAGGCATTCGAGGAAGATGGGGTAGGGAAGGGGAGCGGCGACCGCATCGGGTCGAATCATCGCTTGGGCCTTCACCACAATACCAGGGCTGAGAAAATCCTCTTCAGTAAGGTTCTCTACTCCGATGATGCGGTATTCTCCAGTGACGTAAGTGAGGAATTTTGGCTTTTTGAAATTGCTAAGGTAAGCACGTCGCAGCTCTTTGTTGAGGGCCTCGCGGTCGGTTTGGCTGAAACTCTGAAATTGAGCTTCGAGCTCCTTCGGATCGCTGGCCTTCATCGGGACAGGTGTCTCGAGAGAAGAGAAGGCTTTTGGTGATTCAAGTCTCCCCACCTTCATCATAAGTTTATAGCTAGTTGGATTGGTGGGGTCCCGGAAGAGGTTAAGACAAACGATCCAAGAGGTAATGGCAAAAGAGACAGCCAGAATATTAGCGAGAAACCACCAAAAAAGTGGGGCCCGCTTTTTTGGTGAATCATCGAAATCCGATAGGGCCATACTGGGCTATTTGCAATTGGTCCCGTCGAGAGCAGGATCGTATTCGGGCTTTTTTCCTTCTTCGGAAGGTTCAAAGGAGGTTCCACATCCACAAGAGCGTGAAGCGTTGGGATTAAAAATCTTAAAGCCCCGGTCTGAGAGTTCATCGGCAAAATCGACGGTGCATCCCTCGAGGAAATCGAAAGAATCGTGAGCCACAATAAAGCGAGTTCCATTCAGGTTGACGATTTCGTCACCCTCTTGAGGCTCTCCAATGCGCATGGTATAAGCGAGGCCCGCACAACCCCCGCGTTCTACGCCAAGGCGCAGTCCGGAGCCTTCCGGAGCTTTTTTAGACGCAAGGAGGCTAGCGAGCTCGCTAGCTGCTTTTTCAGTCACTGTTATCATCGTTCTTCGCGCACAAGATATGAGCGAAAATTGAGTTCTTCCAGTGTTCTTTTCTCAAAGAAGCTTTAGGTCATCGAGTTGTATGTGATTTTGCATCAGTGAAGTTCCTTTTCGACCTTGCTAAACTCTTCTGCAAGCTTCCCACAATCGATTTTTCTGTTAAAGAATGGTTGGTGTTCTAAGGATTGAACCGAGGTCGGTTTTTTCTTATCGCGTCGGTCTTACAACCTAGGGGTAGAAAGCTCGATTAATTTGACATCCGATAACCAAATCCGAACATCAAGGAAAGCTCGTGTGAGCGGAAAGCTTGTGGGCTGGTTGATTCGACTTCTTGGTATGACTCTGCGTCGTGAAGTAATCGGGGATGTCAGTGGTTTGAATTCTCGTGACCAACCGATAATACACGTCATGTGGCATAATCAGATTTTTGCCGCTGCCTATTTGTGGAGGAAAATATATCCGAGACGGGAGTGTGTTGTGCTTACGAGTGCGAGTAAGGATGGGGTTGTATTAGCCTCGGCGGTAAAAGTTTTTAATATTGGTGCGGTTCATGGCTCGAGTAGTCGTCGTGGTGCGGCTGCAATTGTGGCGTTGAGACGAGCGGCGAAGAACGGGAAGGATCTTGTGTTCACTCCTGATGGTCCTCGGGGGCCTCGATATCAACTTCAGCCTGGTGTCATTAAAATAGCCCAAACAACCGGACTCCCGATGGTAGCGATGAGGATTGATTATCTCTCGTGCTGGACTTTGAAGACTTGGGATCGTTTTCGGATCCCCAAACCTTTCAGCAAAGTCAGGATCATTCTGGAGGAACCGATAACAGTACTGCGCCAACTCGATAACGAGGAATTCGAGAAAGAGCGGCTTAGGCTTGAGAAATGCCTACTTCAAGATATCACGGACCGCAAAAAGAACCATGGCAGCGATCATTGATGGAAAAAAAGTAGCAGAGGAAGTCCTTGCGGAGTGTTCCCGTGAAATCGAAGATTTGAAGTCTAATGGAATTACTCCAGGACTGGCAGTTGTTTTGGTAGGCGAAGATCCGGCCAGTCAGGTCTATGTTAATTCAAAAGTTCGGAAGTGTGCTGAGTTGGGAATTCATTCAGAAAAAGTTGTCCTTTCAAAAGGCGCTTCTCAGGATGAGGTTCTGGCCACCGTGAAGCGTCTCAATGAAGATGCTTCCATTCACGGAATTTTGGTGCAATCGCCGCCGCCATCGCAAATCGATGAGGAAGAAATCGTACGCACAATTGATCCGGCTAAAGATGTAGATGGATTTCACCCTGAGAATGTCGCTAAGTTGGCGCTGGAAGATCCTTCAGGCTTTGTGCCCTGCACTCCGGCGGGTTGTATGAGGCTTCTCGAAGCGAGTGGTGTCGAAACCTCTGGTGCCGATGCGGTGGTCGTGGGACGAAGCATGATTGTGGGTAAACCAATGGCGCTATTACTGATGGCAAGGGGAAGTGATGCCACTGTGACGGTTGCCCATTCGAGGACTAAGGATCTAGCTGAGGTTTGTCGGCGTGCGGATATTATTATAGCTGCCGTTGGCATCCCCGAGTTTATCAAAAAGGATTTTGTGAAGAAGGGGGCAACGATTGTCGACGTTGGCAT
>DCQM01000071.1:21380-37731 GCA_002323895.1 Akkermansiaceae bacterium UBA1518
GGCTGGGGCAATCACTCCGGTTCCGGGTGGAGTTGGCCCGATGACAATTGCGATGCTTATGAAAAATACGATCAAGGCAGCCCGGGCTCTTTGAATTCTTAGGAGAGGGCGTCTCCATTTTTTTGATTCATTCCCCTCCTTCTGAGACGCGCTGGTCCGTAAAAAAGCCGCATCCCGTAGGAAGCGGCTTTCTGAGAGGTTTGTCTCGCTGAAGCGGTCTAGCGCTTCGAGAACTGGAAGCGTTTACGGGCGCCGGGCTGCCCGGGCTTTTTGCGCTCTTTGGCTCGTGGGTCACGGCGAAGAAGGCCTGCGGCTTTGAGGGCTGGTCGCAGCTCAGGATCATGAAGGATCAGAGCTCGGGCTATTGCCAATTTGATGGCATCGGCCTGTCCATGAAGTCCGCCGCTGCGTGAAACAGCTTTAACGTCGAACTTGTTTTTGAGGTTTGTGACCTGAAGAGGTTCGAGGAGTTGCCCCTGTAAAGTGAGGGTCGTGAGAACGTCTTCGAAGGGCTCGTTATTGATTGTGATATTTCCGGTTCCAGCAGTCAGCCAGACACGGGCAACGGCGGTCTTTCGACGACCTGTTGCAGTAAAAGTTTCGCTCATGGTGTTTTATGAATGAATAAAGGTTTAGAGAATGACGGGCTGCGGCTCCTGGGCTTCATGGGGGTGCTCTTCCCCTGCGTAAACCTTAAGCTTCTTCATTTGGGCGGAACCAAGTTTGTTCTTTGGGACCATGCCCTTGACGGCCCATTCGAGGATGAGCTCGGGACGACGCTGGCGCACCTTGTTAGGAGTCTCAATTGTCTGGCCGCCGACGTAACCGGAGTGACGGGCGTAGATCTTATGCTGCTCCTTGCTGCCACTGAATTTGGCATGCTCGGCGTTGATGATAACGACAAAGTCACCGGTATCAATGTGAGGCGTAAAAATCGCCTTATGTTTTCCGCGAAGGAGACGGGCTGCCTCCACGGCGACTTTCCCGACGATCTGGTCCTTGGCATCAATAATGTGCCATGAACGCTCGACGTCAGCTGGTTTTGCTGAAAACGTTTTCATTGTTTTACTGGGTTCCGTTGGGCCCGCCGGGGAATCCGGCGTGCTGTAAGGGGCGCGCAAGCTAGGAGGGGCGGACGAGGGTGTCAACGCAATTATAAGGAAAGGAGGGCTTGCGAAACGTCTTCGAAGGCGTCAGAAGTCGCGCCGTGCGGGATCTTCTCAAAAATCCACTCTGGGATAGCCAGTCGACCGGTCGGCCGATTCCAGATACAACCCATGCTTGTTCGGTTTCTCTTCCGACGTGGGATTCCGTGATTGGCTACGAGGAAGGCCGAGACCGTGTGATGAAGAAGCTAGAAGCGGGATATCCCCGGTTTTTTCTACATCCGCTGGTGAAACGGGTTTTTGCGAAGGCCACCGAAGAGATCGCAGAGACAGGGAAGCGAGCCATTGTTTTTCCCCATAAAAGGGCCGCTCAGGGAGCCCAGCGTTATGTCGAACGGAAGTTAGCAGTGGCGACTCGAATCGCGAGCTACGATGAGGGAATGCAGGCTTTAATTGTCCCTGAAACTGCGATTGGTGTGGCAATGGAATATTGGAGGTTCACGGGCGAGATCATTAGCAGTCGCCGGGCCGAGGATCTTCTCAAGGAGCGGGATTCCGAGGGTGGATCAGTCGTGATGTTGAAACAGCAGCTTTCGGAATTTTCCGGAGCGGCTTTAGATGATCACTATCTATACGAGAGCGGAATGTCCGGTGTTTTTGCGGCTTATCGGGCGGTGATGAATCTTTTCCCGAGTAAAAAGACTCTTCAGTTGGAGTTCCCTTATGTTGATGCTTTGAAGGTCCAGCAGCGTTTTGGAAACGGTGTTGTTTTTCTTTATGATGCCGACGGGGAGGACCTTGATGCCGCGGTCCGAAGAATCCAAGAGGGTGAATTTGCCGCGGTTTTTTGTGAAGTGCCAAGTAACCCGCTGTTGAGAACAATCAATCTTCCGCGGATTTCAGAAGCTTGTCGTCAAGGTGGCGTGCCTTTAGTAGTGGATGACACAATCGCGAGTTCTATAAATTTAGATGTCTTGAAATATGCGGATCTGGTTACTACGAGTTTGACGAAGTGGATTTCAGGAATGGGCGATATCATGGGCGGAATGCTTACGCTGAATGCTGATTCTCCTTGGGCGAGTGAATTCCGCTCGTTTCTAAGCGAAGACACCGAAGGGGGATCACGACTTTATAGTGGAGATTGCCGGGTTTTGAGTTCAAACATCAGGAGCTACCGCCAGCGGGTTGAGAAATCGAATCAAAACGGTGAACTGGTGGCGGACTATCTCCACGAGCATCCCGCAGTTGGTCGAGTTTGGTATCCAAAATTTAATACTCCCCATGAATACCGCCTAATTCGTAGGGAGAATGGTGGCTATGGCGGCTTGGTTTCGTTCACTCTAAAGCAGCCGCGCAAAATGCCGAAGGTTTACGATGCCTTAGAGCTTTGTAAGGGGCCAAACCTGGGAACTGAATTCACCTTGGCTAGTCCTTATACGATGTTAGCACACTACTTTGAACTCGATTGGGCCGAGGCCTGCGGAGTTTCTCCTAATTTACTCAGATTATCGGTGGGGAATGAGGAGGGGGCTCTTATCATCGGGGCCCTCGCCCGTGCTCTTGACCTTGCTTAAACTAAGCCGTCTTTTTTTGCCTGTTTCCAGTAGGCATACTCTGAGCGATTGAAATCGACGTATTCCGGTGAAAGGTCCGAGGAGTAGATCCGGTGATTTGCCTTCCCAATACCAAGATCAATGGTGATCTTGAAGTCTGGTTTGCTAACGATGTTTCGAAGAACCTCGGGGTTTGTTTTTGCCTGTAAGCCGCCCTTACAGGCGGCCTTGGATTCGTAATAAATATCAACGAACTCCTCGCGAATGCTGGCGCCGGAATAGCCAACAGCATGAATGATACGGCCCCAGTTTGGGTCTTCACCATTCCATGATGATTTGACCAAAGATGAATTGGCAACCGCTTGAGCTACCTTTTTAGCATCGGATGCATTGCGGGCGCTTTTCACTTCAAGCGTAACAAACTTAGTAACGCGTTCTCCATCGCGGACGATGGCCTTAGCGAGTTTGTTCATCACAAATTCTAGAGCGTGACTGAAGTCACGGCATTCTTTAGTTCCACGGCGGATCGTTTTATTTTCGGCGGCGCCATTGGCAAGAACGATCACAGAATCATTGGTGGAAGTGTCGCCATCGATTGTGATACGATTGAAGGTATTCTCAACGCTGTTTTCGATCGCTTCTTTTAGGCAACCCTTCCCGATGTTGGCATCGGTGGTGATAAAGCAGAGCATGGTTGCCATGTTCGGATTGATCATACCGGCACCCTTAGCGCAGCCGCCAATACGGACGCGCTTACCGTGAAGCTCGAATGAAATCGCAAACTCCTTTTCGTGAGTGTCGCTGGTAAGAATGGAGCGGGCGACATCGTTACCGTTCTTGGGTCCTAGTCCAGCCACCAGTTCTTCGTATTTTTGCTCAATCCGCATCATCGGCATTGGCAGCCCAATCACTCCGGTGGAGCAAACTCCCACTTCTCGTTGTCTTAGTTCGAGGAGTTTAGAGGTTTCTTTAGCCATGTTTTTAGCGTCTTGCATCCCAGTGGGTCCCGTGCAGGCGTTGGCATTCCCGCTATTTGTAATGATGGCCCTCAAACTTTCGGCACGGAGGTGGCTTTGGGAAACCCGGACTGGGGCAGCCTTCACTCGGTTTTGGGTGAACATCCCAGCACTCAAGCACTCCCTTTTCGAGTAAATCAGGGAAAGATCAAGCCGGTCTGACTTTGGTTCCTTGATACCACAAGAGACCGCGCTCCCAAGAAAATCTCGGGCCGCGCAAACGCCACCTTTGATTCGAGTGTAGGGAAGATCCATGGGGGGAGGAAGGTGAACTGAGGCTACAGGTTTTGCAATCCGTCAGTTACAATATTTCCAACCATAAGATTAAAACTTTGGATCGCTTGGCCAGCGGCACCCTTACCAAGATTATCTTCGGCACTTTGGATGATTACTCGTCCGGTGCGAGAATCATTGTGCCAACCGATGTCGAGGTAGTTTGAGCCAGTAACATGTTTGGTGTCGGGCGAGATTCCGGCTCCACGAAGGCGCACAAATGGGGCGTTCCGGTAAGCGTGCCTTAGAACTTCATCAACGCGATCAAAGTCACCAGTCAATTTCGCAAAAATTGTAGTGCAGATTCCGGCCGTAACGGGAATGAGATGAGGCACGAAAGAGATGGTGACTTTTTCTCCGGCAGCTTTTCCAAGTTCTTGCTCAATTTCAGAAAGGTGCCGGTGGCGAGGAAGGCCGTATGAACGAATACTCTCATTGACTTCTGCAAAGATGAGAGGGAGGTCTGCCTTGCGGCCAGCACCACTGACACCACTCATCGATGAAACACTAATCGATGAGTGTTCGACAAGACCCTCTCTCAAGAGAGGGATGAGGGGAAGCATGATCGAGGTGGGGTAACATCCAGGTGATGCAATGAGCCGAGCCATTTTAATCTCGGACTCGTAGACCTCAGGAAGTCCAAAGACTGCCTCGTCGAGTAGCTCGGGAGCGGGGTGTGGGTGGTCGTAGAAGTCTTGATAGACCGCGGGGTCATCGAGCCGGAAATCAGCACTCAAATCGATCACTTTTATTCCGAAACCCAAGAGATCGCGCGCGAAAGGTGCGGCTGTTCCGTGAGGAAGGGCCAGGAAGGCAACCTCAGCACCAGTCGCTGCGACTGATTCCATGTCAGGCTCGATGAAACAAATCTCGGTGCCGGGGTGGCTTTCGAACCGAGGGAAGACTTCGGTCACTTTTTTCCCAGCGTTCGCGCGGGAAGTGATGGCGACAACCTCGGCTTTTGGGTGGCAAAAAACAAGGCGCAAGAGCTCCAAGCCAGTATACCCGCTCGCTCCAATGATCGCAATTTTGGTAACTTCAGACATCAAGAAGGTTTTGCGCCGGAGCTTGGCGCGGGGCAAGCGCGAAAAGAGAGGAATTCCCACTCTTGAAAAATTAGGGTTTTGCGTTCACATCTTTGTCGCCGCCAAAATGAAGTGCCTAGCGTTAATCATTCTGCCCTTGCTAATAGTTCCAGTCTTATCGGCTTCGGAGCTAGGGGAGGCTGTGAAGCGACTCGAAGAACCGACGCTTGAGAATGCGAAAATTGTGTTGGGGGAGCTGGATACCTTGATTGCTAGCGGAGATGCCCGCACGGTTACTCTCGGAAAAAAAATGCATCGCAGTGTGAAGCGACTATTCACTAAAGAGTATAATATTAATGAAAATCGCAAGATGGCCGAAGCCCGGGAGGTCAAGGCCAAGCAGTTTGACCGAAATGCCCGACAATGGCTCAAACCAAATATTCATGGAAAGGTTAACAAGTTAGCCGCATCAGCCGCCTTTCGTGATGCTAGGGAATTGCGGAGGGAATCCCAGTGGGCTCAGGAGAAGTCTTCGAAGGAATGGTTAGAGGAAGTTTCGGACTATGAAAAGATGCTCGGAGATCTGCTTTTTTCAAAGGAGGACGAAGCTCTCATTATTCTGGCATCGGTATTGATTAAGGTTGTGAAAGAAACCTCTTGGGTTGAGCGGCCTCTCCTAGAGTATGATGACGCCCGGATTCAGTTTATTCGAGATCGGGCCACGAACATAGATCGATGGCTGACTCTAGCAGCTCATGCCGTTGATGCTGGTGAACTTGAGTTATCTTACGATTTCTACCGAAAGGCTGGGAGTGAATCAGGGCGCTTTAGGGTTGGGGCGAAACTGGCAAAACAACTGGAAAGCGAGGGGTATCTTGGATCAGCAATTAATTTTTGGAAAAGACTGGATGAGGTCGATCGTGCTAATGAATTGCAAGAACGGAAGCTTAAGCTGAGTCATGAAGATTACAAATCTTTGGAGGGGGCTGCTCTTACCAGAAATGTTGCTCCGGCCTGTGTTCGGATCTCAACAGCGAATGGTCAGGAGAGCGGATTCTTTTATAAAGAGGGAGGACATGTAGTGATCTGCAAGCGGATTCTCTTAGGCCAAGATGGTAAGGTGTTGCCAGTTAGGGTGACTCTGGAAGACGGACAGAGCTTCAAAGCAAAGGTGCTTGGAATTTCGGAGGGGAACGATATCGCCGCTTTAAAAATTGCGTGTCGAGTGCATGAGTTGTTGCCAATCGGAGACCGTGAAGACCTCAAATCAGGACTTACCCTCAAACTTTTTGGATTAGCAGCTAAGGATAAGAATGTCGCGGATGTGGTCCCTTGTACGGTTCTCTCACCGATGGAGCCTTGGAAGAATCAACCAACCTCAAAGTTGGCTCTTGATGCAAGTAGGGAGTTTAGAGGTGGGCCTATTGTTGACCGCTGGGGCCGGGTAATGGGGATTTTCCTAACATCAAAAACGGGAAGTGCCCGCTCTCTGGAAGCGGGTGCAATTCAAGCCTTTTTAAAACGCCTCTAAGCACGATGAGCTGGCTTTATAGAAAGAAGCGAGAATCGAGATCTATTCGAGTATTATCTTTGTCCAAGCTTCGGCCATGCGGTTCCCGAGTGCAATGGTTCCTTTGGAACCAAAGACTACAGAGTTGTGCGGTAGGTCCGAGGTTTTGACGAACGTGAAATTCGGATCGCTGGCGTCCAAGGCTTCAAGATCAGAGTTGAGGTCGTAGAGTTTTTCATCACCGGTAATGTCTGCTGTAAGTATGGGTTGCTCGGTGAGGATCCAATTGAGATGGGGAAGTTCGAGATCTTTACGGGTCGCATTCATAAAAGTTTGAAAGCGGTCGGTGTATTTGTCGGCCATCCAATTTAGGGCACGGTCGTTTTCGCCACAGTGCCAAAAGATGGCGGGGATTTCGCATTGGTAGCCCTGTTCTGTGAGATCGTCACGGCACTTTTTGATTCCAGTTATCCAATCTTGATAGCGGTCTCGGTAAGATTCCTTGGATCCCTTGGGAAGCCAATCGAGTGATTGCGATCCGCTGTCGGTGAATTTGTAGATCGCGAGGATTTCACCATCCTTCATGGTTGGAATTAACTGTTGTCCGAAGCTTAGCTCAGGGCCGAAGTCTCCGAGGTGCTTGATGGGTGATAAGTGTTCCCAACCATTTGAGGTTGTGACCTTGCCAAGGTTGTATTGATAAAGGGCCTTTTGTGGTTTTGCGAGAGGGGTATTCTTGATGCTCGTGACCCATGATGCTTCCCCCTCCATGTTGCGTTGTCCTCCGAGGATGAAGAGTTTTATTTTTTTTGCTTTGGGCATAAGAAACCCTCGCTTTTTTGAGGTGCGGTTTTGATCAAAGTAGGCGGCAGCGTATGCTTCGCCGTGTTGAAGCTGGCCGAGGGTGCCGAAGTGATAATGCAGGCCGACGGGACGTCCGATTTTAAACGATAGATGAGATGTCGGGACGAAAAAGACTTTGGGGTCAGATTCGACGACAGCCATCTGGGCGTTGCGGATAAGGGCGACGTTGGCACGGTTGTCCATACCCCAAATCCCTTTGGTGCTAATTCCTCCGACGAAAACCTTTAGCTCAGGGGCAGGAAGATCTTCACGGATCCTGGCGATGAAGTTGCGTAGGTTCTTTTCGTAGTGTTGCCTTCCTATGGGGTGGAACATGTCGTTCTCTCCTTGGTGCCACATGAGAGCTTCGATTTTGTAGGTTAGGCCTTGTTTTTTGAGATCGGCCAAACGGTCGTGAATCTGAGTAATAAAGCGCTGGTAAAGTTTACGGCTTTTCTCGTTGCCACCGTCGGGTGCCCAGTCGTTAACGAGGGTTGTCCCGCCCCAAGCATCTTTGATGAGGGCTAGCGGGTCCTTGCTTTGTTGACGGAAGGTCCTAGCAAAGGTGATTTCTGGTCCAAAGTTGTTCCCGACAACACGAAGATCGGTCCAACCTTTTGATTTGTGATCTGCTCCAATCTGATAGGAATAACGCACGTTTTCCAGAGGGTTGAGTGCGTTGTGAAAGGGAGGGAAAGTTTCGACGAGTTTTGGGTCGGTGTCGGCACCTTCCATGTTTGATTGTCCGGCGAAAAGAAAGACGCGGACGGGCTCAGCTGCTAGGGCCGAAAGACAAAAAAAAGTGGCGCTGATTGCGAAGATGAAGGCGGTCATTTTAGGTGAGAATTTCTTTGATTACTTTTGCGGGCTCAACGCCGGTGAGTCGCATGTCGAGGCCTTGGAATTTCTTTGAGAATCGATGGTGGTCGATTCCTAATAAGTGGAGAAGGGTGGCGTGAAAGTCGCGAACGTGAACTATATCTTTGGCGGCGTTGTAACCAAGCTCGTCGGTTTCGCCGTAGCTCATGCCCGGCTTAACTCCACCTCCTGCCATCCACATTGAGAAGCCTTTGACGTGGTGGTCACGTCCAGCTCCTCCCTTACCTTGGAACATTGGGGTGCGGCCGAATTCTCCGCCCCAGACGACAAGAGTATCTTCCAATAAACCGCGTTGTTTGAGGTCAGTGAGGAGAGCCCAAGTGGGTTGGTCAGTGAGCTTACTACAGATCCCCATGTATTTTTCAAGCCCGCCATGGTGGTCCCAACCGCGATGGTAAAGTTGAACGAAGCGGGTTCCTTTTTCGATGAGGCGCCGAGCCAGAAGGCAGTTGGAGGCATACGATCCGTCCCCGGATTTGGCACCATACATGTCTAGAGTCTTTTGAGATTCGCCGGAGAGATCGGTGAGTTCAGGGACCGAGGCCTGCATTTTGAAGGCCATTTCATACGCGCTGATACGGGTTGCGATCTCAGGGTCATCGACGAGTTCGTTACGCTGGGAGTCTAGTTTCTGAATAGTTTTGATAAGCGCATTCTGATGCTGTCGATCCACTCCATTCGGATTTGTCACGTAGTGAACAGGGTCTCCGGTGGAATTGAACTCGACCCCCTGAAATCGAGAGGGGAGGAAGCCAGAACCCCACTGGCGAGAGGCGATGGGTTGGGGGTTACGTCCCCCGACGGAAGTAAGAACTACAAAGCCGGGAAGGTTTTCGGACTCAGACCCAAGGCCGTAGTTGATCCAAGAGCCCATCGAAGGACGACCGCTGATGGCGGTGCCTGTATTCATAAAGGTATGAGCGGGGTCGTGGTTGATTTGCTCGGTGACCATGGATCGGATGACGGTGATGTCGTCTGCCATCTTCTGGTGGTAGGGAAGGAAGTCAGAAATATATTGGCCCGAATTCCCGTGTTTTTTAAATTTGGTGAGGTGGCCTTGAACCTTAAGAGCTTGTCCTTGGAGTTGTGCGATGGGTTGGCCCTTGGTGAAGGATTCCGGCATGGCCTTCCCGTTCAGCTTATCGAGTTGTGGTTTGTAGTCGAAAGTCTCGAGATGAGATGGTCCACCTGCCATACAGAGAAAGATGACGCGTTTTGCTTTGGCCGGGTGGTGCGGGAAGCCGGACAAGCCGGGGTATTTTTCAACGAGACCGTCTGCGCGAGTGAGTTGAGAAAGGAGGGCTGCGGATCCGAAGGAAAGTCCAGTGTTGTTGAGGAAAGTTCGACGATTGATGAAGTTTGCGGCGTTCATGGAAATAGAAGGTTGGAAGTCAAAATGCAGGGCATGCCCCGGGCTGATTTTGTTTGCTTCTTTGGGGCTTAGTTGCGGGTCGTTGTTTCGCTAAGATTAAGAATGGCGCGTGAGACAGTGGTCCAGCTAGCGAGGGCAATGGCATCGAGATTTTCGGGTTTGGTTTGGCCAATGTTGATAATGGCAGTTGCCGAATTTGGATTCTTTTTGAAGTCAGCCTCGGCGTAGGCCAGGAGTTGTTCGAGGGTGTCACGTTCTTTGATCGTTGGTTTTCGATTGAGAGTAAGATCAAAGGCATGGTGGAGACGCGCAAGATTGTTTGGTTTGGATTCCTTGAGAATCCGCTCAGCAAAAACGCGCGCGGCTTCGACAAAGGTGGGGTCGTTCAAGAGGTTGAGTGCCGCCACTGGGGTATTTGATTTGGGACGTTCGGCGGTGCATTCTTCTCGGCTGGGAGCGTCGAATGCCTTGAGCATGGGGTGTAGGAACTGCCGCTGCCAGTGGATGTAAAGACTACGACGGTAGATTTTTGCGTCGGTGTCTTGTTTGTATTTTCGGACTGGGAAGTTGAGGTGGCGATAGTATCCACTAGGTTGATAGGGTCTAACGGAGGCTCCACCAAGCTCGGTGACGAGGAGTCCGGAGAGTGAGAGAGCGTTGTCTCGGACCATTTCGGCAGGGAGGCGAAAGCGGGCTTGCCGGGCAAAAAGCTCATTGTAGGGATCGCGCTCGCGCAGGTTTGAGGGAACGAGTGAAGATTGGCGATAGGCTCGCGAGGTTACGAGTGTCTTAACCATCTTCTTGATGTCCCAATTGGATTCGTAAAACTCGACGGCGAGTCGATCGAGAAGTTTTGGGATTGATGGTGGTTGGCCCTGACCTCCAAAGTCACCAAGAGAGCGGGAAAGGCCGGTTCCAAAGAAGAGATAGAAGAGGCGATTTGAGGTAACGCGGGCCGTAAGTCCGCCGGTTCCGTTTTGAGGATCAGTGATCCAGTTCGCGAGATCAAGGCGGGTCTGACGCCCTTCTTTTTTGATCTTGGGTAGGAAGTGGGGAACAGCGGGTTGAACAATTTCCCCGGATTCATCGAGCCAATTCCCTCGCGGCAAGATTCGTGAAATGCGAGGTGTCTGGAGTGCCTTAGTGATCATCGTGAGTTTCCCAGAGGATGCGATTTCTGCACGACGTTCTTCAGTAGTTTTCCATTGGGTGAGCTCATCGCCGGAGATGAGCTTTGCGAGTGCATCATTGGTTCGTTTGAGGCCATCAAACCATTTTTGCTTCTCTTTAGGGTTTTTCGCTTTCTTGGCAAGAGAAGCTCGGTCAGCAGATTCCTTGATAAGGCGAGCAATTTCGTTTCGGCTACCTTTTGAAAGGTCGTTAAGCTTTTTGTTTAGCGAGGCGATTTCGGCTTCTTGGCTGGAAGTTAGCACTAAGATTTCAGGGGGGCGACGGGTCGGAAGAGAGTTAGTCCCAGACTTAAAGTGTTGCTCATCATCGATGTCAGCAAAGAAGGCCCCAAGGGTGTGGAAGTCCTTGGCGGTGTATGGATCATATTTATGATCGTGGCACTGTGCGCAACCCACAGTGGCGCCCATCCAAACAGCGGATACGTTGCGGACGCGATCTGCTTGGTAGATGGCGCGATACTCAGCTTGTTGTAGCCCGCCTTCGTGGGTGGTTTGAAGGAGTCGATTGTAGCCAGTTGCGACAAGTTGTTGCTGGGTCGGGTGTGGGAGGAGGTCCCCAGCCAGTTGCTCTCGGGTGAAGCGATCAAATGGCATGTTTTCGTTAAAAGCACGAATGACATAGTCGCGATAAGGCGAGATGTTGTGATCCTGATCGCCGTGGTAACCAACGGTGTCGGCGTAGCGGACTAGGTCGAGCCAGTAGCTTGCGAGCCGCTCTCCAAAGTGAGGAGATTTGAGGAGACGATCGACTTCCGTCTCGATGGTAATTTGGGGATTAGTTTTAAAAGAGTTTAGAAAGCGATCGCGATCAGCGGGGGTGGGCGGAAGACCGGTCAGGTCAAAGTTTAGTCGGCGAAGAAGGGTGACGGGATCAGTATCGGGAGATGGCGAAAGGGCGACCTTTTCAAGTTGGGAGAGAATGAAATGGTCGACAAAGTTGACGGGCCAATCCTTGGACTGAACCACCGGGGTGGGGTGCTTGAGCGGGTTTTTATAAGTCCAGGGATCATCATATTTCGCACCTTCTTTGATCCACTGCTTTAGAAGCTTAAGTTCCTTCGGGGAGACTTTTTTGTGGGTTTCAGGAGGGGGCATAATCTCCTCTAGGTTCTGATTAAGAATTCTCGCAATAACTTCCGATTCACTGGGTTTGCCAGGCTCGATTGGAACCTCAAATTCTCCCCCTTCGGTCGCTCCTTCATAGGTGTCGAGGCGCAGTTCAGCTTCTCGGGTTTTTTCGTCCGGACCGTGGCAGTGAAAGCACTTGTCGGAAAGGATGGGGCGGATATCACGATTAAAATCAACCGCAGCATATCCGCTTGCGGTGCCAAGAAGGGTCAAAGCGAAGACTTTTTTTGAGAAAAAGGAGCGCGATTTTTTGAGTAATGAGATCATAGAAAAGGTGGTAAATGGGGAGGTCATGCGGGGTGATCCTTTGTCGGGATTGAAAAAACCGCAAAGAGGATTGAGGATCCTATCAAGGCGATCGTTGATGACGTTGGTAGAAACGTAACTCCTTCTAATATCTTTCTTTTTATCCCTGATAAGACTGCGAAGGAGGCCCTTTCATTGCAGGATCATCAAGGCGGCTCTTTTTGTGAAGTAAATGAGGATAAGTGGTGCTCGAAATAATAAAAGCGGCTCCAGAGACCAATCCGGAGCCGCTTCGCACAAAGCCGGCTGCTCTCCCGAGGGAGGAAAAATCGGCGTTATTGTTATAACTTCCCAGAAAACGTAGCTGGAGGGGCGGTTTTGTCTACGGATGAATAAAAAAACCTCCAAATTTGAGCCGAAACCGCCCAAAATTTCTAAAAAAGTATTTTAGAATTATTGATAATCAGGGAGTTGCGATTACTTGATCGTATTAGCCAACTCCGCAAATTTTCCGCCTTGATTGATGAGCTCGTCGTAGGGGCCCTCCTCAATGACACGTCCTTTTTGTAAAACGTAGATACGATCGGCGTTCTGAATAGTCGAGAGTCGGTGGGCAATCACGATAGAAGTGCGGTTTTTCATTAATTCATCGAGCGCCTGTTGGATAAGAAGTTCGGTCTGGTTGTCCACTGAGGCGGTCGCTTCATCGAGAAGAAGAATGGGAGGATCTTTAAGGAGGGCCCGAGCGATTGAGAGGCGCTGCTTTTCTCCACCTGAGAGTTTCACGCCTCGCTCTCCGACATTGGTATCGAGTTGTTCTGGTAGCGCGCGAACAAATTCGCTGGCTTTGGCAGCGTCAAGAGCTTGCCAGATGGCCTCATCATTAGCGTGGCGATCTGCTAATGAGAGGTTTTCGCGCACTGTTCCATTGAAAAGGAATGCTTCCTGAGTCACGTAGCCGATAGCGTCTCGCAGTGACCCTTTTGCCAGAGTGTTTAGTTCTTTTCCATCAATCAGAACAGAACCTTTGTCGTATTCGTAAAATCGGCAAAGGAGGTTGACGATTGTTGACTTTCCAGCGCCGGTGGAGCCAGCCAAAGCAATTGTTTGTCCGGGCTTGGCGATGAGTGAGACTTCGTCGAGTGTTGGCTGGCCTTCGTCGTAAGAAAAACTGACCTTATCGAATTCGACTGCGCCTCTGACAGGGCGGGGGAGAGGATCTCCGCCAGCGGCGTCTGGCTCATCATCAGAGTCGAGAATTTCAAAAACACGGTCTGCGGCGGCACGAGAAGACAAAGCCATCTGATTGAGCTGGTGGAGCTTGCTGACTGGCTCATAGAACAAAGAAAGAAGTAAGAAAAAGGTCAGGAGTTCATCGAATTCCATAGTGCCTTGCATCACCCCGTATCCTCCAAACCCGAGAACTAGGACGTATCCCGTGCTATTAAAGAACGACATACTAGGATTGTAAAAAGCCCACCATTTCATGATTCGCAGGGTAGCCTTGCGGAGCGCGCCTGAGAGCCCATTGAAATGTTCGTGTTCATCTTTTTCCGCGGCGTAGGCCTTAATCTGGCGAATTCCAGCAATATTATCGTGCAACACTGCGTTTAGGTCTGAGGAAGCATCTCGTTGTGCTTTGTATCTCCCCCTAGCCTTTCGAGTGTAAATCCAAGCGCCCATCGCTAAGAAGGGAATCGGAAGAGTGGCCCACAATGCAACTGTGGGGTCCAACCAATACATCGTGATTCCAACCGCGAGGATTTGAATGATTGAAATAAGACCAAGCTCAATCCCATCGATTAGAATTCGCTCCATCGCGGTTACGTCCTCAACCACGCGAGTCATAACGTCCCCGGTGCGGCGGCTATCGAACCATCGCAATGGGAGTCTCTGAATCTTGCGGTAGAGGTCAGAGCGGATGTCAAAAATCACCCGTTGCTCAAAGTGGTTGTTCAAGATGATGCGGGCGCAATTTAGGGCATCCTTGATAAAAAAGCTAAGGAGGCCGATTAAGATCCAGGGGAGAAAGACATCAAATTGTCGATTCGGAATGATTTCCCCGGTGATGTGCTTGGTGACGAGCGGGAATACGATGACGGAGGCCGCCATAATAGAGGCGCACAGAAATTGAGATCCCCCGAGAAGGGGATATCTTTTTAAATAACCAATGACACGCAGGACGCTCGACACGCCGGCAAATTGTCTTCTTCCACCGCAGATGCAAGCGATAGAGTGCAAAAGTCGGGTAGTTCTTAAGAATAATTCATTTTTCGGTGAATTTTCTGATTGCCGGATGACCGCCAACACCGATAGCTTACTTCAAACACCACCTCACGACAAACATCCCATGGTAAATACTTTAGGCACCCTAACAGCAATCGTCCTCGCGTTCTCGGCTTTCGTGGCCTACAAAAACAAAGGGGCTTTCGAAGCACAAGTTCAACAAGTTAAAGCGGAAGAAGCTGACCAAAAACAAAACACGATGAACTATGAAGGTCTTCGTGAGGAGATCACAGCACTCGAAGCTACGAAAAAAGAGGCGAGCGAAGAACGAGATAGCCTTCGTGGCGAGGTTGAAAAGCAGACTACCGCTAATGCTGCTGTTCAGGCCGAAATCGACACTAGGCAAAAGGAGCTTGATTCGACTAAGAATGAAGTCGCTGATGCTCAAGAGAAGTTGAAAGAACTTGGTGACCTTGAGGAGCTTGCTCCAAAGATTGAGCGTCTTCAGGCCTCTATTGCAGAGCTAGAAGGCCAGGTTGCAACTTTAAATACGGAGATCGAGCGCCTCCGCGGTGAGAAGACAAGCACTGGTCAGGTTCTTGTTGCTGCGAAGAACAAGCAGAGCCAGATCACTTCCGGCCAGTCTTTCCCTACGATGAAGACCACGATCCGATCCATTGATCGTCGCCTTGGAATCGTGACTCTTGCTGCGGGAATACGCTCTGGTGTCATTGGTGGCTCTCGGGTTGCAGTCATCCGCGGGGGAGAGAAAATCGCTGAGCTCAATGTGAAGGCAGTCTCCGCTAACTTAGCTACGGCAGATGTCATTCAAAGTTCCCTCCAAGAAGGTCTAGATGTTGCGCCGGGGGATGTCGTGATCCCAGTCGAATCTGCTACAAGCGGGAACTAGATTTAACAAACACAGTCAAAAACACATTTTACCTACGAACCTAGTATCTTATGAAAGAAACTCTTACTTACTCTCTCGCAATCGTCGCTATCGCTGTGTCTGGTTTCTTAGGCTGGAACGCCAAAGAAAAATATGAAGCAAAGGTGAAAGACCGAATAGAATTGCAGGGTCAAAACAAGAACCTGACTGCTAGTATCTCGAAAGAGGAGACCAACAGGGACACTGCTACTGAAGCTAAAGACCTCGCCTTAGACGAGGCATCCAAGGCCAAGGCTGAGTTGGAGGCAGCGAAAGGTTCGGGGGCGGAGAAAGCAAAAACTCTTGAATCGGTGAGTAGTAACCTCGAAGTCGCTGCGGCTGAGAAGAAGAAAATTGATGCTTCCATGGAAGCGCTCCGCGGGAAGTTTCCTGGGATCGAGCTTGGAGAGGTCCCTCGTGTTGTGAAAGAACTGGAGGCGAGCCAAAAGAAGCTTGTCGGTGAAGAGGAGGATGCAAGTCTCGTCAAGAAACGCCTTGAGGAAGATATTGCGAAAAATCTCGCTGAAAGCAGTCGGATCGCTGAAAAGAACCTTCAGAGTATTAAGCGTGTCGAAGGGAATACGTTCCAAGCGACGATCGTTGCAGTCGACAATGACTGGAATTTCGTAGTGATTGGAGCGGGGGAGAAGTCCGGTCTTACCGGTAGTTCGAAACTCCTGATCCAACGTGATGGACGGCTTCTCGGTAAGCTTCTTATCTCAAAGCTCGAGCCAAACACGGCTGTTGCTGATGTCGAACCAGGCAGCCTTCGGAATGGCGTTGCTCTCCAAGCTGGAGATCAGGTCATCCTCGAAAGCGTTAGCGCGAACTAGCGCGGAAATTACTCCGAAATTTTCGAAAGGTGGCTCTTGTTGAGCCGCCTTTTTTTGTGTCTCAAAAAAAGTTTAGAATTGGATGCTCTTACCATTGACGAAGGTCAGTTGAGGTGTTCATATCCCGCCCGTTCATCCGAGCGCCGGACCGGTGGCTGAGTGGTTGAAAGCGCTCCCCTGCTAAGGGAGTATACGTCAAAAGCGTATCGAGGGTTCGAATCCC
>DCQM01000071.1:38043-38431 GCA_002323895.1 Akkermansiaceae bacterium UBA1518
GTATCGAGGGTTCGAATCCCTCCCGGTCCGCCATCTTTTAAAGCCCTTCTTCTCAATGAGTTGGAGGGCGTTCCTTTTGTAAAGGTGGGGGAGTGATACACAAGGTGATACACCTTGAGGTAAGGTTTGAAGAGGTTTCATAAGCTTTCGTAATGACATCTAAGCTGTCGGTTGTATGGCGGCGAAAAATGCAGAAATGGATGCAATGGATATAGCGATCTTATTTAGGAGCTTCGCAGATGCATGCCAGAGGCTGGCTTTGTGTCACTAGAAGTGCGCAGACAGAAAAGACAGTTATTGTCCTGCCTCTTCTATTAATCCTTCCGCTCTACCCTGAAGAATCCTGTTGGGTATTCCTGCTTAGAGTAAAGGCCTGTTCACGCAAGTG
>DCQM01000071.1:38837-43178 GCA_002323895.1 Akkermansiaceae bacterium UBA1518
ATGGTCTTGGATCCGAATTGGCTTATTAGCGAACATGTCGCATATTCCTGCGCCTTCTTTTCATGGGTGGTAATCCAATGGCGCGCACTTTTCTCCGCCGTCTCATCCTCCCAAGGGTAAGTGATCCGCAGGGCTTTTATTCCGCAACGCCATGGCTTCGGATTAAGCCGTGCCCGGAAGCATTCCTGAATCTTGCACAGCCGCATATAGAGTGGATCCGCACCAAGTGCTTCCATCGCACGGAGCGTGCTCTCGGCAGTTGGGTCGGCGTGAGCATGGGTGAACAAGTATCGGAGTCCAGCAGCTGTTCGATAGGCCCGAATGCCGCATTGCCGATCCATCCTGATCATTTCCTCGATCTTGGCAAGAGCCTCGGACTCCTGGCGTTCTCTAGGAGAGAGATCTTTATTTCCTAAAATCCCTGCCAGTTTGTGTTTGATCGTATCCCAAGCTGGTATCATGGGAAGATCTACGTCAACAAACATGACACTCGCCGTATTAAGGATCTGACAACCGTAGGCATTCAGAGTAACGGCGGCATAGGTCGTTGCATCTTCTCTCTTCCATTCCTCGATAATTTCCTCTCGCATCGGACGATCACCGTATAGATAGTGATCCGGTCGTAGGCCGCTACGGATAATCTTTGCCACAGAAGCAGCTCGTTGCTCACCTCTTTCCTGTGCCTCCTCTACGCTTATATCTGACCATCCCCAGCAGGCGAAATCCTCCATTACCTTTCCCGCCGACCCCTTTGCCCAATATCTAGGTAGTTTCATATTATTATGTTAGTTTAACCTAATGTTCCGGGCGACTGCCAGCAATTTCCTTTTGGTGGGAGGGCTTTGAAGCCACCTTTGGCCTGCAGGATAGCAACCCAGTTGGAGTTACACCCATAGTAGAGAGAGGCACAAGTCAGTCACAAAAATCTCCCACCGTATTATATAAGGGCGTCTGCAAGGTGTTCCCCCGGTCGGGTGGGGAGCTTTAGATGGCGGAAAGGTCGCGGAAACCCGGGTTGGGCGAAATACATGGGGGAGAAAGGGGGTGAGACGCCGTTTACGGCGTCTTCACGAACTGCAGGGCGTAGACGTCGGCGTCTTTGAGTTGGAAACGGAGGCGGACGGGCTTGCCGGCCAGGGACTCCAGGTCGCTCTTTCCTTTCCAGACAACGACGCGATCGATCTCGTTGCCGATGAGCTCTTGGCAATCGGCGAAGGTGTATCCTTCAAGCGGTTTTCCGTCCGGCGATTCGATTTGCACCTTAATGCCCCCGGCTGCGGAAGTGGCGAAGTTGATGGCGAGATTCTTACCCGAGAAGACGAGCGGCTTCGTCAACAGCGATCCTCCGTCATAGCCGGCGCGGACGGAGGCAAAGCCGTCGAGACGCATCGAGTAGCGGCGGAGGCAATTTGTCGGCTGGCCGTAGTTATTGTTGACGTAGCAGGACATGCGATCCTTGCCGGTCTGAACGATATTCAGGCTCGGGTAGTTGGTTCGCGACACCCAGTTTTGATAGCCGATTCCGGGGCGGATGAAGCCCTCCATGAAGGTCCGTTGGTAGGTCAATCCGCCGCGACTGGTCAGGAGGACGCCGTCGGAGATGTCGGCGAAGTAACTGGGGTCGACGTTAATGGCCTTCGCTTGGGCGTCGGAAAGGACTCGCCGACCGGGCATGAATCTCGCAGCCGTGCCGATATAGATGTGCGGGGCGCGAAAATAGGGCGACGTCTGGTTAATGTAGAGGTGTTCCTTGGGGGCCAGTTTGCCGTCGTGGAGGAATTCCATGTCCTTGATGGGCGTCCAGTTGACGTAGTCCTTGCTCGTAGTCCGGGCAATCCAGCGGAATCCGCCCCACGGCTTCTTCGACCAGGAGCGGAGGTAGCAGACGTAACATTGCTCGGCGTCCGACCAAAAGGAAACGTTCTGGGAATCGAGGGCGGCCGCCTTCTCGTCGTGGATGACCGGCTTGTTCTCTTGAAGCTTCTTCCAGTGGAATCCGTCTTCGGAGACGAACGCGATCAGCCCGGACTTCCACGTTCCGCCGAGCGCTTTGAAGCGTTGTTCCTTGGGAACGCCCGGACGCGTATCGAGCATGGGGGAGAAGTTATGCGTGTAGGGGGCGCAATCGGCGAGTATGACGTTGTTCTCTTCGGTGCCGAAGTCCTTGTAGATACCCAGATTGGGCTTCGTCCAGTTTATGCCGTCATTGGAAACCGCGGTGCAGGTTTTTTCCGCTGAATTGCCGTCGCCGCCGGACTTGGGAACGCCGCGGTAGAAAAGACGGTAATCCTCATCGGCGACCTTGATAACGGTGATGTAACCGCAGAAGCGGCCTTCCCAGGGCTTGTCGAAACGGATGCAGATGCCTTCGTCCTTGGGGCGGCTGAGCGTGAGTTCCGCGTCCCCGTCGATCTTGTCGACGAGATGGTGGTCGACGAACAGTTCGCGGCGCGAACCGATGTCGACCGGGTCGGCGGCGCGAGAGGCTGCCGTGAACGCCGGGGCGAGAATGGTCGCAACGGCTAAGAAGTTCAGGATGGTGATTCTCATGGGTGTGACCTTTTCGAGGGTTCGGGGGGTGGATTTATTGATTTATTTTGGAATGCAGATCAACTGACAGGAAACTGCTAGGAATTTGCTTTTGGCGGAAAGTTCGCGGAAACCCGGGTTGGGCGTTTTTATACCAATACTGATGCTTCCGTTCTACCCTAAAGAATCTGCGTATCAAGAGTTCGAATCCCTCCCGGTCCACCATTTTAATAAAGCTTTTTAAATAGGTGAGTCGAAGCGCTTTTCTTTGGAGAGGGAAGTGGGAGTGATACATCGTGAGGTAAGGTTTGAGGAGGTTTCATAAGCTTTCGTCTAGAATTAGCATAGGAGGGGGTCGGTGTTGTAGTTGTCCTCTTGCTTTATTAACTGATTTTGGCAGGGCATACAAAAAGAAGGGGTGACTGCCTACAGGCAGTCACCCCCAAAAAATGCTCTGACCGGAAGCCAGAGTGCTGGGTGCTATTCAGAAATCCGCACGATGTAGAATCTTGTTTTGGTATCCAGCGGCAAACCGCTTTCAGTGAATGATGTCACATCTGCGCCAAGGGCGGCTTGTTTACCATCATCAAGCTCTTCCCAAAGTGTGAGATCGCCTAGGGCGAGGTCTTCGCTTGCAAAAATTGTGTAGATCTGTCCCTCACGAGAATTCCATGTGATTGTAACCGAGACACTTCCATTCACAACCTCTCTAGTAACCGAGTTAATAACGATTCCGGAATTATCAAAACCTTCACTGATGGTAAAGACACCGAATCTAGCACCAGAAACAGGATCGTTATCAAAGGCGGCTTGGCCATTAGCGCTTTCGTAGCCGATTCCCTGGAAGTCAGTGTCGATCGTAGAGTTTCCGTTAAAGAAACCGAAACCGATGCCACCAGCGGATTGAGCTCCACCGCCTTTTTCGTCAAGCTCGACGGTGACATCGAACCAGCCACCTCCCACACTATCGGAGAAGTCGTAGTTGCCAAAGGTCCGGGTATTCCAGCTGCTAGCAGAATCCGCATCGGTATGAGTTGGACCAGCATCACCGCGAGAGGTAAGGTTTGAATAGTTCAGGATCGGAGTGACATTTATCTGGACGCTATCGTCAAAGTTCTCCGTAAAGCCGAAGACTCCGTCAGCGTCATACATTTGGAATCGAAGCGCCCAGTCGAAATCGTCACCCGATAAGTCTAAGGATGCCGAATTTTCTGAATCGACATTAATTGAACTATAAAAACCGGTCTGGCCATCGTCGATGACCCCGTCTCTGTCATTGTCAACGTTACTGGCGGGTTCTCCATCTAAAACAAAGCCAACAGTATCATTAGTGCGGAGTCCGATGAGCTTGCCTTCATTCCAGTTTGCTATGAATCCGCCTCCTGGAGTAGGATCGGGAGGGCCTTCGTTATCAGGATTGTCTTTTGTAAAGACACCGAAGCTAGCACCAGAGGTAGGATCGGCATCAAAGGTAGCTTGGCCGTTAGCGCTTGCGTAGCCAATTCCCTGGAAGTCGGTATCGAAGGTAGAGGTCCCGTTAAAGAATCCAAATCCGATGCCGCCAGCGGATTGAGCTCCACCGCCTTTTTCGTCAAGCTCGACGGTAACATCGAACCAGCCACCTCCCACACTATTGGAGAAGTCGTAGTTACCATAGGTCCGGGTATTCCAGCTGCTGGCAGAATCCGCATCGGTATGAGTTGGGCCAGCGTCACCGCGAGAGCCAAGATCTGAATTGCTCAGGATCGGAGTGACACTTACTTGGACGCTATCGTCAAAATTCTCCGTAAAGCCGAAGACTCCGTCAGCGTC